>JAURWL010000067.1 GCA_030654965.1 Dehalococcoidales bacterium | reverse complement strand
CACCATTGCTGTATCACACCTCCATACCACCTCAGCTATTTATGCGTGCATGAATGACTATACGATTCGAAATCCTCATGGAGAGAGATCGGCGAAATGAAGCGGTAAATACTTTTGGCGTCCACTGTATACATATGCATATCCGTTTTATGCCGGCTGGGCACATAAATGTGCCCGAACTTTTTCAAGTGCTGCCTCGGTCGAGCGCATGAGAGTCGATCCATGGTGGGGACATGTATGCGTAGAGGGGACATAATACTCAAGAGTGATACGCGGCAAAGCATGCGCCGATGCACAGGTGCACGCCGCACTTGGCGCAAACATGTTGAGTTGTGACTCTGCCGTCCGGCCGACGACTGCAGTGCACGCAGTCCCCTCGCGCCTGCGAGCGCTCCGAGTAGTGCTCCCGAGCCAGTGATGTGCCACCGGGGGCCGAGTGTGCTGACCGCTGTGGCCTCCGTTCGGGCGGCAGGCATTCCATGAGCTCGTGAGCGAGCTGCAGGCGGAAGGTGAGATGCGACTCGTCGGGATGCTGCACTTGCCAGAGTCTGAATGCGTTGAGAATGCAGATGTCGATGAGCCACCATACCAGGCGCGTCCAGCACTTGCGGCTCTTCCTGCCTGGCAGGTAGGAATAGTGCAGCTGATTGATGACGTCGACAGCGCGGGCGTGATGGAAATAATCGCGGATGGCCTGCGGGCAGCCGAGCTGATAGATTGCACCATCCTCGCCCCAGCGCTGCATAGTAGTGAGCCGGTTGGGATCCATGTGGTTGTACAGTAGCAGGATGAGCTTCTTGTCGCGCCAGGCACAGAGGGTGACACTGTCGCGCTGCATCTGCATGTGAGCGCCTCGTGGGATCGCAGCGAGCTGTGCGGGTCTGAGTGTGGCTGTCGAAGGCATGCCGATGCGGTTGCGCTTCACGGATCCGCACACCCGTATGCCGACGTTGAAGAGAGAGGCCACCAGTGTTGGAGAAGTGAAGAGAGTGTCGATGTAGAGCACGTGATTGTTGTTGCGGTAGAGTTGAGTGAGCTGCAGCACCATGTCGTGAATCGAAGGTCCAGCTGCGGCCTTTCCCTGGTACAACTGCAGCTGCAGCATGTAGTTCTCGTTGGCCAGCACCCAGATCTTGTAGCCGTGGGGGTGTGGTTTGCCAGGCACGAACTGCTTGATGTCGCTGCGCCCTCTGAAGCTGACCATGCTCTCGTCCAAGGCCAGATGGCGGCTCGGATTCCAGTGGCGAGGGAAGGAATGGTTGAGCGAGTCGATGAATGCGCGCACAAAGCTGAAAGGGTTGCGTGGAGCAGCATCAGCCTCTGGTGGGCTCACACGCAGAAAGCGAGTGATGGACTCAAATCGGTC
Source organism: Dehalococcoidales bacterium (assembly GCA_030654965.1). Classification (GTDB taxonomy): domain Bacteria; phylum Chloroflexota; class Dehalococcoidia; order Dehalococcoidales; family Fen-1064; genus JAURWL01. The sequence goes on along the minus strand of JAURWL010000067.1, from coordinate 1,049 downwards.
GCGGCTCAGCACTGCGGCGACTGTCGGGTGGCGGGTGTCGGACTGCCAGTACATGCGACGCTCTGGCAGCGAGTCGATACCCATGAAGATGTGCACACCAATGAAAGCCAGTAGCTCGTACGAGTCGGTCGGGGGCCATGCTGCACCAGCAGCAGCATTGGACAGCTGTGCCCACGACGTGATGAGGTCAGGCGTGAGGAAGAGCTGCAGGAGGCTCAGCCGACTGACCGGCGCTGGCAGTCGCATCGGCGCACCAACGGCGATGTGACGGGCCATCTGAGGCGGCTCACGCAGAGGTGCAGGCGTGTGCCACTCGCCTGGTGCTGCGGGTGCAGCTTTCTTTTCCTCCTCTTCGTCTGAGGAGTCCTCCTCCTCTGAGGAGGCAGCTGCGATGTCCACCGCATCCTCACCCTTCTCGTCATCCTCCTGCAGTGACAGCAGCAGCGCCGCCTCTACATCGGCCGCCTCGTCACGAGAGAGTGCCTCGCCTTCTTGCTCTGCTTGCAGTCGGATGGGCTCCTGCCGCACTCTCTCGCCGCGGCGAGGTACTGGAGCGTCGGCCTCAGCGTGCAATGAGAAACTCATGCTGGCGACCTGTAGCGCGTGGACTGCAGCACGCGCGCAGACGTCACTGCGCGCGTGTGTTCGGGTTGTGTGCCGCTCTCCTACTGTGCACTGGATGGGCTGCTGCAGTTATCGCGGGTGCGAGCAGAGGCGGGTGGCGAATGAGTGGCATTGCGGGCGGCTGGCCGGTCGGTGCAGCTCTCTGCACGCTCGTGCTGCACCGCAACAGCAACACTCGCACGACTGCAACTACTACACATGTGCGTAGCCCAGCCAATGAGGAAGAGGATGGTGCAAGATTGACACTCTGATTCAATGCCGTGCTGGAGATGCAGCCAAACAAGTGGGGACAATTTCTTAGGCGACAGCCGCCACTACACGGATATGCAGGGCGCAGCAAAGCGGGCGCAGCTTTTGCTAGCGCAGCGAATGTGGAGTTATCCGAGTGGAGCCAGCGAAGCGGCCCGAAGGGAGCTCAGTCGACG
>JAURWL010000040.1 GCA_030654965.1 Dehalococcoidales bacterium | reverse complement strand
GTGCGACGAATCCACACACGAGCATATTTGTTTTAGTTCCGACCCATCGACGCCGAGGAGTAAAGCGATACACGAGCATTTGTGTGATCATGAATCCCCAAAGAATGGCGCATGTCACGCCCATAATCGCTGCTTCGGCGTAATAGCCCTTCGCGATCGGAACAGCCGGATCGGTCGACATGATGCGGTCCGGAGGGATATAGATTATTCAGCAGCGAAGGAATGTAGAAATGGCAGGCGAAGATGAGCTAGTGAACTCCTTTAGATCGCCTGCGCGGCAGGTGTCGATGTACGATGGACGCTGATAAAAGCAGCGAGAATTCTGCAAAATCACAGAGTAGATAGTGTGAGCTGATTGTCACATTGATCCATGTAAGACGCGTTCCTCAACGTTGAGCTCAATTTGATGGTCGCCAACAGTTTCTTCGCCAGTGAGAGACCAACTGCCAGCGCACACGCTCGCACGATCGTCGGCAACCGTTGCGAGATCGCACTCGCGGGACCGAAATTCGCTGTTGTCACGGCGATCGAGCCGATCACTCACAGAACTGAACGGACATGCTGGAAGCTGATCCTGTTCGCTTTGTTGTCCTTCTCTGTCCGTTCATAGATCACAACTGACTGAGCCGCAGCGAGCAGCGACGACAGCGACGTTGCAGTGTGCGAGATCCACTCTCTCATCGTGCAGTCAGATCGACGTTCCCTTGTTGTTTTGTTCTGTTCTCACACTGCGTGTGTTCGTCGTTGAGTGTGTTCGGGTGAGACGACGCTCGCGGTCGCAGGGAAATGAAACGCGCTCTGCCGAATTCACAGTGCAGTGCATCATGGTCTCACACACTTGTATGCCAGCGTGCGCACGTCGTTGATTCCGTCTCTCCTCCTCACCTATTGTTCGTATGCTCGTTGTTGTCTGCGTTTCGTTTCGTGTGTGTATCGCATCGAGTGTGCAGTGGGTGCTGTTGTGCAGAGAGGAAAAATCGTCCAAAACGAGTGAGTCGACCAACGCGCAACACTGCAGTGAGCCTCCAACCACACAAATAGCAGCACGTAACAACACGAAAGCGAACGAACGAAAACATCGACTGCGAGCGGTACCATAGATTCACGAATACCACGCGACTGGCTGCATCGATTCCTACCGACACTTCTCTGGACCTGTCCTGCCGCGATGTCGCTCATTCGACAGCACGTCCTCCTGCAGTCGGATTCGTCCTTTCGATTTCCAGTCGAGCTGCCCGCTGCTCTCAATCATCTCATCGGACATGAAGAGTTCATGAACTCGATGCAACGCTGTAATGCGGCGTGTCAACGAGGAGCGTTTGGTTTGGCAGCGGTCGGTCTCGCCATCGGAGGCGGCATCGCCGCTTTGATTACATCATTGCTCATGCTCGGCGATGCTTCATTGCTCAACGTGTATCTCACACTCGCATTCGGATGCGTCAGTTTGGTCGGAACCGTGTTGTATCGGGTCGATCGTTCGTTGCGGAGAGAACGATTGAAGTCGGCGGTGGTAGCGGAAGATGCGCATTACAACGGACCGACTCGTGCAGCGCAACTTCACTCTCCTCCTCCATTGCGATGGACAGTCGGTACCGCACATGGCAACTGCGAGGAGGGCGTCAGTATCCTGATCATTCTTTGATCTCGCTCTCTCACTCACCATCGTCCGAACAACACCCACCGTGTGGAACGAAGATGTCACTCAACAACTCATGCGAAACAGGCGTGATGTGCATGCCATGTCAACGAATGTAGACGGCGCGCAGAGTCCGCACAGCGAATGGATCACGCATCCGCAACAGTCGGCGAGCGGAGTGGAGGCAAGAGTGCGGTTCGTGCTTTGCTGACAGTTGGTTGTTTGTGTTGCTGCTCGAACAGATTCACACTCCTTCGCAACAATGTCCAGCGCACACACTTCCAGCGCTGGTGGTACCATACCTGCGAGCGCTGGTTCTTCAGCTGCTTCTTCTTCCGCATCCGCATCCGCATCCGCATCCGCATCCGCATCCGCATCCGCATCCGCATCCGCATCCGCATCCGCATCCGCATCTGAGCGCGCCGTCGTGATCAACCCTCTTCCACCTCGTCCTTCAACTCTGCCTCTGTGCGATCCATCGGATCCGATTCAGATCGCGTATCTCGCCGATCACACTCAGTTCGTACCGGCGGTAGTCGAAGCGATTTGGAACGAGTGGAAGGGAATCTATGTCGAATATTATTCCATGCGCACACTCGAGCAGGCGATCGAAGAAATCTCGCGGGATCAACTGAACAGAGATCAACTCAATTCGACATACGTCGTGCTGATCGACGGTCAACTCGCCGGTACTGCACAGTTATTGACGGAGGACACTCCCGCCGGTTTTCATTATCACGGTACTCGACCTTGGTTGGCATCGTTGTACATCTTCCCTCCGTTTCGCGGTCGTGGCCTCGTCAAAGTACTCGTGGAAGCACTCGTACGCAGATGTGAAAACTGGGGATTTGAGAGTTGTTGGCTGATTACGCAACACTTGCAGCAGACGTATAAGAAACTCGCATTCCGAACGATCGAGACGTGCGAAGTGTATGCGCATGAGTACACAGTCATGCGACGCGACTTTGCGAGAGGAGCGGATGGGAAACCGAAACCGATACTCACGGAGGAAGATGCACAAGCGGCGCATAAACTGCTGCACCCGGAACAATATTGAGCGGAACTAAGTTAGCAAATGTCATACATTTACACCGATAGTCACACTGTTCAACGTTCACTCTGGTCGCGTCGCAGCTAGCAGCGCTAGCGCGCAAACAATTGCACGCGAGCTCGATCGAGCACGAGCGCGGATATCGATCGCATTTCTTCTCGCGATCGAACGCTGACAATGTGTTCGAAACTGCAGCCTGTAGCTACTCGTAGTGTATGGATCCGAGCTCCGCCGGCACGTGCAATAATGTGCCCGCTGCGCGCAACGTCGATCGCGACGTTCAGCGACCTTCTAGTTCGAGTTGGCTCACGCGGGATTCGATTCATGTTCGACAGTGGTTGGAGAGAGCGATGAGACAGTAGTGGCCGTGGTAAGGCGGGAGTGAGTAATAGAAGGATGTGGCGCGGCGGTGGATGGTGCATCGCGCGAGGATTTAGCGTGGTGACGGCATCTA
>JAURWL010000064.1 GCA_030654965.1 Dehalococcoidales bacterium | reverse complement strand
CTCTCTCTCTCTCTCTCTCTCTCTCGTTCTCTCTCTCTCTCTCTCTCTCTCTCTCTCTCTCTCTCTCTCTCTCTCTCTCTCTCTCTCTGCTCTCTCAGGTCAGCCATCGCCGCATGTCATAGCGGTGTGAGCGAGCGACGCTTGCTGATAAGTGCGTGTGCGTCTTCCTCTGCCTTTCTTTAGTCCCAAAGCGTAAAAAGCGCTTTGCTGAGCTGTTGTCCGACAAGAAGCTGGGGTTATATCGACTGGCCGCCAATGAGCTCGACAACAAGGTGATGCTCAGGATCGAGCGGGATTTCACGAATCGAGTGTTGCTGGCTGTGGACAACCAGGATCCGGACGCGGCGCTTCGACTCTATGATGAAGTCAAAGAACTTCCGTCGACCACCACTGTTGCTCAGCTGCGCGTGGAGGGATTCGCGCCAGTTGGAGCTCTCTACGGCACGACGATCTCGAGCTGCATCACATCGGACGGGGAAGAAAAGGTGATCAAAATCTTGGAGAGCCGAGAGGCAGTCAAGTACCAGGAAGTCGCAGATGGACTCAAGTTCTTCGACGACGCGCATCATCTCGTACCGTTCCAGCTCTACGCAAGGCGAAGTGGAGCACTTCTCGCCATCATGCCCATGTTTCCGCACACCGCTGAGGTGCTTCCTCTTCAAGGTAATCTTCGTTTGATCTCGAGAATGATTCTCGACATCAGCACCGCCATCAAGACCATGCACTCGCAGCATTTCGCTCATATGGACATCAAGCCTTCCAATGTCTTCGTGCGACAGGGGCGCTTCTATCTCGGTGATTTCGGCAGCGCGACAGAGTTCAATGAGCGTGCGATGGAGACGACGCTCCCGTTCATTCCTGTCGATCTTGAATGCGAGGATGCGGGACAAGATCATGCATCCAAGCGAAGGCATACGAGCGGTGGATGGAAAGCGGATGCAACGCACGACTGGTGGATGTTTGCGGCAACCATCGCTGACAAGCTCTTCGATCTCAAGCTCAAAGGACCTCGCGCACCAACCTGCAGCGACCTCTTGAGCCTGCTGCAACGCCACAACACCGATGCGCAGATCCGTGGCTTCGTTGAGACTCTGGTGCCATTGATACCCAAACCGACTCATCCATCGTTGGCCTCGTCCGTTCGACTCCTCACCCCACCCTGCATCCAGTCCGTTTGTTTCTCCGTTCTTACCTCGTGTAGCTGCAGCTGCGTCCCATTCCTCGCAGCCCAATCAAGAATTGGAGGCTCTTCTCGCTGGACTTGACGTCTCAAGCCAGTCACGTTCCTCGCGCTATCATTCACCCATTCACACTCCTCAGCGACAAGCTCATCATCCTTCTGAAGAACTTCAACGGACGTTGCAGCGACCAATGGGTCAATCCGTGGGTCAATCCGGACTCTTGGATAACCAGTTTCTGTCAGCGCAAAGTCGTGCTATCATGGAACGACTTCGTTTCGAGCACTCACCCTAATACCTGCAAATCAGTGACTGTTGCGTCGAAAGACAAATTGTTCAAATTCTAATTCACATACAGGCTTTGACAAAAGTAACTTTCAATACTTTGTATGATCTCCTTTCGCATCGATAACAGCTTGACAACGCTTAGGCATGCTGCGAGCTAGCGTGCGAATGAAGTTTACATCAGTAGCAGTCCATTCTTCTGCGATTGC
>JAURWL010000048.1 GCA_030654965.1 Dehalococcoidales bacterium | reverse complement strand
CCGAACTGCGAGAGGAATTTGAACTGCGCCGGAAAATGGGAATCGAGTTGGAGTTTTACGATGCGGCCGCGGTTCAGGCTCGCTTTCCTTTCTCGCGCCCCGCCGCTCTCTTTTCCAAAGACGGCGGCCAGGTCGATCCGCACCGCCTGACTCACGGTCTTCTGGCAGCGGGGAAGCGCGCGAGCCTGGAGGTTTACGACCGCACGAGGGTGTCATTTTTGGAAGAAATCCGACGCGGAGTTCGCATCACCACGCACAATGGTTGCCAGATAACCGCCCGCCGGGCCGTTATTGCGGCTGGGTTCGAGTCAAAAGTCCTCCTTAACGTCGAGGCTGGAATCTTGAAGAGCACTTATGCGCTTATCAGTGAACCGCTCCCTGAGATTTCAGGATGGCATCAACAGTGCCTCATTTGGGAAAGCGGCTCGCCTTACCTCTATCTGCGGACCACCACCGAAGGGCGTGTTATTGTCGGCGGCGAAGACGAAAACTTCGTGAATGCGAAGCGCCGGGATGCTCTGATTTCTCAAAAGACCCGAACCCTGGTGAAAAAGTTCGGGCGGCTTTTTCCGGACCTGCCGTTCGAAGTAGCATATTCCTGGGCAGGCACTTTCGGCGAAACGAAAGACGGCCTTGCTTATATCGGTGCCCATCCCCGGTTTCCACAAGTCTATTTTGCGCTGGGTTACGGTGGGAATGGCATTACGTTCAGCGTCATAGCTGCCGAGATCATCCGAGACTATTTTATCAGCCGAACAAATCGCGATGCCCACCTTTTTCGCTTCGCTCGCTGAGAGGGGATAGCTTTGCGTCTTGAAACCGGCACAGCCCGAAGCGGGTTTGAAACAAGAATAGGAATTCTAACCGCCAGGTTTCTTTCAGCACTTTTACCAGCAATTCACGGTGACTAATAGTTTTTGAACTTGATTACCATTTTCACGGCTAAAATTTTGGACTGGCGGAGCGAAATTGTAAAGGCGAGGTTTTTTTATGCTGAAGACGGCCTGAACTTTGTTTTTTCGGATTGTGTGGCCGGAATTTGAAAACAGCAATGCGAACAGATTAAAAATCCGGAAATAAATGGATCAAGTTTTGAGGGATGGCAAAAAAATTAAGGTGGCGGCATTGCCTCTTCCGGGGGGGATATGATGAATCTCAGCAAATCTTCAAAACTGCTGAACACAAGTACCCTGATCGTGCAGCGCAATTGATTCCAGAATTCTTTGCGGGAGCTGAATTCGCTTCTGCATTTTTGAAATAGCGGGTCTGTGAGTTCAAGAATTTGATGCACAAAAAATGCTAACAGCGTAAACAGAAAAAAATTTAAAGACGCATGCTGACTGCCGTGGCCGAAATTGTGTTCCGCATGATATCCCAGATTTTTAAGGGTATTGAAATTTTCGTTTTCAATTTTCCACCTGGCGCGGCCGCCTTTGACGAGCATTTCGACATTCGCCTGATCAACCGGGATGTCGGTTACCCAACTGCCGTGGAAGGCGACCTCGTCATCAGCAATGAGCGTATATTCAAGGTAATTGACGTTGTCAGCCTGCCGGGATTCATTTAACGGTATGCCATTGACCCATTCATAGATGTGGCGGCGCCCTTTTGTGTCATTAAATTCAAGCGTATGGATTTTGTCCTGTTGCTTGAGTATCGATAAGCACTTGAATAAAAACACATGATCACCTGGTTTTGCAACCAGGATGAATGACATTCCGTTTATTCTGAGCTCATCGATAAAAGGATAATTAGCGTATAGACCATCTCCGGCGATGATGATTTTAAGCCTGGGGTGGGTTACCCGGATTTTTTTTAGCAGCCGCTTACCGGCATTGCGTTCACAATCCTGTTTGATGCGGCCATCCATATTGTGTATCGGTTCCGGAGCCAGGGGAATGACTTGTCGCAGACCCGGATGAACAATTGCAGCGCCGATAACCTGATGAGAATAAGTTATGTCGCCGTTTCCGTGGTTTTTTATTAAACAACTGGGGCAGGAGATCACGCCGGAAGAGAAATATTGCGTACCATCAATCGGTATCAGATACATTCCGTTTAAGAACTGAAATTTTTCAAGCTGTTTGTCTCTTTGTAAAGCGCGGAAAAAGTCGGAGAATATCGGATCAAATGACTGGGACGGGATGATGTCAATGACATCTCTCAATTGTGTTGATTTTGGAATCGAACTGACCCCGAACATTGTTTTTAAATTATTGATATTATTTTGTTTTTGAAGGCGCATTTGAAATTCAAGCATTGAAGGGTCTTGAAAAAACATCATCGCCAAACCGCTCATGCAGCAGTCATGGATTTCATGACTGACCTTTGCTTCCTGGCGAGTATCTTTAATCTGAAGAACCCGCTGGGAGATGGTTTTTATTAAGCTGCTGAAATGTTTTTTGGGCTTCACTTGGTACCCTCTATATTGATGATGTTGATATAGAAGGTACAACATAAGCAATCAAAACTCTAGATTTTTTTATTTATAACTATTTCAATAAGTTATATGGCTTTTTGGGGGTTTGAGGCACATAGTTTATTCAGGAAAAAAGTCGATAAAAACATCGCGAAAACCGATTAGCAAATTTGTTGATATTAGCGGGTTTCATGGTTCACCGTGAATTGCTGTAAACCATGCAAGTCAGTCAGGACGATATGGCTGCTCTACCCACGAAAAAGAATAAAATCAAAAAATCAGACAAGATAAAGCGATGGCTCTGGGATATCATTTCCAGCGGGTTGCCCGCGGATTATGATCTCGAAGCGCTTCGCAAAATATTTTTACTCAACCTCATAATTTTTCTCGGCAGTTTTTTTCTGATCCTTCTGGGCACCGTTGAATTCATTCTGCAAGATTATCGATTGGCTATAGTGAATTGGGCATTTCTTTTATTTCTGGCATGGCTCTTCATATACCTTAGAAAAACAAAAAATTATATCTTTATCAGTTTATTTGGAACAACCATCGCCGGATTTTTTTATTTTTTTCTAATTGCCTATGGTGGTATTGGCCACACAGCCTATATGTGGTTATTCACCTACCCCCTCATCGCCATCTTTTTGCTCGGCGGCAGAAAAGGAACTATTTTTTCT
>JAURWL010000047.1 GCA_030654965.1 Dehalococcoidales bacterium | reverse complement strand
GATAAAAAAGGGACAGAGAGCAATGTGGAACGCTCGGTAGACTATCGTAATTGTCATCGGGCGGAAGGAATCACCGGCAGATTGCATGCTGCCTTCGCACATAAACCGGAGCATCATCGGAATGGCGCTGATAAAGACCATACGCAGGTATGCGGCTCCCTCGTCGACCACCTCCGCCTCCAGCCCCATCAAAGAGAGCATCGGTGTTGCCATGAAAAAACCTGCCATCGCAATGACCCCGGCAATGATACCGCTTACTACGATGGATTGTATGGCAACGTTGTTTGCCTCTTGAATGTCATCGGCGCCGATACTCCGGGCAACCAGGGCGCGCATGCCGGTAACCATCCCCATCATCGCGGACATAATTGCCATGATAACGATACCCGCCACACCAACCCCTGCTACCGCCGTTGAACCCAGCTTCCCCACCCAGATGACATCGATAGTAGGACCGAGCATGTTCAGACTACTGCCGACAATCATGGGCCAGGATAGCTTAAGAAGATTCAGAGGAATACTGCCCTGCGTCAGGTCAATTGCAGGTCCAGTTCTACCCGGAGATTGAGATGATGGGGTGGGCTTTTTTGTGCTCGGTATGTCAGCAGGTGAGTTAGTTTTGTCTCTATCCAAACTTTGGTTCCCCAATCGAAAGAGAAACACGTGATAAGACATTATACACTGATAGGAGTTAGATATATACTTCAGTGCTACAAGCTAATGGGACATTATACCCTGCGTGTTTTCCACTTGCCCGTACGGAAGTAGATAGTGTTAGCCAATCCACCGATAATCATGCTACCAGTCATCGCCCAGCGTATTCCGTACACACCCCAGTCTGTCCACTTCGGGAGGAAATATGCCAGCGGAATAGTAATTACCCACGTTGTCACAATACTGATTATCATCATGGGCACCGTATCACCGGCTCCCTGGGTAGCATTCATCAGTACCATCATAAAACCAACCGTGGCAAAACCAGGTAGTGCAATGAGGAGGTACTCACCCGCCGTTTTTACCAGTCCAGCCTCGTTATTAAAGATGCGGATGATGGGGCTCGTCCAGATAAGTATAGCCACGCAGGCAAGCAGAGCAACAGCTTCCACAATCGCCACAGCTAACCAGGTACTTTTCTCCGCCCGCTCTGGCTGATTTGCTCCGAGGTTTTGTCCCACCAGGACGCCCGCTCCCATACCCAGAGCCATTGCCGGCATGAACAGGAACATTTCAATCCTCTGGGAAATTGTATGTGATGCCACTGCAATCGTACCGAATGGAGCCATAAATATCATCAGGAAAAACTGATTTAGTGTTCGCTGTATACCAGATATGAGCGCTGGGAATCCAATGCGGACAATACGCCAGATGATGTCGAGGTCGAAGCGAAAGCCTCGCAGGCTTAGTTTTAAACTCGAACGTTCACCGAATAATACCCCTATACCCAGTAATACTCCGACAGACTGAGAAATAACACTTGTCCAGGCGGCGCCACTAACACCAAGCTGAGGGAATATCCACCAGCCGAAGACAAGGAACGGACAAAGCGCGATATGAATGACCCGGTAGATAAGAGCGATTTTCATCGGGTTCATCGCATCACCTGAAGCCTGCATTACACTGTCCATCATCATGCGAAATGCCATCGGCGCAGAGCCGATGAAATTGATACGGAGATATGCCGCCCCTGCTTTGACGACTTCCGGTTTGACACCAACCATAGCGACAATTTCTTCCGAGAAAAAAACACCGACGATTGCCATTAAAATGGCGTAGATTGCTGTGACTACTGATGCCTGCTGGGCGACACGGTTAGCGCTATCAACATCCTTAGCCCCGATAAAACGCGCGATGAGCGCTCTCATTCCAGCTGTCAGACCCATCATAGCGCCCATTACCAGCTGTACAGCCGTGCCAGCGACGCCAACACCTGCAATTGCCCCGGAGCCCAACTGCCCAACCCATATCATATCGATGGTGGGACCGAGCATCATCAGGGTATTGGTAACAGCCATAGGCCAGGAAAGAAGCAGGAGGTTTTTAAAAATACTGCCCTGCGTCCAGTCACGTCCCCTCATCATCCCACCGGGTCCACCACCTGGCGGCATATTTGGTCTAATGATTATTCCCCCTGACTTCTAAAGTTTCAATCCCAGTACCATTGCTTGTTCAATTGCACCGGAGACAACAGTTTCAAATACATTACACCGACGGGATAGAAAATAGACATCTTTGATTGGAACCCCAGCTCAGTTTACTTATTATACCCTGCGTGTTTTCCACTTGCCCGTGCGGAAGTAGATAACGTTAGCCAGTCCTCCAACCACGGTGCTGGCGGTCATTGCCCAGCGTATGCCGATGACACCCCAATTTGTCCACTTCGGGAGGAAGTACGCGAATGGAATGGTGATAAGCCATGTGGTGATGATACTGATAATCATGGTGGGAACGGTGTCTCCGGCTCCCTGCAGACTGTTCATCAAAACAAACATAAAACCGATGAGAAGCCAACCGACAATAGCAATGTGTAGGAACTGTTTGGCTGTTTCATCCAATGCCGGGTCGCTATTAAAAATGCGGATGACTGGTGTCGACCAAAAAAATAGCACCGCCGATGCAAGGATGGCAAAAACCTCCACCAGCCCCACTGCGAGCCAGGCGCTTCTCTCTGCACGTTGCGGTTGTTTTGCACCCAGATTCTGCCCGACAAGTACCCCTGCTCCCATCCCGATAGCCATTGCTGGCATAAGAATCAGCATTTCTAGTCTCTGTGCGATGGTATGTGCCGCCAGAACAATGGTGCCGAAGGGTGCCAGAAATCTCTGGAGTATGAATTGGTTCAGGTTCCTCTGTATACCTGCAATTAGAGCCGGGAAACCGATACGTACGATACGCCAGATAATACTAATATCAAATCTGAAGCCTTTAAAGCTCAACCTTAACCGCGACTTGGCGCCGAAGAGTACTCTCAGTCCAAGAACAACGCCGAGAGTCTGCGAGATAACGCTGGTATAAGCGGCGCCGCTCACGCCCAGCTTGGGGAAAATCCACCAACCGAAAATCATGAAAGGACAGAGAGCGATGTGAAAAATCCTGAAGACAATAGCAATCTGCATCGGGTTCATTGAGTCGCCCGAAGCCTGCATGATACTATCCATCATCATCCGGAAGGACATAGTGGCGCCACCGATAAACTGGATGCGTAAGTATACTGCGCCCATACTGATGATATCGGGATTCTGGGTTACTAGTCTTATAATCTCTTCAGAAAAGAAAATACCGATAAATGCAATGAGAATGGAGTAAATCATAGAGACAACAATAGCCTGTTGAGCCACGCGATTAGCGGTTTCCATGTCTTTGGAACCAATGGAGCGAGCGATAAGAGCACGCATACCAGCGGTCAGCCCCATCATCGCACCCTGCGCTAGCTGGACAGCTACTCCGGATACGCCGACAGCGGCGATGGCAGTAGCCCCCAGTTTACCCACCCATATCATATCGATAGTCGGTCCGAGGGTCATCAGGGATTGGGTAATAGCCATTGGCCAGGATAGAAGCAGGAGATTTTTGAAAATGCTCCCCTGCGTCCAATCTTGTCTTAACCGCCGCGCGGCTAGACCATCCCCATTACCCTCTTTTGGTTTTTTTGTCATAAAATAATCCAAATCTTTCTAGGTCTTCAATCCCAGTATCATCGCTTGCTCAATTGCGCCGGCGGCAACAAATAGTGAACCGGTAACACAAATCAGGTCTTTTTCTCCTGCCATCTTCAGCGCCATCGGCAGGGCGATGGAAATATCATCGGTTTGCTGAGCTTCAATACCATGCTTTCTGAACTCGGTGGCAATGGGCGCCGTCGCCATGGCGCGGGGATGTATGGAACGCGTCACGATGACTCTATCAAAAGCTGGCGCCAGTTCAGCCACAATACCTTCCATGTCCTTATCGCCGGAAAGTCCCAGAATTAAAATAGCTTTATCATATCTGAAGTAGTGTTTCAGAGCTTCCCGTAGTTTATGAACGGAATCGCCGTTGTGCGCCCCGTCTACCACTACCAGCGGACGGCGGTTGAGCGCCTGGAGCCGCGCCTCCCAGCTTACCTTTGCCATTCCTTCAGTGAGTTTCTGGATGGGAATGCGGTATCCCTTCTCCATCAGTACCTCAAGGACGCCCACTGCTACGGAAGCGTTATCCAGTTGATATTGACCCAGCAGGGGGATAGTCAACCGGTAGTCACCGAGTCTGCTCTTTACCTGCAAGGTTTGCTTGAAACCATCAAAACCGAGGTCTTTATATGTGATATCTTTCCCTACCCGGATTAGGCGGGCTTGCCGCTGGCGGGCGATTTCTTCAAAAACACGTCCTGCCTCTTCCACCTGCGGAGAGACAACCACGGTACAGCCGGGCTTAATAATACCTGCCTTTTCCGTGGCGATGGCTGTCAGGGTGTTACCGAGCAGGTCCATATGTTCGTAGCTAATCGAGGTAATGGCACAGACTTCCGGCTTCACGATATTGGTGGCATCCAGCCTGCCCCCCAGCCCCACCTCAATCACCTGAAAATCAACTTTCTTATCGGCAAAGTAGCTGAACCCGAGCGCTGTGGTGACTTCAAAGGTAGTCAGGTTGCCGTAGGTGGCTTCTTTATTCACGGCTTCGACGGCGGGTTTTATCCTGTCTACTAGAGCGACAATTTCTTCGTTGGTGATGTAATTGCCATCGATGCGGATACGCTCGTTATAGAGGTGAAGGTGGGGAGATGTGTAAAGCCCAGTCCTGTAACCGGCGGCAGTCAGAACAGAGGAAGTCATGGCGGCGACACTACCCTTACCTTTACTGCCGGCAATGTGCACGGTCTTTGATTTCAGGTGAGGATTGCCCAGTCTGTTGAATAAGTCTTCGACACGTCTGATGTCCCAGGTCTGCCGGACACGTGGTACCTGTCTTTCATAGTCGATGAAGCTATAGATATAATCAAGGGCTTGCTGGAAGGGGCTGTCTATCAATGTCGCCTCGGATCTTCTTGAAGGAAATAGAGGAGAATGAACCTTTCAAGGGGATGTCTTGGCTACCTGCTCCAATTCTATAGATTAACGTTCATTATAACACCAGCGATGAAAAGACAACAAATTGCAATAAGACATAACACGCTCCGGATTTCGTCTTTACTCTTGTTACGTTGCTAACCAAAAAGCCACTGTGGTATTGTAGAAGCAAGCACAGCCCCATTTAGAATCAATTAGTTGAGAGAGATAGAGTCAGGTGACCACCAGAGCAAAACAGAGCCAGATTCACGTCATAGACGAGAGATGCAAAGGGTGCAGTTTCTGTGTTGAATTCTGTCCCCAGCACATCCTTTACCAGACCAACGAAACGAACGCCAAAGGCTATCAGGTCGTCCGCGTCTCGGAGCCGGATAAATGCACGGGATGTGGCATGTGCAGTCGGGTCTGTCCCGAATTTGCCATCTATGTAGAGACGCCTGACGGGAAACAATAACACATGTCCAGTACAGGTCAAATTTCCGGAGAGTTCTTTTTAAGCGGCGATGAGGCGTGCGCTGAAGGCGCCCTCGCCGCCGGATGCCGCTTTTTCGCCGGTTATCCCATCACCCCTGCCACAGAAATCGCCGAGCACATGTCCGACCGCCTGCCGGAAGTCGGCGGGACGTATATCCAGATGGAAGATGAACTGGCATCGATGGCGGCAGTGCTCGGAGCCTCATGGGGGGGATTGAAGGCAATGACGGCTACTTCGGGTCCAGGTTTCAGTTTGATGATGGAGAACATCGGGTTGGGGCTGATGCTGGAAACACCGTGTGTGGTCGTGAATATGCAGCGCGCCGGTCCTTCTACCGGTTTGCCGACAATGACCGGTCAGGGCGATATGATGCAGGCACGTTGGGGGAGCCATGGTCCATATAGCATCATTGCCCTCTCGCCGGCATCCCCGCAGGAGCTTTTTGACCTGACTATCAAAGCATTCAATTTATCTGAGAAATACCGTTTGCCGGTGCTGGTGATGTCTGAAGAATCTATCGGGCACATGTACGAGAAGGTGACAATCCCTACCCGGGAAAAGATTAATATAACGCCGCGGCGTAAACCCAATGTGCCGCCACAGGAATATCTGCCCTATGTTCCGGATGATGACCTCGTGCCGCCAATGGCAATTGCCGGTGAAGGCTACCGATTCCATGTGACCGGCCTGACGCATGACGAGCGCGGTTACCCGATTATGACGGCTGAAGCGCAGGATAAGCTCGTGCGCCGCCTTGTCGATAAGATTGAAAAGAACCGTAACGCTATCATTGAAGTCGAGGAGGATGGCATTAAAGGCGCTGATGTGGTGGTGTGCAGTTACGGCATCTCGGCACGTGTCGCTACCGTCGCTATCCAGCGGGCGCGCGCACTGGGCATTCGTGTCGGCATGTTTCGACTTATCACGGTCTGGCCCTTCCCCGTGGAAAGAGTGAGAGAAATCGCAAAAAACATCAAAGCCTTTGTGGTGCCAGAAATCAACTACGGGCAAATGGCGCTGGAAGTCGAACGGGCGGCGGCTGGCAGGGCGAAAACAATCCTGATACCGCATATGGGCGGTGCTGTCCATGACCCGGAAACAATTCTGGATGCAATCAAGCAGGCGGTAAAATGAAAACAACAGCGATAGCGCGTATCGGTGCGCATCCCCTGGATGAGTATTTACGCACCGACCGTTTACCACATATCTGGTGTCCCGGTTGTGGATTGGGCATGATTCTCGGCACAGTGCTGAGAGCTATTGATAAGTCTCGGCTGGATATCGATAGGACCACCATAGTCTCCGGTATCGGGTGCACGGGGCGGGCGGCGGGTTATGTGAAACTTGATTCCTTTCACGTTACGCACGGCCGGGCGTTACCCTTTGCCACCGGACTGAAACTCGCCAATCCCAATTTGAAGGTAGTGGTTTTCAGTGGTGACGGTGACTTGGCGGCAATCGGTGGCAACCATCTCATCCACGCGGCACGCCGCAATATCGATATGACCGTTATCTGTGTTAATAACTTCATCTACGGCATGACCGGCGGGCAGTTGGGTCCCACCACACCAGAAATGGGACGGACGACGACATCACGTAAAGGGAACACGGAAAAACCCTTTAATATTCCCTACCTGGTGGGAGCGGCTGGGGCGACTTATGTTGCCCGGTGGACGACAGCCCATGTGCGGCAGATGGAAAGAACCTTCATCGAAGCGTTGCAGAAAAAAGGTTTCAGTCTGGTGGAGGTCATCAGTCCCTGCCCGACCTATTACGGGCGTATGAATGAGCAAGCCACCGGACTCGACCAGATGCGGTATTACCGTTATAACAGCGTCGTTAAGCACTTTGCCAATCTCGCTGATGTGGATATTTCTCTGGACGGTCAGATAATCGTCGGCAAGTTTATCGATATTGACAGACCTTATCTCCCCGCGCCGAAGGGGGAAAATGGCAAATAATTACGAGATACGATTGTGCGGCTACGGTGGTCAGGGTATTATCCTGGCTGGTTTTATTATCGGGCAGGCTGCCACTGTCTACGAACACCGCAACGCCGTCTTTATCCAGGACTACGGACCTGAAGCGCGCGGGGGAGCCTGCCGCGCTGATGTGGTCATTTCCGATGAGCCGGTGTTATATCCGTACATTGACACGCCGGATGTTCTTATGGCTATGTCACAGGAAGCCTACCTGAAATACATTCCGCAGATACGTAAGGACACGCTTGTCATCATTGATGAAGACCTGGTAAAGCCAGAAACGGCTAATGCCCGGAAACCGATTCCTATGCCAGCCCGGCGGATTGCTGTGGAACTGGGTAGGCTGGCGGTTGCCAATGTGGTGATGCTTGGCTTTTTAACCGCCGTCACTAAGGCGCTGTCTGTGGATGCGGTGAAAGAGTCGATACTCGCCTCGGTGCCTAAAAACACGGGCAAATTAAATTTGAGCGCCTTCGAGGAAGGTTACGCTTCCGCGCTGAAACTGGGAGCAGGAAAATGAAACGAACGAAGGTCGGCATTATCAATGTAACGGGCTATGTCGGTGTGGAGCTGGCGCGACTTCTCCATCAACATCCGTATGTGGAAATCACCTCCGTGACGGGGCGGAGCGTCGCCGGGCAAAAACTGAGCCAGGTGTTTCCGCATCTTGCTACCTACGATTTGACCATCACCGCCGAGTTGGGGGATGTGGATATCGTCTTCTCTGCTATGCCCCATAAAGAGAGCGCCAAGGAGTGCCTCCCGCTCGTGAAACGTGGCATCAAGGTGATTGACAATAGCGCCGATTTCCGTCTGCATAATCCGCAGGATTACCCGGAATGGTATGGATTTACTCACCCGGCGCCGGAACTGCTGAAAGAGGCGGTCTTCGGTCTGCCGGAGCTACACCGCCAGAAGCTGGTCTCCGCAAAACTCTGCGCCAATCCCGGGTGCTACCCGACCGGGGCTATCCTGGCAATGGCGCCGGTTGTGAAAGAAAACCTGATTGAACCCGACATTGTCATCGATAGCAAATCAGGGGTGAGCGGGGCGGGGCGGTCATTGAGCCTGGGCGCTCACTATGCAGAGGTAAACGAGGATATTTCTGCCTATGCGCTGGAAGGTCACCGCCATCTTCCGGAAATCACGCAAGAACTTAACCTGCTGAACCCGAAGCAGAAGTATGCTGTCACTTTTATCCCGCACCTTACCCCGATGACCCGCGGTATCTTGAGCACCTGCTACGCGACCGTTCTCCCCGGGAAGCTTGCCGTGG
>JAURWL010000042.1 GCA_030654965.1 Dehalococcoidales bacterium | reverse complement strand
GAGAATACGGCTGCGAGTAGTTCATAATCTATCGGTGCACGAGGCAGCAGAGCGGGGTCGATCGGTTCGGGTTCAGTCCAATCGAGTGTGGAGAGTGGAGTTGGAGTGACCGATGGACCGACATCTTTCGAAGGAATATTTTCAGTCGTCGAAAATTTGAATCCAAACTGATTCTTCCAATCGTACTTCAGCGCACCAAGTTCGTGCTTCACATCCTTCGTAACGAGTTCGTTCGCCGCATTTCGTTTCGCTTCTTCCTTCATTCTCGCGAGATGTTTCTTCTTCTTCATCAACTGTCGCTCTTGAGCGCTGCGGAGAGGATACTCGGGTTTCGCTATCTCAACGCGCACGAATTCGCCACGCCACTTCGTGCGATTGAATGCGAGCAGTAGACGATTGACATTCTCGTGCGTGGAACGGATGTTGACGTACGCGAAATGTTTCTGTTGATACTCGCGACACTCCGGACAAGCGAGACACTCTCTGCATGCGAGCATACCCTTCGCGACTTTCTTCACACCCTTCTCTTCCTCCTTACACTCGAATCCTGGTTTTGATCTGACATCGACTGAGAGAATAGTGCCGAATTCGGCGAATCGTTTCGATAGCGCAGCGGAAAAGACGGACGAGATCGATGCGGCGTGAGGACATGGTGCTGAGGGAGGAGCTGCGTACGGATCGATTGGAGGGAGTGATGTTGACTGTGTGGTATGCGCCTCGGCGCAACTGCTCGGAATCGGGCATAAGAAGACGCGATATTTGCGAGTACCGTCTGCGCTGATTTCATCCTCACTCGATTCATACGCTGAAGATGGGCCTGAGGATGAACTCGATGAAGATGAGTCTGACTCTGAGTCGGATTCGTCCTCACTCTCCCCATCTGATTCTTCCTCCATTTCATCTTCGGCTGTCGGTGGAACTGTTGCTGCGGCGATCGGTGCGGCAGACGAAATTACTGCGGCTGATGCTGCGGCCTGTTTGACTGGCAATGCGCGACGAGCGGCTGGTACATGTGCTTGTTTGAGTGTCTTCTTCGGTGTCGTCCCTGTCGTCTGTTGCGTGTTTGTCTCTTCATTCGTGACCGTGGCTGTGGCCGCTGCGACGTTCTGTTTTCGTTGCGCAAGTTTCGCTAACAGACCGCCGCCGCTCGTCGATACTCCACGTTTAGCGGATGCGCCGCGAGTCGCAGTCGATGTTGCTACGCGTGGTGGCATGATGGGTGGGTGGTATGTACGGTCTCGTGTGAGTGCGATGGAGGGACCGATCGATCGATCGCTCAACGCGCAATGGGAATCGGTGGGAAATCGACAGGTCCAATCGATCAACTCACTCACTGGAGCGAACGATGCAGCGTAAGCAACAGTGCACGAGAGAGAGAGCAATACAGACGGGTAGTGGAACGCACGCACGCACTACCCGCGGTCCGTGTTGACGGGACGCGACACGATCAATCACACGTTGATGCGATCAGTCGTCCGCTTCGCAATATTTCATCGATCGATCGATCGGCTGACGGTAGTGGACGCAAGCAGACACGATGCCGGCGATATCGCATCGAACGACGATACACAATGTTTGCGCATGCGGTCTATCTTCGCTGTGAATCGATGTTTTCAGCTGTAGCGCGTCCGGTCGCTCGCATTCAGCTGATTGCTGACATTGTTCGCTGCGTCTCGTGCGAACAGAATGAGCGCTCCACTGAGTTCGTTGCATGCGGATTCCGGCACTCGATGCCCGGACAACGGCGCACCACCCGACACATCTACATTGCATTCTACTAGCTATGATGCTCTACTCGCAGCCACTGACGAGCTAACATCGATGACGGTCGGTGCACAATCACAACGAGCGAGCGCACAGAGTTCGACTGTTCCATCGCCATTCCTCGGTGCAATGCCGATAGTGCAACACGCACCACCACCACTATCACCGAACACCATCGCAGCAACATTGCAACAACAGCCGAACTACTCAAATGTGCAACCTTGGTCTGGCAGCGGACTGCCGCATTCACATTCGATGCCGCAATCACTCACCGTACAACAAATGGTCGCTCAGCAAGCGCAACAGCAGCACCAGCACCAGCACCAGCACCAGCACCAGCACCAGCACCAGCACCAGCACCAGCACCAGCACCAGCAC
>JAURWL010000038.1 GCA_030654965.1 Dehalococcoidales bacterium | reverse complement strand
CGAAATTAAATCTCGACTATCTAAATATCGACACACCAATGCGAGAGTCTGCACGGGCTGAGAGGAGATCGGTGATCCTTCGACGACTGGTTGGATCAGCGGTTCGGCTTCGAGTGTTGCTTCGAATCTCAGCCATTGCATTTCGATGTGTGGTCCCGCGCACCCCGCGATGCTGAGTTTGCCACCGTTGCTGCGAGTGTGAGTCTTCTGTGTGAATCGCACTTGGCCGACCCATTCAATCGGTGACTGCAAGATATTCACAATTTCTTGAGAGACGACGAGCGTGAGATGCAGATCACCAGTCTCTGGCCAGTAACTCGCTGTGAACGCATGTTTGCCCCCGTCCTTCGGTAGAATCATATGCCCTTTCACCGTGCAAACCCATCGTGCAGCCGCTGCTACAGTGGCCTCCTGCTTCTGTTCCGCTGCTTCCATGTGCACGATATCGTCGTGTTGCGCTCGTTGCTGCAGACGTAGTTGCTGTAGCTGCCGCTGCAATCCTTGCATTGACCTAGCTGAAGAGAGGACCAACCCGAGCGCGGGGATGGTGCTCTTACGACGAGTGGCGGGAGAGATCGAACTCACCAACAGAGACAGACGGGAGAGCGGACCATTGGGGGTATTCCGATAGTCACCTTCGTAGCGACCGATGAGTAGTTGAGTTGGATGCGCGTGTAGATGTTGATATAATTCGTTGATCGAATTGAATGATGAAGGAGGAGACACATATTCGAACGGTGTCTGCTGTTGAGTTTTCTGCGAGGTTGCATCGACATTCGTCACTGTCGCATTGTCGCTGCCATTCGCAGCGGCGAGGGAGTTGGCGACAGACATGATGATCTGTTGACGATCTGAGACATTCATCGATGAAACACGTGAGCATTCATTCAGCAATACCGATGTCAGGCGCAGCATAGCTTACGCAGACTGCTCGCTGATCGGTTCGTATCGCACGCGTCATCGTTGGCGAGTGTCGATTGTTTTGCTGCACACGATCGCTCGCTGCAGATCCCTTCCCCTTCCCTCCATTCCCCTCTCGTGCATTGCTTCGGGTCGCTTGCTTGCTCATCTGGTGAGTCTGTGAGCTGATATCGCTCGCTCGACTCGCTCGATCAACCACCTCTCCACACAGACTGACTCTTGCCAGATCGAATTCGAATCTCGGACCCGACCCGACGGTCGACCCGACTCTGCACTCTGCATACTGCATACTGCATACATACACTCTGCACTCGGTACTGTCACTACGACATACTAATCTCGCTGAGAAGACGATGCGATACGTGTCTCAACAGCGATCACTGACGATCGGACGCGGATGGCGACG
>JAURWL010000035.1 GCA_030654965.1 Dehalococcoidales bacterium | reverse complement strand
TATCTATCTGCGTCGCTGGCATGCAAGGGCGAACGTCTCGACATCGTCGTCAGGATCGTCCGCCGCTGGACTTCATTCGCGATGGCCACACTACTCAGACGCCGGAAGTCGCGAAGCCAACGTACGCGTGTGCTTCTCAATTGGTCGATGGCACGATGAAACAACAGCGACTGTTGAATCAGCTGCCGACGACAGTCGATCAAAAACAGATGGCGGGAATATTCAAAGGAGCGATGAAATATTGGTAGCGAAGACGCAGGACTGTAAGGATTGTCCGAGCTGTTCGCGATCCGTTCATGAAATTCATCATCATACACTAGCTGTCAGACACTTTCCATCACTCATGATCACCGATCAGTCGCAGCTGCATGCGCGAGCTCGAAGCCGCGATACGTATACATTTTCGAAAGTTCGAGTTTCAATTGCAAGCGGTGTATGTCGATGCACGCTCGGAATTGAGTGAGCGAGAACGTGAGAGGCGATCGCGAGCTAGTTGAGAGTGCGGCGCGAACAGACAGCGAGCGATGCGAGTGCGGTTCGATCTTCGATGGTCCGTTTCATGCGATTCCTGCGTGACGAATTCCGACGGCGACATCGATCAAATTCGACAGAATGAACGAAGATCGATCCTCGTCGTCAGACATCGATGCAGCTTCGTCGATGAGTCCACGTACGAATTTCGATGCGAGTGACGAGAGTTGACTCGGTTTCGATTTCTTGCGACGTGGCGACGACGATTCGTCTGAGCCACTCGATTCATCTGAGGAGTCGATCATCGAATCGTCCGACGAGAGACTGCTCGAATCATCCTCGCTATCATCGTCATCGCTGCTACTGCTGTAATCGTCGATTGATTTTCGTTTCTTCGATGAATCGCCGTTCACCGGTGCGGCTGCTGCGAACGCCTTCGAAGATTTCACAGCTGTAACGAACAGAGTAACAGCGAAGAGTGAGCAATGAATCCAGCAAACTGTGTGCGCGTGCCCGTTTCATTGTGCACTCTCGACTGACCCTCATCTCCTCTCGATGAGCTGTTTCGACTGCCGTTGACTGTCGTCGATGCGTTGGTCGATAGAATCGGTGAGAGGCCGAATATTGCGTTCGCGATCTTACCGAAGAAACTGCGTGGCTTATTCATCTCAGCGACCACTTCACTCTTCGCAATCGGAACGGCATCATTCACGAGATTCTCGTCACACTCCATCGACGTCGAAGATTCGGTCTGCAAAGTAACAAATTTCGTGCGACGAGTCAGCAACAGTCCCGCTATCTCTCAGCGTGCAACCTCTCGTCGCTGACTTTCGATTCTTTCCGCGTTGAGATCGATCTGACTCAACGGTACGGCGGCGGACGGTGAATCGAATGCGAAAGGATCGATCTCAATCGAATCAGCATCGAGAGAAATCTCACTACCCTCCATCGAATCATCGTCCGTCTCGTTCGACACGTCTGATTCCTCATCACTCGACACGACGATGCGCTTTCTCGCGGCTGTTTCCTTCGGTTTGAGATATTCCTCCTTGCCTTCGCTCAACTCATCCTCGGAAGCCTTCATCGCCGTTTCAGCTTCCTCAACCGCTGCAACTTCTTCATCTTCCTCATCGACCGCATCTGCCTTGCGCTTCAATTTTGCTTTCGGTTTCGCAGCAGACTTCTTGCCTTCCGCATCTTCCATCGGCTCATCCTCGGTGCTGTCACAGTGAAAGCAAGAGTGGAGCATCATCAGCGGCCATGCCGCGCATTGACAATATCTCGTGTGTGCTGTTTCGCTCACCTCTTCTTGGATGATTTCTTCTTCTCCGATTTGGTCGCTGCTTCGGTCGCGGTATGATCTTCATCAGACATCGGTTCATCCTCATCAACTTCGAGCGGCTTCTTCGATTCTACACACACACACACACGCACACACACACACACACACACACAACACCGTTCGTCAGCAACAGAGTTTGTTACCAATCGCATGCATGAACCTTTGAGACTGACTCTTCTTCGAAGATTCTTCTTCTTCTTCTTCCGCTGTTGCATCTTCTTTCTCATCCGCCTCCATTGCATCATCTTCCTCCGCATCCTTGCTTGACGCGACTTTCTTCTTCTGAACGGCTGATTTCTTGGCGGCAGATTTCTTCGACTTAGTTTCCTCCTCTTCTTCTTCATCTTCTGCCAGCACCTCGGACTTTGCATCGCCTTCAACGGTCTCATCGGTAGCAGCGGATTTCTTCTTTCCGGATGGCTTTTTGGTCGATGTCGGCTCTGCAGCGAGATCACAACGAGAATGAGTGAGCAACGAACATGATCACGACACGATTCTC
>JAURWL010000037.1 GCA_030654965.1 Dehalococcoidales bacterium | reverse complement strand
TCTATTAACCTATCGCGCACAATTCAACCCTTTCGGATAACTTTATTAATGCCCATTATACTATCTTAGGCGGTCATAAACAAAACCACGAATTAAGAATTTTTTTATTTGGTACTAGATACGTTCCCCTCGATCAGGTCGAGGGTCAGTATGGCGCTGCGGCGCCACTTGACAAAACTAAATAAATACTTTACGATATATTAATATATTCAATTATATTATTAACTTTCTTAATGTTTCTGGCAAAGGAAGTGAACAATATGAAAACAAAGGACTGGCAAGAGCTCACCCGCCTGATACAGGGCGCGCCATTCGTCATAGAGCGGTTACGCCTGACAGATAGCGACATTGCCATCGAGGGCGCTTTCGACCTCCCTCCCCTTGCCCGCCTCCCTGCCGAAGACCAGGTCTTCATCATGGCATTTGTCCGCGCCGATGGTTCTATCAAGGAAATGGAGCGTGTTTTCGGTGTCAGCTACCCGACGATAAAAAGCCGGCTGAGCCGTATTGCCGGTCAACTCCAGTTTGTTGAGACCATTCCCACATCACCCAAACAGGACGTTATCGCCGCGCTGGAGCGGGGCGAAATTTCCGCTGAAGAAGCGATTGAGAGGTTATCAAAATGAGATGGCCACCGTATCTAATGCAACTGAAAATACGCAGCCCGCGACATGCGTTCAGCATCTGGCTTCCACTCTTCATCATCGGACCCATCGCGCTGATATTCCTGCTGGCGCTCTGCCTGATTGCGCTCCCATTCCTGCTCCTGTCACTGTTGTTCACCTGGCGCTGGTACTGGGGGCGGTACGTAGTTATAGGAGTCCCGGCATTCTTCCAAATACTCCACTCTTTACCCGGTCTGAAAGTAGACGTGGAGGACGGAGGACAGCACATTGTAGTCGCCTTCTATTAGACTTAAAGGAGAACTGAAATGAGCGAAAATCAAAAGAAAATCTTACAAATGCTTGCCGAGGGAAAAATCAGCGTCGATGAAGCCCAGAGGTTACTCTCACTGACCGGCGCGGATAGAGATACCCGGAATGAGTCGAACAATACGGCGTCGAAATCAGCGCCAAGATACCTCCATGTAGTTGTCGAGCCGAAACCGGGCACCGCTCCCGAGCACCGGCACGGTCGGGTCAATGTCCGCGTACCTTTCGGATTGATACGGGCGGGTATGAAGCTGGCAACCCTGATTCCTCCTGAAGCCGCCGACAAGGTCAATGACGCGATGAAAGAAAAGGGTATGAGTTTTGACATGCGCCACCTAAAAATTGAGGATATTGAGGAGTTAATATCTGCCCTGCATGATAGCGAGGTTAATGTAGACACGGATGACGAGACGGTGAGAGTTTATGCAGAGTAATTTGATTGGAATTTGTCACTTGGAAATTGAGATTTACCTTCGGGGGATGATACCTGGAACTCCCCGGCATGCTAAACGAAATTGGCGAGGAGAGTCTTTTCAGTAACCTTCCCTTGGGGTAGGGTTGTCCGAAAGTAGAATCTGCGGAGTCTTCAACCAGACCCTCAACATGGTTTCTTAGCCCGGATTGACAAAGACTGACATCATCATTGACAGCCCGTACCATCAATCATTATCATAAGTGTACTGACAGAGAATTTCGAAGCACTACGATGCAAGAAAAAACACTGCTAGACATTACAAAAATAAAGGAACAAGCAGCATTGTTTGCCGCTCTGGCAGATCCTACTAGATTAAAACTTTTCCAGATTCTTTGTCACCAGTCACCTCCCGGATGCCGCTGTGTAAATAATCTGTCCCAACTAATGGGAATTACGCAGCCAGCTGTCTCACAGCATCTTCGGGTACTTAAATCTGTCGGTCTCGTAACAGGGGAGAGACGGGGATTCCGCATGCATTACATTATTGACCATGAAGGGTTAAAACGCTGCCAAGCAATTCTTTCCACTACACTCGAATTCAATACAAGTTGTGAAGAAGACTCCTGCCAGCAAAACTGCCATTCGCCCGCAGCTACTATCTAACCTGCCTTTTTTTAAGTTATTCTTTATTCGTCCCCTTGACAAGATAGTCCTTACAGAATTAAACTTACACTATAAGTTAGCACTTATAGACTTATAAGAAGGAGGAGGAAAATGGACAGAGAAGAAAATTGCAGCTGTGGTGGACACGGCAGACATCATGGAGAACACTACGAGGAGAGGCATGAAGGTCATAGCGGAGATTGTGGGTGTGGCGGGCACGAGCAGCACGGCATTAACAGGGAATGGCACCATCACGGTGGTTGTAGTTGCGGGTGCCATCAACATCATAGTGGCATGAGATTTCACCGGTATTTCATATCCCACGAAGAAATAATCGCAGGACTTGAAGAATATCTGAAGCAACTTCAAGCCGAAGCTAAAGGGGTAGAGGAACGTTTGGCTGAACTTAAGAAAGAAGAATAATCTCAATCATTTTGATACGTCTTGGTCGTTAGATAATGATACTAAGAAGCCGGCGGATTAATACACGTTAATCGCTGGCTTCATTCAATAGGAGACTTTCATTGAAGAATCAAGATTATGCTATTGAAGTAAAAGGGTTAACCAAGTTATACGGGCAATTTACAGCAGTTGACCACGTTAGTTTTCAGGTCAATAAGGGTGAGTTCTTTGGTTTCTTGGGTCCTAATGGCGCTGGCAAAACCACTGTAATACGTATGCTAACGGGAATAATAAACAAAAACAGTGGTGAATCTCTCGTCATGGGATACCCTGCCGGGAGCATCCGTGCCAAACAATTATCTGGAGTCATGCCAGAACTCTCTAACGCTTATTTGGACCTTACCGCCTGGGGCAACCTGATGCTTATTGCTGAGCTTTACCGTGTACCAGTTAACCAGGCGAAAAAACGGGCAGAGTCTCTATTAAAGGAACTGGGACTTTATGAAAGAAAGGATTCCCTGGCTAGTACCTACTCAATGGGTATGAGGAAACGCCTCATCCTTAGTACGGCGCTTCTCCCTGACCCGGAAATCCTTTTTCTGGATGAACCGACCAGCGGGCTTGACGTACAAAGTGTACGTTTCATGCGGGCGCTGCTGCGCAACCTGAAGCAGGAGGGTAAGACTATCTTTCTCACAACGCACAATATGGACGAAGCCGCCGAGATGTGCGAGCGAGTGGCGATTATTAATCACGGTAAAATAGTCGCCTTGGATAGCCCGGATAAGCTAAGCATTACCGCCGGGCGTGTATATCTGATTGATGTAAGCTTTGACAAATCCGTAAGTCCTGAAGTGTTAGCTACGTTACCGGGAGTGAATAGGTTGGAGACGGCACAAGCCATAGAAACGGCTGATAGATTGCGTGCACAGCAAGCCATGGCTGGCGTCGGTAAACCTGGAGGTATGGGAGGTGGACAAGACAGAATGCAAGCACAAATGGCTGGTGGTCCACCCGCTGGTACGACGCACCCAAGCACTACTGGGGGACCGCAACCTAGAATGGGAAGACAGAAAATACCTAGGACTGACCCTATTGAGGAGAAAAAGTCTGATAACCGCTTCAGGCTCTACACGGAGAATACGACTCTTCTCATGTCCTCACTTGTCGATTTCAGCCGGGCGAACTCACTTACAATGAATATCCTCAATGTCCGACCGCCCTCACTCGAGGATGCATTCATCAGACTAACGCAGGAGGCCAAGAATGACTAACAGCTTTGGGTTGCTTGACCAGATAATCCGTTCTATTGCCATCATTAAAAAAGATATCAAGATTTACTATTCAAAGGGTCCGGTCATACTTATGGGCGTGATGTACCCGGCATTTATGTTCATCTCCTTTGCTTTCGGACGTGATATGAAAGCCGTGATGCTTATGCCAGGACTTATATCCATGTCTGTTTTCTTTACATGTTCCGCTATCGCCCCGATTACCTTCCCATGGGAGACACAAGCACGGACACTGGAAAGGCTAGTCTCCAGCCCGATAGCTGTATGGACAATCCTTTTCGGAGACATGATGGCATCAGCAATAATCGGCGTTATTATTTCTATCGTGCCCATCATCATTGCCGTCGCCGTTGGTACTACCTTTGTAAACCCCTTGATACTTGCAGTTGCCATAATTCTGGGCTCAATTTGTTTTGCCACAGCATCGCTCATCATTTCCTCACCCCCTGCAAGCGCACCGCAGTATTCTCAGATGATAAGCTCCTTCATAAAATTCCCACTTATATTCATTAGTGGTGTTTTTATGCCTCTAAGCGAGATGCCCACGTTTGTAAGGAACATTGCCTTTATTTCGCCGCTCACATATTTTACCGATCTCACCAGGTATGCTACCGGCGACAAGAACTACTTTGCCGTTAGCATCGACCTCCTGGTCCTTGTCCTCTTTACAGTGGCAGCATGGATTATAGCTGTAAAACTCCATAATAGAACCTTACCAAAGCGGGTATGAAAGATATAAAGTTATCCCAAGGACTGAAAGAGGTAGCCCTGCTCTTTCTCAGACTTGGGGCAACCTCTTTTGGTGGACCTGCTGCCTATATAGCTCTGATGCACCATGAGGTGGTTGTCCGCCGTAAGTGGATAGATGACCAGAAATTCCTGGACATTATAGGCGCAGTCAATCTTATTCCGGGACCTAATGCGACCGAGGTAGCCGCACACCTAGGGCTGATTCGTGCCGGATGGCTGGGTCTTATTGTCGCGGGCGGTCTTTTTATTCTTCCGGGTACTGCCGCGATTATGGTAGTGGCCTGGGCTTACGTCAAATATGGCTCGTTGCCTCAGGTAGCTTGGGTCCTTTACGGGGTTAAACCGGCTGTTATTGCCATTATTGTCCAGGCAGTATGGTCTCTAGCCAAGACAGGAATAAAAAGTCCCCTGTTGATTATCGTTGGGCTGGGAGTATTGGGCTTATATCTGCTCGGTTTGAATGAAATATTGCTTCTTTTGGGGGGAGCGGTATTAGTTGTTCTGGTGCAGAGCGGACGCCGGCTGTTTAAACAAAGAACGGCGGCCCTATTTCTAACTCCTGCATTGTTACTGAAATTGCCTTTGATCGGGTTCGCTACTAGTACCGTAGCTTTTAGTCAGACAACCCTTTTCCTTACATTTCTCAAGATGGGAGCTACTCTCTTCGGCAGCGGTTACGTTCTCCTGGCTTTTCTTAATTCCGAGTTTGTGTTGAATCTGGGCTGGCTTACCCATGCTCAGGTTGTAGATGCCATCGCTGTCGCCGGACAGATTACACCTGGGCCGGTATTTAATAGCGCGGCTTTTATTGGTTATCTGTTAGGCGGCTGGCCTTCAGCCTTGCTGGCGGTATTGGGCATCTTCTTACCGTCCTTTATTCTCGTGGGATTATTGAGTCGATTTTTACCCACCATGCGCAAGTCATGGTTAGCCGGTTCTTTTCTGGATGGTATAAACGCTGCTTCTTTAGGATTAATGGCGGCGGTAGCCATACAGCTGGGAAGGGTAGTGATAATCGACCCCTTTACTATTTTTATTACCCTTGGTTCCCTATTCCTGATATTAAGGTTCAAAATAAATTCGGCATGGCTGGTACTGGGAGGTGGAGCGCTAGGAGTTATTTACAAATTGATTCTGGATTGACAACGGGATGTGATAGTATCTTCAGTCACCCGCGATATCATCTAATTTGGATAACATCTGAGAAACTTTTGGGCACATTTTGTATACTTTATTCCAGCTAAGGAGATACGAACTAGTTTTCAAACACCAGCAGGGGTGTCTTCTCGAAAGTTTAAACTTTTGAAAAGAATGGTGGTGTTATCTATCAATATCAAACTGCTGTCCCGTCAGCTTTTCCAGCGCCAATCGCGCCGCCTCCGCCTCCGCCGACTTCTTGTTCTTACCGATGCCTTGCGCCAGCGTCTCACCCTCCGACCTCACCTCGACGACAAACGTGCGGTCATGGTCGGGTCCGGCGGTTTCCACCAGATGATACGACGGCGGTGATTGTGTCTGCCCCTGCAGAAACTCCTGAAGGCGCGACTTGAAATCGGTCACCACACCCACGATGAGCGCCGATTGTAACTCCGACTGCAATAACTTCCAGACGAACGCCTCAGCAACAGCCGCGCCCTGGTCGAGATAAACGGCGGCAATCACCGCTTCCAGCCCCCGTGCCAGATTAGCCGGCTTCTCACTGCCGCCACTCCCCTCCTCCCCTTTCCCCAGATACAGGTGAGCGCCCAGCCCGATACCCTTTGCCACCACCGCCAGTGTTTCCTGCTTCACCAGGTGGGCGCGGAGTTTGGTCATCTGCCCTTCGCTCAATTCCGGATAGTCTCGATACAGTCTCTCGCCCACTACCAGCCCCAGCACGGCATCCCCGAGGAACTCCAGCCGTTCGTTTGATACCGGCGCAATCGATGGATTTTCATTGGCGTAACTGCTGTGGGTCAATGCTTGCGTAAGAAGCTCCGGCTGGTTAAAGGATACGCCAAGAGATTGTTGAAAGGCGGAAAGGTCAGGCAAATCCGTCTCCCTTCTAAATGAATCAAGGAAAGCATACCCATTGATAAGAGCGATGTCAAATGACATCGGGGAATTCAGGAAAATACCAAGCACCAATTACCAAGTTCCAAGAAAATCCAACTATCGAATTTTTAAACAGCCTTATGTATATTGAGATTTAATATTGTTTGGGATTTGCTACTTGTGAACATTCTTGTCCAAAATAGATTTTTACTTCTATATTGCAGTATAACCTCCGCACTATTACTACCACTTGTCATACCAGCGCAGGCTGGTATCCAGAAGATCCGAGCACCGCTTTCGGCTGCTGGCAATGCCGCTTCTCACACGACCACCCTCACCCTGACCCTCTCCCTGAAAAAAGAGGGAGAGGGAATTATATTTAAGAGGATTGCATCCTCTTACACTCTTGCTACGTTGCCCTAGCTGGAGATGATATTTTGGACAGCATTCGCCACCTTTACCAAACAAGCCCAGCCCAAGAGGGGGTGGAAAACAAAGATCTTATCAGAAGTACCTCTTACGCTCGTAAAACCCCACCAAAACCCGGGAATCTAATTATCTTGGACAGCAGTGACTTGTGAATTGGAATTTACGTACGACGAATCAGATGTATACCTGTCTCAGAAAAAGATAGCAAAATTTTGTTTGAAACCAGCCAGAATGGGGTATAATGGGGGAGTAAACTGGGAGTACGGTATTATGGCATCACAGGTATTTTATCGTAAATGGCGTTCCCAAACTCTGAGCGAGGTCATCGGGCAAGAACCGGTTACACAAACTCTCCGCAATGCCCTCAGTAGCGGACGTATCTCGCATGCCTATCTTTTCTGTGGACCGAGAGGCACAGGTAAAACCAGCACCGCACGCATTCTGGCAAAAGCGGTGAATTGTTTGACGACCGGCGGTAAAGGGGAGCCGTGCAATACCTGTGAGATGTGCCGTGCTATCACTGAAGGTAGTGCCTTGGATGTCATTGAGATTGACGCCGCCAGCAACACCAGCGTGGACGATGTACGTAGTTTGCGGGAAAAGGTCAATTATTCTCCCGCTCAAGCGCGTTACAAGGTTTATATTATCGATGAGTTTCACATGCTGAGCGGCAGTGCCTCTAATGCCCTCTTGAAAACATTGGAGGAGCCACCGCCGCACGTCATCTTTATACTGGCAACCACTGAGGTTCATAAAATCCTGCCTACCATCATGTCACGGTGTCAGCGTTTTGATTTTCGCCGTATTTCACAAGCTGATATTATGAAAAAACTGGCGAGTGTTTGTCAGGTAGAAAATATTACCATTGCGCCGGAATCGTTGCGCCTCATTGCCCGTAGCGCTACCGGCAGCATGCGGGATGCATGGAATCTATTGGAGCGATTGACCACTTATTACAGCGCTGATATCACTTTCCGGCAGGTACAGGAATTACTAGGCATTACCGGCGATGCCCGTGTCCGCGAGCTTGTTCAACACATTATGAATGATGATATAAAAGCGGCGGTAGCCACTATCAACAGTGTTAATAGCGATGGCCTCGATCTGCGACACTTCAAGCGCGAACTGGTGGAGTACCTGCGCGGTCTCTTACTCATCAAGACAGGTTCTCAGGATGCGGTTGACCTGACAGGTGACGACCTGAATACGCTCACAGAGCTGGCAAACAAAGCTCCTCTGGGAAAAATCCTCAAAGTCCTGAAGCTCTTCAGTCAGGCAGAAATCAGCACGGAAAATCACTCTGTCCTGTCTCTGGAACTGGCGATTATCGATAGCATTCAGAAAACGGAAGAACCACACACCCCAGTCCCCACCCGGCAACAGGAGTACGTGCTGCCGCGCCGCATCGTTCCGGAAGTAGCTTCTCGCCCGCCAACTACCAAACCATCCCAACCCGCGGAAGCCAGGGGCAATGTGCCGCCCACCACAACCACACCACCATCCAAACAACCTGCGCCTGCCGAAGCGCGGGGCAATCCGTCACCGGTTGCTGAGCACCCGATTGCCGGCGCCAGCATTTCCCCGCTCGGGGCGGGAAGTGTCGCTGAGCGCTTAAAGCAAGAATGGAGACACATTCTGGACCAGACACCCGCAGACCTCCGTAAAAGCCCGGCGCTCGCCATTTTGCGGAGTACCGGCGTGCAACCGGTCAGTTTTGAAAATGGTATTGTTGTCCTCTCCTTCCGTTATGCCTATCTCAAGGAGAAACTGGAAGAGATGGAAAACCAGCGGGTGGCGGAAAAAGTCCTGAGCAGTTTTATCGGGCAGAACTGCCGTGTGCAGTGTGTCCTGGAAAATAACCATCTCGTGAAAGAAGCGCTCAAAATGGGCGCACAAATTATTGATGTGGAGGAAGCATGAACCTGGATATGATTAAACAAGCCCGCGAGCTTCAATCGAAACTTGCCCACGCCCAGAAAGAATTGAAACGGATGCAGGTGGAGACAGAGGCGGGCAAAGGCGCCGTGAAAGTTGTTATGAACGGTGAACAGAGAGTAATCTCTCTTAAGATAGACCCGACCCTGGTCGACCTGAAAAACACCAAGCAACTTGAAATATTCCTGCTAAGAGCGCTGAACGATGCTCAGGAAAAGG
>JAURWL010000024.1 GCA_030654965.1 Dehalococcoidales bacterium | reverse complement strand
TTTTGCTTTTTTAACGGTGATTGTGCGGGCGTTACATTCTCGTAACGCCCTCTTTTTATGCCAGTTTTTATGCCAGTTTACGCATAAAGTATCCAGTAAAGGAGGCGAAACGATGCTGGAATCAGACAAGTACGCCTATGTAAACATCGGCGGTGGGGTTCAGTCTGTCTACGTCCGGATAAAGAAAGACACTCCCATTGCTGAAAGCGACAAAGCCAAGCTCATCGCATGGGCGCAAGAGAAGGGCTTTTCTGTCTCCAATAGAAAACGCATACTGCGCGCTGAGTAAAGGAGGTGAGAGCATGGGGTACTACATCGTACCAGACATGACAGACGAAGCAGTCGTATGCCAGAAACCATGCCAGCATAGGGACTGCGAGGCTAACCGCAAGGAGTGGACTAACGCCAAATGCTGCGACTGCGGGAAGCCGCTGACAGCGGGGATGGCTTTCTACTTCAAGCGGGTCAAGCCTGAGATTTTACACCAGTGCGTTGAGTGCGCTTTCAAGTAGACAGGGAGCGCTGATGCCCGATGGCAGAGGCAGACCTCGATAGACGTAAGCCCTCGATGGCAGGGACAGCACCGGCGGTTGCGTACTTTTGGAAGTCCACTCGGACAGTTGCACAGTACGAACTACAACCAAAGCTAGTAGGTACTCCCATGTAATTCATTCGTAATTCATAAAGAAAGGAGGAAGCCAGATATGGCAGACGAGAACACTATTGCTGAAATAAACAAAAGAGGCAACACTATTTTCCGCAGCTTTCACCCGACCGAGAGATACCAGTTTGATTTCAAGCTCTGCACAAAGGAAAAGGGTTGGAAACAGTACGACACTTCCCAGGATGCCTGGTACTTCGGTGTGTGGGTGCATCCAGAGAAGCGAGTAATCATCACGTACGCCGAGGGGGATATTACTGTGGTGCGATGTCCTACCGATGAAAGCTACCATGCCGAGCTGAAACACATGGCAGATTTCTACGGTACTCCACCGCCAGCATACACGACGGTGGATTATCCCACCGGCAAGATAACGAAATACTACGATGAGAGGCCTGTCTAAATCAGGCTGTGATTCTCGAAATCTAATATCAAAGAAAGGAGGTGTGACGTGGCAAGAAAATTCATTGTCGATGGTACAGAGTACCCAGACCCCGGCTCTGATGTGACTCCGGAGCAGTTCAAGCAGATGATGGCCGGCTTCTTACCCGAGCTGTCTAATGCCGACATGACTCAGGAGAAGTCGGGCGAGGACACCATCTACCGGTTCAAGCGCAGAGTCGGGACCAAAGGGTAACGCCATGGCTCGCAGAATTATTGGACAGTGTAATTTTGTTCCTGGCGGGCGGTTCAAGAAGAAGCCCGAGCCGGTGGTAATCGAATGAGCGAATCAGAGAACATTGAGCGAGTGGTCACGGCGCTCTTAAAGGTGCCGGAAAAGAAACTCCGCATTATCGAACTCGTTAATAGCATCCCCATCGTAAATGGTGAGCTGGACTATACCGAATTAGCAAATAGGCAACTTGACATCAACCTAGCTAGTGCCGAAGCGAAATACTACGGTGCTCATACCTTACAAGCGGTGGATGCGCTCGTCAGGTTAAGAACGAGGGAGGAGGCTTAGATGTGGGACCTGGAGTCCATAGTCGCCCAAAATAACCAAGCCGCCCTGGATTCTATGATGAGAGGTTTGGCGGTCGAGGAAGCTCAGTCTCCGCAACCTGAGGCATGGGCGCTATCATTGCTGGCCGACATACTCAAGGTAGGTCCGCCGCTTCTGTCA
>JAURWL010000018.1 GCA_030654965.1 Dehalococcoidales bacterium | reverse complement strand
GGTCGCCTAAGAGAAAACTACTTTTGCGGATGGTTGGCCAACAAGCTAGAGTTACAGAAGATCTACGCGGCGTCTAAGGGATATTTGGTCAAACTATCAGAGGTGAGATTGTATGCGGGGCAGACAATACTTCATACAATGCGAATGGCCGGAAGATGGCGAGCAGGCGACAAGTCAGTGTGCAGAGACAAATCAGGAAGAAGCTGCAAACGAGTTCACGAAAGCAGATCACTGACACTCCACGTGCGGTCGGATAGAGTCTGCGGAGGCAGAGCAGACAAGCTGGCGGAGCCCACCTTGGCCATCAACGCATCATTGAGCTGCGTGCCGATCTGCAGCAGCTCATCGGCCTTGTTGACTTCCTTGAGCGCATGCTGCATGACCTCGAGCACCGCTTTGCGCGCTGCAACGTCCTCACGCATGTGAGATGGCAGCTCTGCGAGCTTCGGCGAAGAGACGAGGCGCTGCGCCTCGGATTGCGTAGCAGCGCTCAGGGAAGTCAGAGTGCGGCGGAAGGCAGGGCGATTGACCCACAGAGTCTGCGTTGCAGCTGCTGTCGCGCTAGGAACTGCAGCAGCCTTATCTTTCTCGGAGTCAGAATCAGGTAGCGCCAGACGATCCGCCAGAGTGAGCGCTAACATCGCGAAGTCGACCGCCGGGCACGCGGGCAGCATCGTCTGACGAAGCATCGCCGCGAACTCCGCAGGCAGATAGCTGTCGGTTGTGCGGCCCACGGGCTCGTCGAGGCGCAGCGCAGCATCGTAGTCGCCCAGAAAGCACGCGCCACGACCATCGACGAAAATGTTGCTCGGCTTCACGTCGAGGTGCGCGAATCCGGATGCGTGTAAAGCTTGCAGCGCAGAGTACACCGACCGGCCAGCGGACAGCAACTGAGCGTGCAAGCCAGCAACTTCTCGGGGAATCACAGCGAGGGTGTGCAGATACATCTCCATGCGCAGGGCAGTGTCGGAGGGAAGAGTGGAGGTGTGCACGCTGCCAGCGGACGTCAGCTGAAGCTGCAGCAGCGTGACAGGCACGAGATGCTGCTTGCCCGAGTGATGCGCTGCAACTGCGTTGTACACCTCGGCTTCTCGTCTTGCGACGCTTCCGCTCTTCGGCATCTTGAGCAGGCAGAGTGCACCTTTGATCCAGGCTCGATAGAAGGTAGACGACTCCGACTGGTCGCACGCTTCCTCGAACAGACCGTTGATGCTGAGCATCAAAGTGGGATCCGTCGCGACGATATGCTGCTTGGTGGAGGAGCCCAACAGGCCAGCTGCCCATTGGTACACGTCCACGTACTCCTTGGCAGAGGAGGAGAAGAGCAGCGCATTCTGCAGAACGGCAGTCTTGCGAATGCGATCCAGGACGCGATCGTTGAGCGGAAGAGCAGCTGCAGTACAGGCTGCACGCAGCGCAGCCAGCTTGGATTCGGCGCCACCTGAACAGCAGCATCAGAAACAGAGAAGAGAGAGAGAGAGAGAGAGAGAGAGAGAGAGAGACAGAAGTGGTAAGTATAAGCTAACTTGAACGCCTGCCATGCTCGAACGTTCGCTGTCTCGCCTGCCATGTCTGACCTGCGGTAGACGAGGAGGACGAGGACAAAGCAACTATGCCACACTTTCGTCGAACATAGGCTGCAATAGTCGCAGGTGTAGCATCTGGTTGAACGGCGAAGTCGATGAGTTGCTGTTGCTTCGAAGGATCGTCCTCCAAGTCAGCGTATGCGGTTGCTTGCTCCCCAGCACTCAACTCGCTAGCCTTGAGACAAGCTTGCCAGGTGGGTTGACCGGACATCTCTATGCAACAGAACAGATCGACTGCATGTGAGTGACGAGCGCGGGACCAAGCAAAACACAATCAGACGAAGGAAGCAAACAGACGAGCACATGCAATTTGCAATCGCTGCCGCTGCATGCATATCGCAGCTCGATGCATGTTTCTCAATGAGCATCACTAACCTGAAGTGAAGTCGAAGAGAAGGCAAGGCAGTTGGATGGATGATATGTGTAAAAGGAGTAGAGAGAAATGTGAGCCAGAATGGTGGTGTTGAGCTGTCCCCATGATGTGAGCGCGAACTATACCTGTCTCGTGTTCTCTCACCGAGTGTATGTTCGAAGTAGTTCTTGAATGCGATGCGACGAGGAGTCGAAATGGAATCAGAGCGGACTGATGGATTGGATGGGCGATGTGCGATTGCGCTAAATGGACACCCTTTGTAAGGATGGCGTT
>JAURWL010000034.1 GCA_030654965.1 Dehalococcoidales bacterium | reverse complement strand
CGTGAGGGAATCGCTCTAAGCTGGGTCGGTACGGGACGACTGATTTTTAACCTTGCTTTTACTGACGAAAATTTCAATGAGTTTTGTCGACGCCTGATTGCTGCCGCAAAGGCAATGCGTGAAGACGGCTGGTGGTGGGTTGCTGAAGGGCAAACAAATAAGATGATCCGACGTTCAGTCGCACTTGAACTCCTCAAAGCACGACTGAAACAATCGACAGTTATTTGACGTGGACGTGGGGCATTGGATCAATCAGCTCACCTTGCATCAGTCGCAGTGGCGCCTTGTAATACAACTTTACGTCATGAAACGGATCTGACAGAATTTTTAAGCCCCACGCCAAGGCGCTGACATAGCCATCTTGAATCCATAACTGCAGCATCCGGAACAACATCCCGGCAACACCCAAATACAGCCACCACATCGCAGTCAGCGTGATCAAATCGTGCTGATCGTCCGATGGTAAAGCCCAACTCAAGGCGCTCGGGTATAAATATCCAAGAACAGGTACCGATATCCAGAGTGCCATCAGAACAATTTTTCGCTGAATGTTGTAACCGACTTTAATTTCCTCTTTGTGCGCATCGGTCATCTTGTTAACGTGATCATACCCCCGGGGTTCAAAGAAAAAGTGACCTGCCTGACGCGTTGTCATCGACACCAACCATGCGACTAATGATGCAATGACAGGATTGATAAACAACATCACATAAGAGAATATGAAAGCAAGTGCACTGACCAAATGCAAACTTTGATTAATACGACTGTGGTGATACAAACGATGATCATCCCAGCGCTGAACAGAGAGTTGTCCTAAAAGGTTTTGCATGCCTGGCTCCGAAAAATTGAATTTGTCGAGATGAGAGGTTGCATTCAAAAAGTTGAAGCCACCATCAATCTCAATAATCAGCATGACTCTTGGATGTTAAGACGTCATGACAAATTCGATATTTTTAACTTGTCATCAAATAGTTATGAAGCCCAATTAAAGTTCTGACATGTCATCCTGGACTGGAATCCATGAACGCCATCTCAGAACATGAAATCTCAAATCTGCTCTCGAATCAGAGGTCACTCCATATTGAGGTTGTCACTGAAACCTATCCGCCCGAAGTCAATGGCGTGGCGCATACCGTTTCAATGCTTGTTCAGGGACTGAAAAGAGAACTTCACTCTGTGTGTGTGATCAGACCGCGTCAAGCTTCAGATCTAGTTTGCAACTATCCAAAAAATACCGATCCAGAACAATCCGTCCTCTCTGACTTAGTGAGCTCCCTTCCCATTCCTTTTTATCGCGAATTGCGCATGGGAATGCCCGCCAAACGCCATCTTATTAAACGCTGGACGAAACAAAGACCAGACATTGTGCATATCGCAACGGAGGGTCCTCTCGGATGGTCTGCCGTACGGGCGGCACGCACGCTTGGCATCCCGACCACCTCGGACTTCAGAACGAACTTTCACGCTTATAGCACTCTATATAAGCTAGGATTTCTTGAACCAATCATTATGTCCTATATGAGGCACATGCATAATGCTACAGATCGGACGATGGTGCCAAGCACCAAGCTCAGTCAAGAACTCAAATCGCGTGGTTTTAGTCACATCAGTGTTATACCGCGCGGCATCGACACTGAACATTTCTCAAACAAGTACAGATCCCCAGACCTACGTGCTTCATGGGGGGTCACACCGACTGATGTCGTGCTGCTATCAGTCGGAAGACTCGCAGTAGAAAAAAATCTCGAACTTTTGATTCGTAGTTATGACGCGCTTCGTGCCGTTGAGCCCACAACAAAACTCGTGATCGTGGGCGATGGTCCCCTGCGCGCGTTGCTTTCAAAGCAGTGCCCCACCGCGATTTTTGCCGGAACGCTGCGTGGAACGGCTCTTTCAGAGCATTACGCCAGTGCTGATATTTTTATATTCCCAAGTTTGACTGAAACTTTCGGCAACGTGACTATTGAGGCGATGGCCAGTGGTCTGGCTGTCGTCGCCTACCAGCACGCAGCGGCGGGCGACCTGATCGAATCGGGTCATAACGGTATCACTGTGCCGCCAAATGATGAAAATTCCTTTATTCAGGCCGTGCTTGACCTCTCGATGAATCGGTCACTGAGTCAGAAAATCTCAAAAGCGGCAGTTGATACAGCTACAAAGCACGCTTGGGAGTCGATCGTGC
>JAURWL010000009.1 GCA_030654965.1 Dehalococcoidales bacterium | reverse complement strand
CAGAAGCCTGTGAACAGGCAAATCAACCTGCCCTGATTCTATGGGAAGGAGAGAAATCACAAAGTCTCGCCGCGACTTTGAAAAGCGCACCGTTTCACAAAACGCAGGCATTCAATATCTTTGTAGGACCGGAGGGCGGCTTCACTCCCGCCGAGATTGAGCTTGCCCGGCAACACGGCATTGTGCCTGTGGGATTGGGCAACCGCATCCTGCGAGCAGAAACAGCAGGGCTGGTCGCCATTAGCGCCATCATGTACGAAAAGGGAGAACTGGGATAATCATGGCTCAACACATAGAATACGACCCTAAACATATTACCTTCAGGAAGCTAACCGAAGCCGACCTACCACTTATGCAAAGGTGGTTGAATACACCACACGTTCACAAATGGTTTAAGGAATACGGGAAGAATGAACCCACATTTCAGAGAGTCACCGGTAAGTATCTGCCACGGATATACGGTCAGGAACCTGTCAATTGTTACATGGTGCTGTATGATGCCAGACCGATGGCATACATTCAGTCGTATAGAATAGAAGATCTCCCAACCGCAAGGGAGATGGTAACAGACCGCAAAAACTTAGCGGGCACTGATACATTTATCGGTGAAGAGAATTTTCTGCACAAGGGATTTGGGAACACATACATCCGCAAATTCTTGAGAGAAATCGTTTTTCCCGAACCGGGGATAACCTCATGCACCATCGACCCGGAACCGGAGAATAAGATTGCCATCAGGGCGTATGAGAAGGCAGGGTTTCGCTATTCACACAAGGCGTGGAATGCTGAAGACAACGTGCCGGCTCATATTATGACCATAAATCGGGAATCAGTTTACCATTAATCGATATGATATAATCATTCGTATATCGCTTTAGGAGAGTGTTGAAAAAGAGGTATAGAACACGAGTTTCCCCCTTTGGAAAAGTCCCGATTTACTCCGCTCATACGGGATTCCGTAGAAATCGGAAGGGGACTAAGGGGGATTTTAAATCCCTCTCAATCTCCCTTTAAGAAAGGGAGGAGTTTCGATAATAACTATTTCGGCACTCTGGTCAGGGAAGAGGTGGTCTGTGTCCCGGCTGTTTTTTTTCATCAGTAAATGCGCTGTCAGGTCGTTTTTCTGGCTCTTTACCCGCTGGTACATCAGTGGTAGAGAGAATATCCCTCATACCGGACCTGTAATTTTGGTTGCCAATCACATGACATTCGCGGAACCGTGCATCGCCGTCCTCTTGCTTGCCCGGGAATCACGGTTCGCCGCGAAAGAGGGATTTTTCCGTAATCCTGTCCTCCGCTGGATAATGACCTCTTACGGGACCTTCCCGGTGTACCAGGGGAAAGCCGATAGAGAGACCCTGCGCAAGATGGAAGACTATCTGGTACAGGGACTTGCCCTCGGCATCTTCCCTGAAGGCACACGCAGTCAGAACATCGCCCTTATCCCGGCGCTCAACGGCGCAGCGCTCATCGCTCACCGTACCGGCGCGCCAATTCTGCCCCTTGGTATCTACGGCACGGAAAAGATGCGGGGCATTGCCTGGTACTTTAAGAGACCAATAATCGAAATCCGCTTCGGCAAACTCTTCCAACTGCCGCCTAAGAATGGCAAGGCAGACAGAGAAGCCGATACCCGGCTTATCATGGAGCGTATTGCCGAACTTCTGCCGCCGGAATACCGTGGTATCTATACAAAAGAGGATAGTCAATGAGCGTGAAGATTGAGAAAGCGGCGGGCACTGGATTTTGCTTCGGCGTGAAGCGTGCCATCACCATACTGGAGAAGACGGCAAAAGAGCAGGGTAGTGTCGAAACCATCGGTGCCGTCGTGCATAATAAACAGGTGCTACAAAGGCTGGGGATACTGGGTGTCACAGTGGCTGACAGCGTTGAAAGGGTTAGAGGTAATACACTTGCTATCGGCGCGCACGGCGTCGGTCCGGAGGTTGAAGCGGAAATTCACGCCCGGAACATTAATATCATCGACACAACCTGCCGTTCTGTTCACCGCGCTCAGGCAATCGCCGAACGACTCTCTAAAGCTGGCTTCTTTGTTGTGGTCTATGGGGATGCCAACCATCCAGAGGTCAAGGGCATTCTCGCCTGGGCAAATGGCAAAGGTATAGCGACACAGAATGCAAAGGTTATTTCTGAACTCAATCCACTCCCGAAACGCATCGGTGTGCTTTCCCAGACAACGGGAATTCCATCCAGCTTCATCGATTTCGTCAAGGGATTACTGGACACTACGTTTAACAAGGATTCGGAACTGCACGTGGTGGACACAATCTGTCACGACATCCGTCGCCGACAGGCATCTGCCCAGCAACTCGCCGAGAAGGTGGATTTGATGTTCGTGGTTGGCGACCACACCAGCGCTAATACCAATCGCCTGGCAGAACTGTGTAGTAAGCTGACAAAGACCTATCTTATCGAGACTGCTGATGAAATCAAACCCCGGTGGCTGAAGGGTCACAAGCACATCGGCATCACGGGCGGCGCTTCCACCGCCGAAGAGACCATCAACGAGGTGCTATCACGGCTGGAAAAGCTATGCGGCTCTTAGCCCTTTGTCATTCTGAGGAAGTCCCGATAGCATCGGGACGACGAATGAATCTAGTTACTGCAAGCTACTAAGTACTTATTCACCGTCTTTGCAGTTATGCCTATCCTTTTCTCTCCACTGAACCACCCATCCGCTCTTTCAGCGCCCGGAAGAGCTCCTCCGGGTTTTTCCCAAGCGATAGTCTCTCCATCGGGCACATATCCTGCCCGGAATCATTCATGATACAGTCGACCGTCTCATTGAAATGGAACTTGATACCGGCAGATTTGAGAGTCCTGATGGCATTCTCACTACCCAACTCACTTAACACTGCCCGGCACTGTATCGTTTTCAGCAATAGCGCCGCCGCATTCCCGACGATACGGTCATAGACTGTTACACCTTCTTTATATGGAGCGTGATTCTCTATGTACTCGACCATCGGTGCCAATTTATCCTTACGTGAAGCAAAGAGCAAACGACTGCCCTTGTAAACACGGAAAGTATCCTTACTTTTCAGGAATTCACCAAACCGTTGACTTCTAATCTTTTCGGGCATATTATCTCACATACTGGATTTCAGCATTAGGAAATACGGCAACTGACGCGTCGGTAGGGTAATCAGCTTCGAGAACTCTTAAGACATCATTCCATTTGTGCAGGAACATCATTTTCTCCGATTTCGCAAACCAGCCCCTCCCCGCTAAATCCGGGTATTCTGTAAAGATAATGACCCTTCTGACATGTGGAGGAATCGTGGACCGCTGGTGTTCCGGACCGAAGCTGTTCTCGCCAAATGGTCCGAGCAGATAGTGAACAACCTGCCCCGACGGCTCATTAGCAATGAGCACCACGTCACCGCCCTTCTTGCCGATAGCGGAGTAGGCAACATTCACTCCCAGAAAGGCTTCATTCGACTTGATATACGCATTGGCGATGGCAATATCTTTATCCTGAACACGCGGCGTCAGGTAATGTGTTTTACTCTCATTGACAGATGCGGCATAGGCTGGTTTGAGAGCGCCGGCAAAAATACCCACCGTCTCACCACACCTGTTAAACAATACATTTATCATGAAGTCCAATCCGGTAAGTTCGGCCGCTTCCTCAACGTCAAAGCGCATGGGATTTTCATCAAAAACCCCCTGTCCCAATTTGCCCCGTAGAGCAAACATATCATGATAGGTATTGTGATGATTGTGCTGGGTGGTGGCAAATGATGTGACTCCGGGTAGAATGATTTTGCCACCGCCCCCGAACCCGCTCATCGGGTGGGGCACTATGCCGCCGATAGCAATCTTGAGGTCGCATCTCATCACTTCTTCATTTACATAGACTTCGGTCTGATAAGTCTGAGTCTTGCCCACAGGAACGCAGTTGCCAAAGGGATTGTGATTGTAGACAGGGAAGCGCACCATGACATCCTCGCCCAGCTTCTTCACAAAATCGAGACGGGTCAGCGGGGCGTGGCAACCGAGGGCACAAACAAACCGGATGTGCCGGTCTTCAATACCCGCCTCCGTCAATTCACGGAGCACATGCGGGACAATATCATAGGTGCGGGTGGCGCGGGACATATCATCGAAAAGAATGACTACTTCTTGCTTCCCCTTCGCCAGTTCACGGAGAGGTTTCACGCCGATGGGTTTAGTTAATGCGGCGCTGATGTCAGCGGGTTTCAGCGGCCGTTTGTTAGCTCCAGCCATGTTGCACATCTCAACCTGCCAGCGGTCAGGAAAAGGGAACTCCCCTTCCTTGATGCTATACCAGGCAAGCTGAGGTACTTTCACAATACTCACCCCACCCTCCTCGTTATGACCGGTAGCCCCAGACTGCAGTTAGCCACAATACTCTTGAAAATCTCAATGGTAATTGCCTCCCACTCCTGTATAAACTCAAAATCTACACGGCTTTTGCATAAACCAGTATTCAAATCTGCGGACTAGTTATACAGAAAAGGTTATACCACCAGACAGGTCACGGTGCGTGTGATGCCGGCAATGGGGTGGATGTGCTGGGTGACAATGTCGCCGATTTCGTTTAATGTATCGACTTCCACCACAGCAATAACGTCATACGGACCCGTGACTGTATCGACTGATTTAATGCCCTTGAGGCGGCTCAGTCCGGTAACCACTTCTCTGGTTCTGCCGACCATACATTCAATCAGGATAAACGCCTTTGCCATGTGACTCCACCTCCTGAAATAAATAACACAAACATACTCAACGAAGCCCGTGCGCCTGTACTGTATTATACCCGAAACGAAAAGCTATTTCACGGGCTATGCCGACAAAAACTTAAAGTCATGAAATCACCGCAGTAGACTGAAAGACGCATCCGGATTTATTGAAGAGTAGAGTTTGGAGTTGAATTTTCCCTATCGATATATCCCACGACGGCGTTCCCAGCGACGGAAATACCAGCCGAATGCCAATCCGGTCACAAGCCCGCCTAGATGTGCCTGCCAGCCAATCCCGGAACCCCCGCTTATGGCCGGTATAAGGACGCCGAGAAAAGCCGACCCTATTAATACGTACACCCAGAGGTCCATTGGAATCGGTATGGGGAACAGCACTATTTTCATCTTCGGACGCATTATCGCAAGCGCGCCGCCCAGGGCAAGCACCGCACCCGAAGCCCCAATTCCCAGACCATCGGGTTCTATCAGCACAAATAAAGCGTTACCTACAAGCCCACCCACAAAATACAGGATTAAGAATTTTATTTCACCGATGAGCTGCACCAGGGCTGTGCCATACCAGTAAAGCCA
The DNA here is from genome assembly GCA_030654965.1 of Dehalococcoidales bacterium. Taxonomy (GTDB): domain Bacteria; phylum Chloroflexota; class Dehalococcoidia; order Dehalococcoidales; family Fen-1064; genus JAURWL01. Next base: position 2,632 of record JAURWL010000009.1, on the reverse strand, counting down.
GAGCATATTGAAAAGGATATGCGTGAAACCGGCGTGCAGGAACATGCTGGTTAACATTGTCCAGGGCTGAGTATCTAAGTAGTCGCGGCTGATACCAAAAGCTTCGAAGACAGAGCTGCTGTTGCGGGTTAAAGTCACGGCAAGAAAGATAACCACATTAGCTAAAATAAGCGTCCAGACAGCCCGCGCTCCAAGATTCTGATAACTTCTATAGCTTCTATAGCTCATGTATCTATACCCCTAAGATGATTGTACCGTCTCAAATTCCACAGAGCAAGCGAATAATCCCACAAAAAAATGGTGGAGAGCGACCTGTTTCAGCGCTCTCCACCCTGGTTTCAGTCTAACGAACCCCCGCTCACTCGCAGTATTCACAACCGCATGGGCTGTTTTCTAACTAGCCCCTATTTTTCTTTACGAGCCAGGTTCGGTTCCGGGGATTTGCCCTGCATTAGGCAGGGCTCCTACTGTCAACTTGACGTACCATCAATACTGCATGCCGTCTCATCGAACAACCTCCGCAGTATATTTGGCTATCGGGTGGCCCTGTGACTATAATATAACACTGGCTCTCTGAGGTGTCAATAAGTATAATGGCATAAAAAGCGTCTTACGAAGTTATCTTAAGTAGTAATTCTATGCTGATAACCTGTAAACTGACCGCCAGTTGAGGACAAGATATGGATAAAGTTAAGGTCACACGCTGTGGGAAGACAGAATTCCAGTGGGGAAAGCGCACCTACATCATGGGGATTATCAATGTCTCGCCCGATTCCTTTTCCGGCGATGGCGTGGCTACCATTGAAGACGCGATGACACAGGCGCGCCAGTTTATTTACGAGGGCGCGGATATGCTGGATGTGGGAGGTGAATCGACCCGCCCCAACTCCACGTCTATCTCTACCGATGAGGAATTGAAGAGAGTCATCCCTGTTATCGAACGACTCGCCCGTACTGTGGCTGTGCCTATCAGTATTGACACCATGAAATACGAAGTCGCCAGGCAAGCGCTTGCCGCTGGCGCTGTAATCCTCAACGACCAGTGGGGCTTGAAGAAGGAGCCACGATTGGCTCAACTCGCCGCCGAAAAAGGCGTGCCCCTTATCCTGATGAGCAATCAGCGCGATAAAGGTGGTTATGATACAAAGGTTGGACGCGATACCAGTTTCTATCAGGATGTTATGGCGGAGGTGATTGCTTTTTTGCGTGGGAGCATAGAAACAGCGCACAAAGCTGGTGTACCGAAAGAGAACATCATCATCGATCCCGGCATCGGCTTCGGTAAAATGTGGCAACAAGACATTGAAATCATTCGGCGATTGCAGGAACTAAAAGCACTGGGACAACCCATTCTAATCGGCACGTCCAGAAAATCGCTCATCAAGATGGTGCTGGATTTGCCGGCTAACCAGCGGGTTGAGGGCACTGCCGCCACAGTGGCAATCGGCATCGCCAACGGAGCGGATATTGTGCGAGTGCACGACGTCAAGCAAATGGTGCGAGTCTGTAAAATGGCAGATGCAATCGTGCGGGGTGTGAGTTAGCTAACGGGTCTCTTTAGCCACCAGTCCTCTATAAGCGGACGCTAGCCGCTTTGTTACCGGTCCCGGTTTGCCCTTCCCGATTCTCTTTCCACTCACTTCAGTAACCGGCACAATCTCAATCAAGGAATTGGTGATAAACGCTTCATCCGCCTGCAATAATTCTTCCAGTCTGACATTCTTTTCTCTGACCTTTATCCCTGAATGGTTAGCCACTTCAAAAACTACGACACGGGTTACACCCGGCAGTATCCCTGCTTCAAAACGTGGCGTAATGAGAATACCACCGCTCACCAGAAATATATTACTGCCGGACGCCTCAGTGAGAAATCCCTTTTCGTTCAGAAAGAGCGCCTCATCTGCGTCTTTAGTCCTGGCTTCCTGACGCGCCAGCATTGCCTCCATAGTATTTGCCGACTTCATATAAGTTACCGGAGAGCGGCTGTTGCGACGGATGCTTGAAACTATGACCTTGAATCCATCTCTGTATTTCTCCGGCGCGGGCGGTTTGTATTCCGTGACCAGAACGGCAATAGTCGGTTCTATGCATGACGCCAGGTTCGGAGTGATAGTGCCCTCCCCGAGCGACACAGTAATACGGATGCGTGTCTCCCGAAAGCCGTTAGCCTTAACCGTGTCCAGCACCGCTTTTCTTATGACTGCCGTATTGATGGCAATACCAATGCGGTCGGCTGAATACCTGAGTCGGGCGAGGTGGTTATCCAGGCGAAAAGCTTTGCCATTGTAAGCACGGATGGTTTCATACAACCCGAAGCCGAAGAGAAAACCGTAATCGAGAACAGAAACCTTCGCTTTGCTTCGAGGGATTAGTTTACCATTAAGATAGACAATTTCTTCCATAACCACTTCTCTTCACATAAAAGAATAAATTTAAAAGTTAAAGGTCAAATCTTAAAACCACAACTAAAATCTTTAAGTTAGACACCCGGGTTTTTCTGTCTATTACTTATTAGCTACAACTTTGACTTTTGACTTCTCAGTTTTGACTTAATGTCGTCTTTCTCCCACACCCCCCGCGTGTACTTCAGGAAATTGCTCAGTACTGTATGTCCCACGTCTGTCATAATTGA
>JAURWL010000005.1 GCA_030654965.1 Dehalococcoidales bacterium | reverse complement strand
GCTTGAAAATGTCGCATCGCTGATGCAGCGAGGATAGCCGGAGTGACTGCAGGAGGTGGCGAGGAGGAGGCAGATGAAGATGCAGCACGACCAACTGCAGCAGCAGTCAAACGACGCTTGTGCTCGTGTAGAGCTCGAGTGATATCGATATTGACTGATGGAGGTGGAGGAAGTCGATAATCCACTGACGACGACGATTTCGCAACAGCGGCGCTCGGGACAGCAGCAGCAGCGGAGATGGCGGAAGGTTGGTCGTGTTTGTGTTCGTCGTCTCGCATCGCTCGTGATCGAAATAACGGCGCAGGTGTGAGAGGTCCTTCGCTCACAGTCACCACACGCGAGCGATGCGGATGAGAAGACGAGGTGGGAACAGCGGGAGGCGGCATCAAACGATCATCGGCGTCCTCATCGCTCAGTGAGAGATCGGATTCGAAACTGACAACGAGAGATGAAGAAACGAAAGTCAGCATTTCCGCGAGAAACGAATCAGTCAGCAACGATTGCTACCATCGCGACTGACCCGAGTGCGAGTTGTAATGAGTACGGATGCAGCGGCAAATACGCATATTTCGCTTCATTGTCTGCTTCTGCATCGTCTCTATACGAGTTCCTCGATCTCCTTCGTTTGCCTCCCGCCTTCGCAGCCGAGCGCATCGCTGCATTGAGATGACTTCCATCGAGTGATTCATCTACTGGCGGCAGTGCAACGGCGCGACACCATAGTCCGAGTGATTTACTGAGAACGATCGATTGGCGTTGTAACGCACGAGTAGACTCGAGTGATGGACGAGGCATGCGATGGAGTGAAGGAGAGAATGAAGCATCATTATCATCCCCGCCATCGCCGTCGACGACGGATGAAGATGCATTCGAACGCAGTACACGACGACGTTTCGTGATGTGACGACCAGCGTCAACAGCAGCGGCGGCGGTGTACTCTGCATCATCATCGTTGTCGCTACTGTTGTCGCTGTCATTTTCTGATTCGTCGTCATTCTGTCCTTCTTGCTTCAATTTTCG
>JAURWL010000252.1 GCA_030654965.1 Dehalococcoidales bacterium | reverse complement strand
TGCGCCAGATTATGAAAGGCGTGAGCGAAAGAAGGGTCCAGTTTCGTCGCTTTCTGTAAGTGCTTGATTGCTTTCTCAAGGTCTTTAGGGATGGACGATGACACTTTTCCACTATGCTTTCGTAGGTACTTGCTTATTTCTGCTGGTTTCCGAAGGTTCTTTGGAAGGGATAAGATTGCCTCATGCGTACGCCTGCTTGCTTCTTCTAAGCCTCTGTCTCTGTACGATGCTTGATTTAGGTTCTCTAAAATCCGAGAACCTTCGTTGTAATATTCTTGTGCCCGCTTCTTAGTATCACTTGGTTTAAACATGGAACATCAACCTATGGTCGCTTTTTCAGCTTCTTATCGGCAATACTAATCAAGATGCCGCCGAGTATTAAAAGTATTATGCTGTAGAGTATTTGCCAAGCAAGGACTTCATTGGTGCGGTATTTACCGAAAAGATTAAAGGTTGGATTATATATAAAGAACCAGTCCTCATGCCTTATCATGTAAGGAAGTCCACAATATACCAGATTAACCCCAAAGATAATGGCTATGATATACCCCAATATTTTAAGAATTTTCCACATTATATACTCTTTACTCTCTCTTGATTTCGGTAGATAAACGACCTATCCATTCAAAAATTACTCGAGATAAAGTACCGTGCGAAAAACTCCAGGCAAGGAGAGTCCAGCTGTGCTTAATAAGAGAAATAATTACTCCTACTATGATTCCTAAAGTGGCTCCGCCCCATACAGCATTACGTCCACGTGCGAAATAAATCAATAAGAAAATTACGCTGACTACGGTAAGTGCTATCAATAATGGACTCATTTATATTTATCCTATTTTCAGAGCTTCATTACCGATGGATAAACTGTATGTAAAGAAAGGGTGCTTACTCGGAATCGTCAGCGCAAGTATAGTGCGGTCAAAGAAAAGTGTCAATGGCTACGTCGTGAATTTAATTTTGGTGACTTCTCCGATGTTCTAGACACTGTCAAACGCAGTATACTTACAGAACTGGTAGACAAGATTGTTATCGGCTACAGTAGAGTTGGGATTGAACCTGTTACTCTCAAACTTATCGAAGCGCTTTTGTGCTCCCAATTAAGTCACAAAACTATATGCTATAATGACTCTAAAACATAGAAGGTAGTCCACTGTGGCTAAAAAAACCGAATGCACCCTGCCGTACCGTCGCATCGTTGCCAAGTTCGGGACGAGTCTCCTGACCGCCGGCACCAGCAAGCTCAACCATGACAAGATGTCCGACCTGGTCAATCAGCTTGCCCGTCTGCACGAACAAGGAGCAGAGGTGGTGGTGGTCACTTCCGGAGCGATTGCCGCCGGCAGAGAGAAGCTGGGACTGACCAAAAAAATTAAGGGCATTCCGTATAAGCAGGTACTCGCTTCTGTGGGGCAGAGTCGCCTGATGAACCTCTATGAACGGCTTTTCGACCGGCACGGTGTCACGGTGGCGCAGGCGCTTCTAACCAAAGCCGATTTGCGTGACCGCCACGGCTATCTGAATACCCGTAATACCCTGCTCGCTTTGCTGGAAATGGGTGTCATCTGTATTGTCAATGAGAACGATGTGGTTGCGGTGGATGAAATTGAGGAAGCTCAGTTTGGCGATAATGATAACCTTTCGGCGATGGTGGCGAATTTGATCGACGCCGACCTCTTACTGATTTTGACAGACATCGATGGTTTGTATACCGCCGACCCTAATAAAGACCCCGATGCCAGGCTCATCCCTCTGGTGGAAAAGATAGACGCACGGATTGAGGGACTGGTATCCGGCTCGACGAGTGGACTGGGTACGGGCGGTATGGTTACCAAGATTGAAGCGGCGAAGATGGCAACCGACTGCGGGATTACAGTGGTTATCGCCAATGGGCGTCAGCCCGATGTGCTCCAAAGACTGGCGGCTGGTGAATCAGTTGGCACGCGTTTTTTACCGGTGACGGCGCAACTGGATAGCCGGGAGCGGTGGATATTGAGCGGATTACGTACCCGCGGCACGGTAGTGGTGGATACGGGTGCGGCGCTGGCGCTACGGCGGTACAAACGCAGTCTACTTGCGGCGGGTATTCAGCAGGTTGAGGGTAACTTCCGTCGCGGTGATATTGTGAACATCCAGGACACGCAGGGAGTGAGGCTGGGGTGCGGCATTACGAACTATGACGCTGAAGAACTTCTGCAAATCAAAGGCATCCATTCGGAAGAAATTGTCTCACGTTTGGGTCACGACTACGGTAGTGAGGTAGTGCACCGGAATAATCTGGTGATGCTATAAACACTCGTGGTTTTACTACTCAACTGGCACTGGAGGAGGGAACTGTCTTGACGATGATTACACGATTGCCCGTTTATCCGCTGGGCACGAAGGTGAACCGCGCGGGCCATCTGGTTATCGGCGGGTGTGATGCCACCGACCTCGCTGCCGAGTTCGGCACGCCGCTCTATCTCTATGATGAGTTCACCCTGCGTTCAAAAATCAATGAATTCAAGCGGGAGTTCGGTAAGCGTTATCCCGACCTTCTCATTCTTTATGCGAGCAAGGCATTTATCAATGGAGCCATGGCGCTCATCATGAATGAGGAAGGATTGGGACTGGATGTCGTCTCCGAGGGTGAGCTGGGTATTGCAAAGTCTGTGAAATTCCCTATGAAAAGGGTTTATTTCCACGGCAATAATAAGTCGCTCCGGGAGCTGGAACTGGGATTGAAGTGGAAGGCGGGACGTATCGTTGTCGATAACTTCCATGAGCTTGAGATGCTGGGTAGGCTGGTCAAAGAGAAGGGGGTTACGCAGGATATTCTACTGAGAATTACTCCGGGCGTCGACCCGCACACTCACCAGTACACTTCCACCGGCACCATCGATAGCAAGTTCGGGATTCCCTTACCGATGAAAGAGGAAGCTATAAAAAAGGCGATGTCCACACGAGGCTTGAACCTGGTCGGGCTTCATTTCCATATCGGCTCACTTATCTATGAAACGGAACCTTATGTGGAATCTGTCAAGTTTATTCTGAACTTTGCCGCCGATATGAAGAAGAAATACGGGTTTATTCTGAAAGAGCTGGACACCGGCGGTGGTTTTGCTATTCAATATACGATTGATAATCCTGCTCCGCCCTTCGCCAGCTTTGCGGAGGCGCTCACCAGCACTATCAAGGCGGAATGTAGACGGTTGAAGCTGAAACTGCCACGACTGGTTATTGAGCCAGGCAGGTCGACTGTCGCGCAGTCGGGCGTAGCGCTTTATACAGTGGGTGTGGTTAAGGACATCCCCGGCATCAGAACTTACGTCTCGGTAGATGGCGGCATGGGCGATAATATCCGCCCGGCGCTCTATCAAGCCCGGCTTGAGGCGGTGGTCGCGAACCGGATGCGGGCAAGAATGACAGGTAAAGTCACCATCTCCGGCAAATTCTGTGAGTCCGGCGACATTCTTATCAGGGATATTGAGTTGCCGGCGATGAAAGCGGGGGATATTCTGGCGGTAGCGGGTGCCGGCGCCTACAGCATACCGGAATCAATGAACTACAATGCGTTTTGTAAACCTCCTGTGATTCTGGTGAAAGACAGCAAGGCGCGGCTCATCCGGCGCCGGGAGACACTGGAAGATATAACCAGGTGCGATATCATTTAAATCCGAAATACGAAATTCGAAACAAATTAAAATATCTGAAATTGAAAAACTGGAGATGGTTTTACACATTGTATTCTGAACGGAATGAAGAGAATCCAGTGGTTTTAATAAACTAGATTCATTCGGTCGCTACACTCCCTCAGAATGACAATTACGTTTGGGATGTTGTTGATTTAGAATTTGATATTGTGCCGATGATATCAGGTTCCGACTTGTTTATCATCGGAATCCCGTATTACATTAGGAATCGGGACACCCCGTATGAAGTCGGGATTTAGACATTAGATATTCGGTATTAGGAATTTTTCTTGTGTGGAATGTTATCGGGCATGAAGCGGCGGTCTCTCTCCTCCAGCGCGGTTTGGAGAAGGGGACAATTGCGCATGCCTATCTTTTTGTCGGACCTGCTCATATCGGCAAAATGACGCTGGCGATAAACCTGGCACAGGCAATGAATTGCGCTTCACCGGACCGCCCCTGCGGCGTTTGTGATTCCTGCCGGAGAATCGCCGAAGGTAAGCACGCCGATATCCAGACCATTAAATTGGAACAGGGAGGCGAGACAGGCGAAACCACTGGCAAGACGCGGATTAGCGTTGAACAAATCGACCAGATTCTGCACTCGGTGAACCTGCCGCCTTTCGAAGGCAGGTATAAGGTTTTCATTATTGATGGTCTGGAGTTCCTCTCCATTGCCGCCGCTAACCGCATGTTAAAAACGCTGGAAGAGCCGGTGGGTAACGTGATTTTCATTCTTCTTACTGTGAATGAAGCTATGGTGCCGGCGACTGTCATCTCACGCTGTCAGCGAATTGAGTTTTTTCCTCTCGCCCTCTCCCTGATTGAAAAAGCGCTCATGACCCGTTGGGGTGTTGAGCAGGAGAAAGCGGAACTGCTTTCGCGTCTTTCGGCGGGGTGTCCGGGTTGGGCAGTTGCCATGTCTAAGGATAACGCTTTGCTACAGCAAAGAAACGACTGGTTGAATGAGTGGTTGGATGTAATCGAGGCTGATTTCGACCGTCGTTTTACCTTTGTGGCGAAAATGACGGAGCGGTACACACAAAACCGGGAGACCGTCCAGCAAAAACTGGCGCTACTTCTGGACTGGTGGCGTGATGTGCTCCTTATTAAAGTAGGCAACGGCGAAGCCATTATTAACATCGACCGTGAAGACGAGCTGAAGGAAACGGCGGCTGACTGCAATCTGGCGCAAATCCGCCAGTTCATCGGCAGTGTGAAATCGGCGATGTCTCAACTCCGACAGAATGTGAATCCACAACTGGCGCTGGAAGTTTTGATGCTTAATGTCCCGGAACGTGGTAAAGTAAAGAAGGCGACCCTTTATTAATTTTTTATGGACGAAACGACTAACAATAATCAGAATACGGTAGATAATCAACCTGCTACTACTCCAGCCGTACCAACCCCGGCTCCCAGCCATGTGAAAATTGTCGGGGTGCGGTTCAAGAGAGCAGGACGTATCTACTATTTCGACCCGAAAGATTTTGAGTTTAACCCGAACGACTATGTCATTGTGGAGACTGCCCGCGGTCTGGAAATCGGGCGGGTAGTGCTGGCATCAAAGCAGGTGCTGGTAAGCGAAATCGAGATGCCATTGAAAGCGGTCATCCGCAAAGCAGAGCCGACAGAAGCCCAGCATTCTGAAGAGACGGAAAAGAAAGAGAGAGAAGCACTTGTAGAGTGCGGGAAGATGGTTGCCCGTCTCGGTCTACCGATGAAACTGCTCTCTGCGGAGTATAGTCTGGATGGAAACCACATCACCTTCTTTTTTAGCGCCGCCGAACGGGTTGACTTCCGGGAGTTGGTGCGTGAGCTTGCCACCCGATTCCGTGTGAGAGTGGAACTGCGGCAGGTCGGCGCTCGTGATGAAACCAAGATTATGGGTGGATACGGTCGTTGTGGCAGACCGCTCTGCTGTGTCACCTGGCTGAGTGAATTCCAGCCGATTTCCATCAAGATGGCAAAAGAACAGGGGTTGCCATTGAACCCGATGAAAATCTCGGGTGTCTGCGGCCGCCTGCTCTGCTGTCTCTCCTACGAACACCTGCTTTATCGTGATATGCGCGGCAAGATGCCCCGAGAAGGTCAGCCAGTGACCACACCGATGGGTCCTGCGCGGGTGGTGGGGAACAATCCTTTGAAGGAGACGGTGGTGGTGGAACTGGAAACTCAGGTTACGGTGGAACTGCCTCTGGAAGATATTAAAATTGTCGGTCCGCCGATAACTAACAATATGGAGACTGTGAATAACAATAAAGAGGTTGCGGAACTCAAAGAGAACGGTATAACAGGGGAAGAAAAAGGGAAACCCTGAATACAAAACCGCTAGAACATTTCGCGAAGTGCCACTCTCGCAGCGTGGTATCCGCACATACCGTGAACACCTGCTCCGGGTGGCATCGATGAAGAGCATACGTAAACACCTTTAACCGGAGTAGTGTAGGGTCTCCATTTGCCCATAGGCTTTAAAAAAAGCCGGAAAGGGTTCTGAACACCGCCATTGATATTTCCGCCAATATAATTGGGATTATCTGCTTCCATTGCCTCTGTATTCATAATACTTCGTGCCAGTATACGGTCGCGGAATCCGGGAGCGAAACGCTCAATTTGAGCCTCTATTCTCCCTGACATATCAAACGTCGAACCGTTAGGAACATGACAATATGCCCATACGGTCTGTTTGCCACTGGGAGCACGTGTGGAATCAAAGAGGCTTTGTTGAGCTAGAAGCACCAGTGGCTTTTCAGGATGCTTATCTTGCCAGATTGAATTCTCCGCTTCGGCGATTTCCTCACAGATGCCGCCGATGTGAACAGTTGCCGCTTTTAGACAGTCCGAAGCTTTCCATGGAATGGGACCATCCAGAACCCAATCCATCTTGAAAATTCCAGGACCGTAATGATGCTTTAACAATTTTTGTCTGTAAGAATTAGACAACTGCTTACGGAGAATGATAGCTACTTGCCTTGGCGTGACATCAAGAAAAACCGCTCGAGCCTCTGGCAATTCGTTCAGAGAACGCACTTCTACCCCGGTTCGTATTTCGCCTTCACGAGAAATGAAGTATTGCTTCAGGGCATCAGCGATTTTCTGTGAACCGCCTTTTACTATAGGCCAACCTCCTGTATGACCGGCAGCCCCTAACAGCAATCCAAAAGCAGCGCTACCCGGGCGGTACATTGGCATAGTAGAGTGCCCGGCGATACCGGCGAATAGCGCCTTTGCCCGAATCGTCTTGAACTGACTTCTAACAAGATGCTCAGCGGACTGACTTGCCAGTATACCGAATCTGCTCAGGACCAACGGATGTCTGGGAAAATGCAAAGGACTGAGGACCTCCTCAAGCAGGTTATCCCAGTTGTCGACCATAGGTTTCATAAGTTTGCCGTAACTCTGGCTATCCTGACCGAGGTTATCCATTGTGGCATCAATTGATGTTTCCAGCATTACAGCTGTGCCGTCATCGAGGGGGTGAGCCAAAGGGGCTGGAGAATGAATCCATTCAAGTCCATGCGGGGCAAGTTCCAGCGAACGGAAAAAAGGCGATGCCAAACCCAGAGGATGAATCGCCGAACAGACGTCGTGAATACACATGGGAAGAGTCAACTCAGAAGAGCGCATGCCCCCACCAACCGTTTTAGCAGATTCAATCATTAAAACTGAGTGTCCAGAATCCGCCAGAGTAATGGCGGCGCCAAATCCATTAGGTCCTGACCCTACTACAATGGCATCATATTTGAGTCTACCCGACATAAGCGTTACTTTTCCTTACGTTCGACACCTTTTAATGATTTTCCTAGCCATCTAAAAGGCATATAAAAAAATGTTCTGATTTGAGCATTGTACCAGACATTTCGCACTTGTGACCATTGCAGGTGAGTGTCAATGCATACGGGTTCGACGGTGACATTGGCTGGTATTTCCAGGTAATTTGCAAGTGAGGTAAGTACATACTTCCATATCTTAATCTGCATCTCCGAACCAATGAGGTGGAAAGCGGCTTCGTATACAGGGTCATTAGCGCGGGCAAGTCCCATGATTTGTGCTGTGATTTTACCTTCTGTCTCAAAGGCGCTAAAGGTCACCCATCCCGATTCAGGATGCCCCTGCGGTGTGATGAAAGTAAACGACCTGTTATCCGCATACAGCACCATCACCCCCGTTGAAACGGGACCGCCAGGTGTTGATGAGTCGATTGCCACGACCTCACCCGGGATAAGACCGGCTGATGAAGGATAAAATCGATTAAATGAGGGTTGGAAGCTGGGGAAATTTTGTTTCAGCGTTTTGATAATATCCTCAACGGTGAAACCCGGTTTATCTACCCTTAATCTATAAGTCTTCTGCCATAATTGTCCAAAACCATCAACCGGACCGACGACACGCCGTCCTTTCATGTTCTTATTAATCGCTTCTGGCGGCATCGGTGGTATATTCAAACGAGAGACCGGTTTAGCCCAATAGGATATATCCTGAGACGTGTTTTGTCGGACTTCTCCGGGTGATTGATTTCTGGTGGGAACACCCGCGGCGGTGAATGCATCTTCCTTGTTATTGTATATCATAATCACCTGCTCAAGTCCTGTGAGTTTGAGTACATCTCTGTAATGATTGCTGACTCCAAAAGCCAGCAGACGCTGACCGCGTCGCCTTGTGAGAGCACTGAGTTTTACTAGCATGCTAGCTCCAAGTCCATTCATGATTTGAACTGCGCTAAAATCCAGTAATATACTATTTCTTTTACTTGGGGATTTTGGCACACTAGCGTTCAGAATTGGTTTCTCATCGCAATCAATCAATTCTGCAGGTAGTTCTACCAGACAGACATTATCTCCAAGTCTCATAGTGTTCATAAATAACCTCCCACAGGTTTGTAGACTCACTTTCGATAGAAACGAGTAGCGATGCCCTATCAGTTTTGAATCCGTATTTTCGGGGAAATGAGGTTTATACTGTGGTTATGGGAATCGTTAGTGTGGAAAGTACCTTTCCCATTCACGGCGTGACTGCAAATATTGCGATGGAATATAGGAATAACGGTCGGTGTGGGGTGGGGCGGGGGTGTGGCGTAGTTTCATTCCGGCTTCTTCAGGAGTCCTCCCTGCTTTTTTTCGGTTGCATGTCACGCAAGCGCTCACCACATTCTCCCAGGTATGCTGACCGCCACGGAACCGTGGAATGACGTGGTCTAACGTAAGCTGTCGCGTCTGCCTGCCGCAATACTGACACATATGTCCGTCACGGGCGAATACTTCCATGCGGGTGAGCTTGCGGTTCACATGGAAGGGACGTTTCACCAGGTGGGGCAGGCGGATGACCGAAGGTATGGGGAACATTCGGTCGGCGGTATGAACAAATCCGGCGCCGTTTTCCAGCATCTCCGCCTTGCTCTGATAAATAAGAACAATTGCCCGCCGGACGTGGCAAACATTAAGCGGCTCGTAGTTCTGGTTCAAGACCAGGACAGGGCGGTTAATCATTGGTGAGTATGTCTCCTCAAGAATTAAGCCTATTTTAACTCAGACAATACAGAGATGTAAAATCTACTGTGTTTTACGGGAAGAACGAAGGGTCTTTTTCTTCCCATGTTGATCCACACGGTAGTCGGGTGCATTAATATTAAAAAGTGTGCTTATCTTGTGGTCTCCCAGTCGAGAGGCAATCCGATTATCCATATCGTCAAGGGCACAGGATGTAGTAACAACCGTTGCCGACCGAGCATTGTAACGATAATTTATTACTTGGTAAAGTTTTTCCTTTGCCCAGGGCGTGCTAGCCTGTTCCCCGAAATCGTCAAGAATGAGTAGCTCTGTGTTTCTTACACTTTCGAATAACTCGTCATAAGAGATCTTGCTGTCCGGACTGAAGGTTGAGCGCAAATGGTCGAGAAAATCAGGAACAACAATGAAAAGGGCGGGCTTGCCGAGCTTGTAACGGTAGTTGACGATGGCGGCGGCGAGATGTGTTTTACCACAACCATTTTCTCCGGCGAAAACTATCCAGTCACCCGGTGAATCAGCGAAATTGTGCGCAAGCTCGTACGCGTTTTCAAGGTTCTGTCGCTGATCGCTTGTTAATTCGCCGCGCTTTGTAATAAAGTTCTCAAAGGTCATTCTTTTCTGAAGCTCCAGTCCGGGTGCCCAGTTATACTGGGAGAGTTCCTTTAGACTACTCCCGAGCGTATGAATCCGACAGAATTCGGTGTTTGCCAGGCGGGTGCGGACTCTCTCCTCTAGTTCGTCAATGGGCACAGTAGAGACAATCACGGTCGGTAAGCGGTTATTGTAGCGATGGCTGAGCAACTGGTCGAGTTTCTCTTTTGCCCAGGGTGTACTGGATTGCGACCCGAAATCATCTAGAACCAGAATGGCGGTATTGCGTATCTGCTCAAAGAATTCGTCATAGGGCATTTCACTGGTCGGGCTGAAGCTGGCGCGGAGATGGTCGAGGAGGTCGGAAGCGGTGATGTAAAAGGCGGGGACATTATTCTCAATGCACTGGTTGACAATGGCTACCGCCAGGTGAGTCTTGCCACAGCCGCTTGGTCCTGTGAAAACGAGCCAGCCTTCCGGTTTCTGTGCAAACGCTCGCGCCTGGTCGTAAGCGCGATGGAACTGTTCTTGTGACGCCGGCTCTTTACTATTGCCCTCCGGCGCGAGGTTAGCAAAGGTCAGCCGGGTCAGCGAACCGAGGTTACTGTATTTCTGGAGCCGTTCGGTGCGTTTTGTTTCAGCTTCCTGATTGGCACAGCGGCAGGGTACCATACGACTGTAATCCGGCTTACCATTGGCAAGCAGAGGATGCACAAATCGGGCGCCCTTGCATAGGGGACATTCCTGTTCGCTGGAGACCGGCTCAGCGCTGGAAGAGGTGTCCATATTTGCCTTTGATGAATTTGTCCGGGTCTGTCGCTTTAAGATTTCGCTGATATGTTCCATCTCTTTTGCCTTCGGTTGCCCAGCGTTCCAGGAGAAACGCCACGAAACGCCAGCTTCGTTTGTTGGCTTTGACTGCTTCTTTAAAGGCATCTTTTATCCAGGATTCGGGATAGAGTTTCTCTGCTTCTTTCAAATCTTCGGCAATCATCGGGGTAAGCAAGCCGATATTCTCTTCGTAGAGGGTAAAGATATTCGATTGGGGTTCGGTGTTGACTTCCGTTCCCTGTTTTAGTTCCAGATGCGGCAGGCGAAGTTCTCCGCTCCTGATTTTCTCGATAGTATCGCTATTCTGCTTCGTATTCAGTAAGTAAATCTCTTCCTTTACGCCGTCTCTATCCAGCGCAAGGTAAAGAATGGTGCCCCGTTTCACCGCCATATCCAGCGCCCGGCGCAGTGTCTCTTCTGGCTGTGTATTGCCCACACACAAGCCCAACAGGAGGTTGGCGTCGCTAGCTAATTCGCGATAGGTCACGAAGCAGGGACGCCTCTTCATGGGAATGAGAATGCGGAAAAGGTGGAGGGTTGTCTTTAATTCTGCAATATCCGTAATTTCCGGCAGAAGCGCGCTGAAAAAGGCGGCGGGGACCGGTGCATATTCGGTTTTAATAGGAAAACCGGTGAATTGTTTCATAGCAGGCTCGGTTCTTGATTGGCGAGATTCTCAAATCGTGAATACCTGGGGACAAAGCGCAGGGGAATTTCCCCGACAGGACCATTACGGTGCTTGGCGACAATGACATTGGCAATGCCGGCGGGGTATTCTTTATCCGGAAATACCTTTTGCCAGTCATCCTCGGTCGGATAGTAATAGTCTTCCCGGTAAATAAAGACAACAAGGTCGGCATCCTGTTCGATACTACCGCTATCTCTCAGGTCGGAGAGCTGGGGACGGTGGGAAGTTCGCACTTCTGAGGCACGGCTGAGCTGTGAGACTGCCAGCACGGGGACTTTAAGGTCTCGCGCCAGGGCTTTGATAGAGCGGGTGATATAGCTGATTTCCTGAACACGGTTTTCCATGCGGGTATCGGCGCTCATCAAGCCGAGGTGGTCGATGACAATCATATTTACGCCACGTTCGTACATAAGACGCCGTGCTTTACTGCGCATTTCGGCAATCCGTAGATGCGGGGAATCGTCGATGTATATCTGCGCCTCAGAGAGGATACCGATGGCATCCATAATCTTCTTTTCTTCCGTCTCCGTGTGCTGTCCCAACCGTACTTGTGAGAGCAGGACACTGGCTTCGCTACAGAGCAGGCGTAGAACGAGCGCTTCACTGGACATCTCCAGGCTGAACATGGCGACGCAAGCCCCTTGCTCTATAGCGGCATTCCGGGCGATATTGACTGCCAGCGTGGTCTTCCCCATGCTAGGTCGTCCGGCGACAATGATTAGGTCGGACTGCTGAAAACCGCTGGTCAATTCATCCAGACCACGATAACCGGACATAATCTTGGTGATAGGACCCGCATAACCCTCTTCGGTTACAGGGCGGGGTTCAAAATATTTATCCAGCAACTGCCGGACGTGCTGGAAGTCACGGGGTCCCTGAGTAAGCCGTAACCGGTAAAGAATGTCCTCTGCCTTGCTGATGCTGGCTTCCGCATCCGGGTCAGCCTGATATCCGATGGCGCTGATTTGTTGAGATGCGGCAATAAGACGGCGGCTGACGGAAAGCCGGTTGACAATCTGGGCATACTCCTGAATATCCAGGGAAGTAGGCAATATGGAAATCAGGTGAGAGAGGTAAGCAACGCCGCCGCAGGCTTCCAGTTTGCCCTGTCGGTCCAGTTCCTGTGCCACTGTGATTTGGTTAATAGCCTCACTGCGCTGATACAAACTCAAGCAGGCATCATACAGCATCTGGAGCGGCTCGTGGTAGAAATCTCCTTTCTGAAGAATCGTGGCAATATCATAGATTGCCGTCCCATCTATCAGGAGCGAGCCGATGACAGCTTCTTCAGCGGCAATATCGTGAGGTGGCAGTTTGTCGTTTTCCGCCACAATATACCCCTAATCCAAGATTTACCCAGATGCGGTCGTTGTCTACGTGGTTTCTTCCGCAACAATCGTTACTTTGATAGTAGTGACAATATCTTTGCCCAGCCTGATGGGAACATCATACGCGCCGAGTTGGTGTATGGGTTCCGCTAGTTCGATTTTGCGCTTGTCCACAGTAATGCTCAGACCGGTCTCCAGCCCGGCAGAAATGTCCGCCGCAGTTATCGAGCCGTAGAGGCGTTCCTGCTGGCCCGCACGTGCTTTCAGAGTGATTCCCTTGCCTTCCAGCATGGCGGCGAGAACCTTCATCTCGGCTTCTGTCTTGGCAGCTTGTCTGGCTCTTGCTTTAATCTGGGCTTCCACATCTTTTATGTCCTGAGGACGGGCGGGCGCTGCCAGCTTACGTGGAATGAGATAGTTCCGACCGTACCCATCAGCGACCTCTTTAATCTGACCGGCTTTGCCAAAATTGGGCACATCTTCTAAAAAGATAACTTGCATGGTTGTCTCCTCTCACAGATTATACTTCACCCGGAAGGTTGTGGAAAGAATTATTTTATCCTTCTGTTAGATATTTTTGGGCATTGATGGCGGCTGTCGCTCCATCACCGGCGGCAGTAATTGCCTGCCGTGCCGAGTTGTGGCGGATATCTCCTGCTGCTAGAACTCCCGGAACCGATGTCTCCATCTTTTCGTTCGTGATAATGTGTCCAACCTCATCCAGAGATAAGGTACCCTTCACCAATTCCGTGGCTGGCTCAAATCCGACGGAGATGAATACCCCTGCCGTTTCTAGTTGTGAGATTTTGCCTGTCTGGACATTGGCAAGCCTGACTCGCTTCACCATGTCGTTACCTTCAATCGCGGCAATGGTAGTACTCCAGAGAAAGCGGATTTTTGGCTCAGCGAAGGCGCGTTCCCGAAGTATATGAGTGGCACGGAGTTCATGGCGCCGATGAATCACGGTCACTGTGGACGCATGCTTGACGAGATGGAGTGCTTCTGTAAGAGCGGCATCTCCACCCCCCACTACCACAACCGGCACATCCCGGAAAAAAGCGCTATCGCAGGTGGCGCAATAGGAAACGCCCTTGCCGAGGTATTTATCTTCGCCGGGCACTCCCAGCTTCTTGCGCACGCTTCCCCCAGCCAGAATCAGAGTGCTGGTGGTGTAGGTCGCATCGAGGGTTTTAATGATTTTCTTGTTTGCCTGGATTTCAATACCAGTGGCTTCATCTGATTCAATCTTCAGGTTATATTTTTCTGCCTGCTCACGCATCCGGTCGCCAAGTTCAATCCCGCTGATGCCTTGGGGAAAGCCGGGGAAGTTCTCTACATGCTCGGCGTTGGTGATTTGTCCGCCAAAAACACCCTTCTCCAGCAGGAGGCTCTTTAGACCGGCGCGGGAAGTGTATAATCCAGCCGTGAGACCAGCCGGTCCCCCGCCGATGATGATAACCTCAAAAATCTTTTCAGTCATCGGGCTGATGCTCCTATTTCCAGTTGTGTTTCCACGATTTCCAGAAGTTGTCTCATATCGAACTGCCCGGATAGCCTGATGTGTCCGTTGATGATAAGGAACGGATAACTTGTTTCTTTACTGTATCGCTTATCGCTATCTCTAATATCAACATAGTCCAATCTGATACGGTCGCCGAATCTTACCTGCGGGTCATTTTTCACCTGAGCTTGTACCTCTGGCTGTGACCAATCGGTACCGCATTCTGATTGACATAATGATTGGCGACCGTCACTAATGATTTCAATATGGAGTGTCTCTGGCATTTACGTCTCTTCTTCCTCTGTCGCTGGGACCACTGGTTCGGAGAAATCTTCCTGTTGAATCATCTCCGTGACCTTACGGTCAACACTTCGCTTGGCGACACCAATGGCGTTTTTAATGGCTCTCGCCCGGCTTCGACCGTGAGCGATAATGACATTTCCATTAAGCCCCAGTAAGCATGAGCCACCCGCTTCTCGATAGTCGATGCGTTTCAGGAGTGAACCCACGCTGGTATCAAAGAGCATGGCGCGTGATTCCCCGTGTGAGGCACGACTGAGCATTTGCCCTACGTTACGGAGATTCAGGAAAGTGTCTCCCATTCCTTCCAGTGTTTTCAGCACGATGTTGCCGGTGAAGCCATCCGTGACGACGACATCTGCTTTATTCTGCGAGAGGAATTGCCCTTCGATGTTACCCACAAAATTCAACCCGGATGCTTTGAGGACTGGATATGTGTCGTTAGCAAGCTGGTTGCCCTTTTTCTCCTCCTCGCCATTATTAAGCAGGGCAACGCGCGGGGAGGGAATCTGGAAAATTTCCCGCGCATAGATGCTACCCATCTGGGCGAACTGCAAGAGGTGTTTGGGCTTACAATTTGGGTTTGCTCCGCAGTCGATGAGGAGAAAAGGATTGGTCACGTTAATGTTGATGATAGACCCGATGGCAGGGCGGTCAATCCCTTCTACTCTTCCCAGTGTCATAAAGGCGCAGAAAAAAACGGCGCCGGTACTGCCTGCTGAAACAAACGCCTGTGCTTTGCCTTCTTTAAGGAGCTGGATGCCAACAGCGATAGACGAATTCGGTTTATTGGCCACGGCTTCAATTGGGGATTCGTCATCGTCGATAACCTCAGGGGCTTCAACGATGGTGATATCCAGTTTACGCTTGTTTTTGGCGGTCAAGATGTGCAGAATATCCTTTTTGCCAACGAGGGCAATAGCGATTTTGTATTCTTCAGCGGCTTTCAGCGCGCCTTTCACAATCTCATGGGGGGCATATTCCCCTCCCATAGCATCAACGGCAATAATCATGTCAACTCCTGGCAGTCACAGTTTTCTTGTTAATAAAATATTGCTTAGGTAAGGTAACAACGAAGCCAGACCCTCAACGAGTCAGGAAGTCCGGCTGAATTCCTCCTTGACCTTATGCAATGTGTCCGGGCTGGCAAGCAGGTCGACAATCATCCCAGCCACCGCTTTAGCGGCATCTACCATCCCCTGAATTCCCGCGTCTGAAGCGGCTGCCTGGGCAAATTCCGGGGAATGGATGGATATAGTGCGTGGGGCGATGGCAACCATCGGGTGAATAGCCGGGGCAATCTGGCTCACATTACCCATATCCGTACTGCCGGCGCCTGCACCCGGGTTGGGGATGGGTACCTTCCGTCCCACGCTTTTCATATTATCCGCATAAAGCTGTGCCAGTGTCATATTGCTCCGCATGGCGGCATAGCGTTGCTCATCCCATCGGTATTCCAGACGGGCGCCGGTTGCCTGTGCCGCGCCAATGAAGCAGTTTAAGACTTTCTGTTCCAGTACGTCAAGATAGGTATCATCGGCGGCGCGGACGATAAACTCCGCCGCGCTGTGGTCGGGTACCACGTTTGCCGCTTTGCCGCCATCGGTAATGATACCATGAATACGCGCCGTACTCCTGATGTGCTGTCGCAGAGCGCCGATAGCGTTGAAGGAGAGAATCATCGCATCCAGAGCGTTAATGCCTCGCTCGGGTCCGGCTGAAGCGTGAGTTGCCTTACCGAAGAACTCAATATACAGGTTCTGGCAGGCGAGTGCATTACTGGTGGCGAGGTCGAAAGTTTCAGGGTGGACGATAAGTGCCGTGTCGAGGTCGTTAAAAGCGCCCTTTTTCGCCATTGTAATCTTACCGCCCTGAATCTCCTCTGCGGGAGTGCCGATAGCAAGTATGGTGCCGCCATACGTATCCACTGTCTGTTTGGAAGCAACGGCGGCGCCGAGGGCGATAGTGCAGATGAGGTTGTGTCCGCAGGCATGACCCGCGCCCGGCAGGGCGTCATATTCCGCCAGGACGGCGATGCGGGGTTTCCCTTTACCATAGCTGGCTCTGAAAGCAGTGGGCATGTCACAGATACCCCGCTCTACAGTAAACCCCTTCTTCTCAAGGTAAGCGGTCAGCCAGCCGCTGGCTTTAACTTCCTGTAAGCCGATTTCAGGATTGGCGTGGATTTTCAGGGCGATCTTTTGAAGCTGCAGACGTTCCGTATCCACACGCCTGGCGGCGGCTTCTTTTACCTTTTCTATGGCAATACGAACTCTCATTTCAAATAACTGGTGGGTTATCGATACATTGAAAATATCAGCAAAACAATCGACTTTATTATAGCATAACCCGAAAACAGCGGAGTTCTTCATCGCTCCTCGCTCTTGTGGTATAATACCGCCAAGAATTGTACCTTATCGTCATCGCGAAGAGTCCACGACGAAGTCGGGACGACGTGGCGAACTCAGGGTGGGGTGGCTGTTTCCCCTGCCTCCCTGAGATTTCCCGTATCAAGTACGGGTTCACCGTGAACGGGACAAGGCTTCGCCTGCACTCGCAATGACAAACTAGGGGTAGTCAGGAGTAAGCTCATCGCACGCATAGTGTCCGGAAAACCCACCGTTGAAGACAGTCCGATGGATACCAATCTCCGTCCGCGGCGGATGACGGAATTCATCGGGCAGAACAAAGTAAAAGAGAACCTGCTCATCGCTATTGACGCGGCGAAAAAACGCGGTGAGGCGCTCGACCACGTCTTGCTCTATGGTCCGCCAGGATTAGGCAAGACCACGCTGGCGCATATCATCGCCGCCGAACTGGGCGTGGAAACCAGAGTGACCTCCGGACCGGCAATAGAACGTACCGGTGACCTCGCCGCTATTCTCACCAATCTGAAGAAGCATAATGTGCTCTTCATAGATGAAATCCACCGGTTGAGCCGTGCTGTGGAAGAAATCCTGTACCCGGCAATGGAGGACTTTGCGCTGGATATTGTCATCGGCAAGGGACCCGGCGCGCGCAGCCTGCGATTAAATCTACCGCCTTTCACATTGGTTGGCGCCACCACACGTTACGCCCTTTTAAGTCCGCCTCTGCGCGACCGTTTCGGTGTAGTCTACCACCTTGATTTCTATGATAAGGAGTCCATCCAGATCATAGTGAAGCGGAGCGCTCAGATTCTCCAGATTAAGGTAGATCCGGATGCGCTGGAGGAGATTGCCAGCCGTGCCCGTGGTACTCCTCGTGTGGCGAATAGGTTGCTCAAGCGGGTGCGCGACTACGCTCAGGTGAAAGCGAAGGGTATTGGCACAAAGGAAGTGGCGCTGGAAGCGCTCGGCAAGCTGGAAATTGACCCCATCGGGCTGGATGAGCTTGACCGCAAGGTACTCCATACCATCATTGAGAAGTTCAATGGAGGTCCGGTGGGACTGGAGACCATCGCCGCCGCCATCAGTGAAGAAGCCGACACTATTATGGATGTCTACGAACCATATCTTTTGCAGTTGGGTTTCCTGGAGAGAACGCCGCGTGGGCGTATGGCAACACGCCTTGCCTATAAACACCTCGGCATCACGTATAACAAGGACAAGACGAACCAGCAGGGTCTGTTCTAACGGAGTCATATTATGACCGAACTTCCTACCCTTTACACAGAATGCTTGATTCTCCGCCCACATTCGCTCTGGGATGCGGATGATTTGCAGAAGCTGATTGAAGACAAAGACATTGCATCTACAACTTTTAACCTTCCCTATCCTTATACACTGGAGGATGCCATAGAATTTATCGGTCAGCGGGAGGAAAAGTACGAAGAGACCGGCTCTCCTGAATTTGCGATTACCCATAAAGACGGGTATTTTATTGGTGGTATTGGAATGAGGTTCAATAAAGAACACGAAAATGGAAAAATCGGCTACTGGATTGGTAAGCCATATTGGGGCAAAGGCTTCTGTACGGAAGCTGCTTGTGCCGTGGTTAAGTATGGCTTTGAAGTGCTAGGCCTTAACCGCATTCACGCCGCGCACATGACACGCAATCCAGCTTCAGGCAGGGTGATGCAGAAAATCGGGATGAAGCATGAGGGACACCTGCGGCAGGATAAAAAGAAGTGGGATAAGTTCGAGGATATGGAGTTGTATGGTATGTTAAGGAGTGAATACTTCGCGAACCCCTGATGTCACAGGCCGGAATTAAGAAGAAAGTCAGTAGATAATAACTACTTTTCTCGTTATAATAGTGTCGTCTGCGGAAGGAGGAATTTCTTTAGTATGAAAATAGCGGTAAAGAAGGTCCACTGTCCAAAATGTGAAAAACTTATCCGTGTCCGTGAGCAGACAACTGATGGAACTATCCGCCTCTCCTGTGTCCGGTGCGGACAGCTTCTCTGGGTGTGGGATGGTATCAAATGGCGACAGATACGGCAGTAGTCGCAACACTACGGTTGTTTTTGCTATGCTCCCAGTCTCACAATTGAAGCGGTTTTAGCTATGGTTTAGCCTCACCCGTTTTACTTGCATCTTGAAAAAAGGTGTGGTATACTGCTGGTGGTTGAAAAGTGGGTGAAATCCCCACTTTTTTTCTTGAAGGAGAAATTTTTTAAACGGAGGCGTAGCCTGCAATGAAGAGCGAGTTTCTGCTCGCTATTACACAGCTTTCAGCAGAGAAGAAGCTGCCGAAAGAGGTAGTTATCACAGCGGTGGAATCGGCGCTGGTTTCAGCGTATCGGAAAGATAGTTTTGCGCCCAATCAAAACATCGCCGTTAAGATTAACCGCACCACAGGCAGGGTGGAGGTCTGGGCGGAGAAAACGGTGGTTGAGCGTGTGGATGATTCCCGTAAAGAACTTTCTCTCGCCGAAGCCAAACGTCTGAAATCGGATGCCCAGCTTGGGGATGCCATTATGGTAGAATCCACCCCTCAGAATGCCGGTCGTATTGCCGCGCAAACTGCCAAACAGGTTATTCTCCAGCGTCTGCACGAAGCTGAGCACAGCGCCATTTTTGAGGAGTATGCCGGGAAAGCCGGCGATATCGTCAGTGGCGTGGTTCAACGTATTGAGCCCCGTCAGGTGCTGATAGACCTTGGTAGGGCGCAGGCGGTACTGCCCTCCAATGAACAGATGTCTAATGAACGGTATCGTATAGGACAGCGACTCAAAGTTTTCATGGTAGAGGTTGCAAAGACTGTTAAAGGACCTAAGGTTATCGTCTCTCGTTCTCATCCCGAACTTGTGAAACGGCTGTTTGAACTGGAAGTCCCTGAGGTCTCAAACGGCACAGTTGAGATAAAATCCGTAGCGCGTGAAGCCGGTTACCGAAGTAAAGTCGCTGTTACTGCTCGTCAAGCGGGCATCGACCCGGTGGGCTGTTGCGTCGGTTTGCGTGGTATCCGTATACAGAACATCGTCAGCGAACTAAGTGGTGAAAAAATTGACGTTGTCCAGTGGAATGCAGACGCGGCGACATTCGTCGCCAGTGCTCTCAGTCCGGCGCAAATTGTCGCCGTCGAACTGAAAAAAGCTGAGGGTGTGGCAACTGTAATTGTTCCAGACAGGCAACTTTCTCTAGCAATCGGCAAAGAGGGGCAGAATGCTCGCCTCGCCGCCAAGCTCACCGGCTGGAAGATTGATATTAAGATGGCTTCGGCCTGGGAAGCGGAGAGGGAGTCTACCAAACCTGTTGTTGAGGCAAAGGAAGAGGTTAGAGAAGAAATTTCGCCGGAACCCGTAGCAGTAGCTGCCACTAAACAGGAAGCCAAGCTTGAAGAGGTAACCGGGGAAATCCCCGCAACAGAAGAAGTAACCGAGGGAGTCGTCGAAGAAGAGGTCTCCGAAGCGAAACCTGTTAGCTTTGAAGCACCCGCCCCATCTAAGGGTGAGTTAAGGTTTGCTGAAGATATTCGCGGGGCACCTTCCCGAGGGGAAGGCAAAGGTAAAAAGAAGAAGAAGGCGGCGCCAAGCAAAGAACGCGAAGAGGAAACTCCGCGCGTGAGAAAAGGACGCCGTCAGGAAGTTGCCATTGAGGATGAAGTCGAGTTCTGATGCCGTCATCAGGCATACACCTGAGCGCACTTGTATTGCCTGCCGGCAGGTGAAACCAAAACGGGAACTGGTTCGTATTGTAAAGACAACGAATGCGGGAGTAGTAGTAGACGAAACAGGAAAACAGGCAGGACGTGGCGCCTATTTATGTAGAGCGAAGCGATGCTGGGACGAAGGATTGAAGGGCAATCGATTGGAATACGTCCTGCGAACCACATTTAGACAGGAAGACCGACAGAGGTTGGAAGATTATAAAGGGAAGCTATAAGAGGGAGTCATCCGGTGTCCAGCTCAGAAAGAGATGAGACTGTCAAGATAACTACGGAAAAAGCTGGTGGCGCTTCGGCGCAAAAGCCGCGCCAGGTAGAAATCCCGCCCACTATTGCGGTTCGTCAGCTCGCTGAGATGCTTGATGTTACACCGGTTGATGCCATCAAACAACTGATGCGCGCCGGTGTGATGGCGAATATTAACCAGGCCATTGATTTTAAGACAGCCTCCGCTGTGGCGGCTGGGTTTGGTGTTGAAGCCAAGTTAAAACACCGTCCTGCCGCAAAAGCCGGTCGCACTGCCGAGCTCAAGAAACAGCAAAAACTCGCTCAGGGCGAGCAAGCCGCCGGTCTGCAACTTCGCCCTCCGGTAGTCACTATCATGGGGCACGTTGACCATGGCAAGACAAAACTGCTCGATGCCATCCGCCAGACCAATGTGGTTGATAAGGAAGCGGGCGGTATTACCCAGCATATCGGTGCTTATCAGGTCGATGTCAATGGGCAGAAAGTGACATTCCTGGATACACCGGGTCACGAAGCCTTTACCGCGATGCGTGCCCGCGGGGCGCAGGTCACTGATATTACCATACTTGTGATAGCCGCCGACGACGGCGTGATGCCCCAAACGCTGGAGGCAATCGACCACGCCCGCGCGGCTGGTGTACCGATTATCGTCGCCATCAATAAAATTGATAAACCGGGAGCCAACCCCGACCGTGTGAAACAACAGCTCGCCGAGGCTGGTCTGGTGGTGGAGGAGTGGGGTGGTGAAGTTATCGCTGTGCCGGTCTCGGCTAAAGAAAAGCGTGGAATTCCTCAACTGCTGGAAAATATCATGCTGATGGCAGAGATGGAGGAATTAAAAGCAGACCCCTCGCGTCCAGCTGAAGGTACTGTGATTGAAGCTGAGATGGATAGGACCCGCGGCGCTCTCTTTACCGTCCTCATCAGTTCCGGCACATTAAAAGAGGGTGATGTAGTGGTGGTGGGGGAGATGTGGGGTAAAGTCAAGGCAATGTTTAATGACGCGGGCAAGCGGGTCAAGCGTGCCACGCCATCCACTCCGGTAGAAGTTCTTGGACTGGATATTGTCCCTCAAGTAGGCGATGTGATGCTGGAGGTTGCCGATGAGAAGACGGCTCAGGCGGTTATTGAAAAGCGGCGCCAGTCGGTGGCAAAAGAAATCACCGCCCAGAAAGCGGTCAGTCTCAGTAATCTCTATGAGCAATTAAGCGCTGGCAAAGTCAAAGAGCTTGGCATTATTTTGAAGACGGATGTGCAAGGTAGTGGTGAGCCTATCCGTAACTCTCTGGAAAAACTATCCAATGATGAAGTAAAAGTGAGTATTATTCACAGCGGTCCCGGGAATGTAACGGAGAGCGACGTCCTGCTTGCCCTTGCCTCCAAAGGCGTCATTGTCGGCTTTAACACCGGTGTGGAGACCGGCGCGAAAAGGCTGGCGGAGCGTGAAGGTATCAGCATCCGCCTCTATGATATTATCTACAACCTAATTGAAGACGTGGACAAAGCTCTCAAGGGTATGCTTGAGCCGACTGAGGTTGAGGTTATTGATGGGCACGCTGAGGTACGGGCAGTGTTCCCTGCTGGTAAGAAGGAGAAAGCGGCAGGTATCTATGTGACTGAAGGCAAAGTGATGCGTGGCGGTTCGGTACGTGTGATGCGTGGCGCACAGAAAATTTACGAGTCGGTAGTTACCAGTCTGCGCCGTTTCAAGCAAGATGTCCGTGAAGTTGCCACTGGCTACGAGTGTGGCGTGGGCGTACAGGGGTTCAATGATTTTCAGGTTGGGGATACATTGGAATTCTTCCATATTGAGAAATCTGGCTGAGGAGATGTGACATGACCTACCGGATTGAGCGGCTAAACAGTCTCTTGCGCCAGGAAATCAGTGATTTAATCCAGCGCCAAGTCAAAGACCCCCGACTTGGCACTTTTGTTTCTGTAACCGCAGTTGAAATCTCTTCCGACCTTAAGTTTGCGAAGGTTTATGTTAGCCGTCTGGGCACTGAGACTGAAAAGAAAGAGACGCTGCAGGCGCTCGCTTCTGCAGCGGGATTTATCCGGCACGAACTCGGTAACCGTATGCAAGCCAGACGTATTCCGGAACTCAGCTTCCGTCTGGATGAGACCATTGAGAAAGCTGACCATGTCCTGCGGCTCATCGACCGCATCAGCGAAGAGGAGAAGGCTAAACCGTGACTTGCTGTCGCTACCCGGGAACGGACGGCATTCTGAATGTCAATAAACCGCGAGGGAAGACATCATTCAGTGTGGTTGCTCTGGTGCGGCGGCTGACAGGTGAAAAACGGGTCGGTCATGCGGGCACGCTTGACCCCCTGGCAACCGGTGTTTTGCCGGTATGCATCGGGCAGGCGACACGGCTTGTCGAGTATATGATGGATACTACCAAGACCTACCGGGCGGAGATTGAGCTTGGCATTACCACAGACACCTACGATGCCGAAGGAAAAGTGACGCAGAAGGCGGATGCGTCCGGTATAAACAGGAACCAGGTAGAAACGGCACTCAGCACATTTCTCGGCGAGATAACGCAGATACCACCGGCGTACAGCGCTGTGAAATACCATGGTAAACCCAGCTACGCACTGGCGCGGGCAGGTATTGCCGTTGTCCCCAAAAAGCGATTGGCGCGGATTGATCGCATTGAAGTAATAGACTGGCAACCGCCTGTGGTCACGGTGGAAATTGACTGCGGTAAGGGCACCTACATTCGTTCCCTTGCTAATGACCTGGGGCAGACGCTTGGTTGTGGGGCTTATTTGAAGAATCTGGTGCGGCTCCGCTGCGGTATCTTCGATATTACCGACTCAGTAACGCTCGACGGACTGGAGGAAGCCTTCCGGGTCGGTTTTTGGCAAGATTTGCTCTACCCGATGGATAGTGTCCTTACTCGTTTACCGGCGGTGGTTATCGGGGAAGAAAACGAACGTGCCATCTGCAATGGGAATGCTGTACTATTAGAGGAGTTTTCATCAGGTGACTTATGCCGTGCCTATAATCAGTGTGGCAATCTGCTGGCAGTTCTACGGTTCGATCATGCAAGAGGGCTCTGGCGACCGGAGAAAGTCTTTGGTGTGCTTGACACTGTCAGCCCTATGTGATACGAATAATATTCGGGCTGGGTGGGTCTGACCCACTCCGCCGGACTGGAGGGTAAACAATTGGGGAAAATTAACGTAGCCATTATCGGCGTGGGTAACTGCGCCTCATCTCTGGTGCAGGGCGTACACTATTATCAGAACGCCAGCGAAAGTCAGTTTGTGCCTGGACTGATGCATGTCAACCTGGGTGGCTATCATATCAGTGATATCAATTTCGTTGCCGCTTTTGATATCGATAAAAACAAAGTTGGCAAAGACCTGGCAGAGGCAATTTACGTCAAACCTAATAACACTATCAAGTTTTGCGATGTGCCGACTACTGGTGTCACTGTCCATCGTGGGATGACCCATGATGGCTTGGGAAAATATCTCTCGAAGATTATCGAGAAGGCTCCGGGCCCCACCGCTAACATTGTTAAAATCCTGAAAGATGCAAAGACTGATGTAGTGCTAAACTATCTGCCCGTTGGCTCAGAGATGGCAACCAGATGGTATGTGGAACAGATACTGAATGCCGGTTGCGGGATGATCAATTGTATCCCGGTCTTCATTGCAAGCGCAAAAAATAAGGATTGGGGAGAGCGGTTTGCGGAAAGGGGTTTGCCGGTGATTGGCGATGACATCAAGTCGCAGGTAGGCGCGACGATTGTGCACCGTGTCCTGACGCGTTTATTCCGCGAACGCGGCGTTCGTCTGGAGCGCACCTATCAGTTGAATTTCGGCGGCAATACCGATTTCTACAACATGCTGGAGCGCGAACGGCTGGAATCTAAGAAAATTTCCAAGACTAACGCCGTCACCTCTCAGCTTGACTATGAGTTAAGTCCAGATGATATTCATGTTGGTCCCAGTGATTATGTGCCCTGGCTTCTGGACCGTAAATTCTGCCATATTAAGATGGAGGGGCGCACCTTTGGCGATGTGCCGCTGAATCTGGAACTGAAACTTGAGGTATGGGACAGCCCGAACTCAGCCGGGGTCGTCATTGATGCTATCCGGTGCTGTAAGCTTGCGATGAATAATGGATTGAAGGGTGCACTGGTTGCCCCATCGGCTTATTTTATGAAATCACCGCCAGTCCAGTATTCGGACGACGAGGCGCGGCGACTGACAGAAGAGTTCATAGATACCAACAAGCAGGCATAGGATTGTGTCTTGTTTTCTCTCCTGTAAACATGTAAGGTTGCCTGGGGACGCTAACCTATGAAAATTGCGCTGGTTTCACCCTACGACTTTGCCTTTCCGGGTGGTGTCGGTCGTCATGTCACTAACCTGGAGAAACATTTTACCCGGATGGGACATGAGGTAAAGATAATTGCTCCTGCCTCAAAGCGGGTTAGTGATTTCGGGAACCGTTTTATCCGCATCGGAACGCCTTTTGCCATTCCTGCCAGCGATTCTATCATACGTATTTCTATTTCACTGCATCTCGCGCCAACCATCAAGGAAGTGCTGGCGAGGGAGAAATTCGATATCATCCACCTCCATGAGCCTTTTATGCCCATGCTCTGCAGCGCCGTGCTCCGTTTTTCTAACACGGTGAATGTCGGTACCTTTCACGCGGCGCAGGGGAAACCGGGTTACAACTGGGGTAGGCCAATTTCCACCTGGATGTTGGGGAGGCGAGCGCGCAAACTGAATGGTTTCATTGCGGTCTCTAAACCGGCAATGAATTATGTGAGTCAGTATGTCCCTGCCGAGTATGAAATTATACCTAACGGCATTGACATTCACCACTTTCGTCCTGATATCAAACCTATGGAACAGTATCTGGATGGCAAGCTGAATATTGTTTTTATGGGACGGCTTGAGTTCCGCAAAGGTGTCAACTACCTGCTCAAGGCATTCATGGAGATTAAACGGCAGATGCCGAATACCCGACTTCTTATCTGTGGACCCGGCACAAGACTCCGTACACGGTACGAACAATGGATAGCGAGGAATCGATTGGAGGATGTAATATTTACCGGGATGGTGAGCCACGAGGAACAACCCCGCTACTATCGGACAGCCGACATTTTCTGTGCTCCCAATACCAGCAAGGAAAGTTTCGGATTAATTCTACTTGAGGCTATGGCAACTGGCAGACCGGTTGTGGCAACCAATATTGAAGGGTTTGCGGCTGTGGTTACTCATGGACAGGAGGGACTGCTCGTTCCGCCTATGAATAGCCGGGCGCTGGCAGATGGGCTTCTCACACTCCTCAATGACAAAGCGCGGCGTGAGCAGATGGGACAGAAGGGAATCATTACCGCGCAGAAATACGACTGGGAAGGCATTGCCCATCGCGTGATGGACTATTATCAGAAAACGATTGAAAAGGTTCGGATACAGGGGAAGGTGTTTTAAGTGGCAGACCTGCAGACCGCCCGCAAAGTATTAGGACGGTACTTCACCGACCCGATGGTACAGCTTTTAAGAAAAACACCCATTACTCCCAATGCTCTTACCTGGATTGGTGCAATGATTGCAGTCGGGTCGGGTGTATTAGTTGCTACAGAGCATCTCTTTGCGGCGGGCTGGGTGGTGGCTTTCTCGGGTATTTTTGATTTGCTGGACGGAGCCCTGGCACGCGCTACGAATCGAACCACACACTTTGGGGCAGTACTGGATTCCACGCTTGACCGTATTGGGGAAGCAGTGGTGTGTGTCGGCTTGATGGTGTTCTATGTAAATCAGGCGTCGGTTATCGGGATTATTCTTGTGGGTTTGGGTATGGTTGGCAGTCAGATGGTAAGCTATATCCGCGCCCGTGCCGAGGGGATAGGAATAAATTGTGAAATTGGGGTCTTTACTCGACCCGAAAGAGTCGTTATACTATCACTTGGTCTTTTGTTAGCGCAGTTCAATCCGGTCTTGCTCATCGCGTTGGGACTGACTGCCGTGCTGAGCTGGGTAACAGCGGGGCAGAGATTGTTCTGTGTCTGGCAGAAGACGAAAACGAAAACCAATTAATGGCTCAAAAATAAAATTTCGCTTGTAATAGGGAAAACGGTATTGTTAAGTCAAGGCTCAAAGCTCCAAAGTCAAAACCAGAATTCAAAGGTTAAAACCGGATTAAGAGAACGTTGCTACGGTTTTTCAATAAGGATAATCAAATTTATTGAGACTTTACCTGAAAAACGGCTTTTTTGGATTTTTTCCGATCAACTCTTACGTTCTGCTACAAGCATCGGGGCGAATATATATGAAGCAAAATCTGCCAGCTCTAAAAGGGATTTTATTAAGTATTACGAAATAGCTCTGAAATCAGCGAATGAAACGACATACTGGTTAGGACTGCTAATTGATGCCCTGAATATTAATAGCACTGACGTAAAGGATTTATTAAGAGAGACCCAAGAATTATCTAAAATCATTGCCGCGAGTCTACTTACGATGAAAAATAAAAGGTAACCTGTAAGTTTTTAGTTATAGTTCTAAGTTTTAACTTTTTACTTTTGAGCTACTATGTTAATAAGGTTATTCCCGGTTGTCCGGATTAAGGAGGAATTATGCCAGCCATCGCAGTAATTGGAGGACAGTGGGGTGACGAAGGTAAGGGGAAGGTGGTCGATCTGGTGGCGGAGCAGGCGGATGCCGTTGTGCGTTTTTCCGGGGGTGATAATGCGGGTCACACGGTCATCAATCGTTTTGGTAAATTCGCGTTACACCTCATTCCTTCCGGTATCTTTTCCCCGAATGCCACCTCCATTATTGGTAACGGTGTAGTCATTAACCCTGAAGTGCTCTTTCAGGAGATAGATATGCTGATGGCAAGGGGGATTGATGCTTCACCCTCGCGGTTGTTCATCAGTGACCGTGCCCACGTTATCATGCCATATCACGTTATTCTGGATGGTCTGGAAGAAAACCTGCGTGGCGGGCGCGCCATTGGCACGACTATGAAGGGAATCGGTCCCGTTTTTGCCGATAAAATTGCGCGGCAGGGAATCAGAATCGGTGATTTGATGGATAGACACAATTTCATGGAGCAATTGCGCCCTATGCTTGACCAGAAGAATCTGTTCCTGACGCGGGTTTTCGGCTCACAACCACTCTCTCTCACTAAAATCTATAAGGATTACATTGAATACGGCAAGCGCTTAAAGCCGTATGTACGCGATACTACTGTTATACTGGAACAGGCTCTGAAAGAAGGCAAAGTGGTAATGCTGGAGGGTGCCCAGGGCACTATGCTCGACCCGGATTTCGGCACCTATCCGTATGCAACCTCATCATCACCAACCGCAGGTGGAGCATGTGTTGGTTCTGGTATCAGTCCCCGCGCTATTACCTGCATTCTGGGTGTGTTTAAGGCATATTGTACCCGCGTGGGTGGGGGTCCATTCCCAACGGAACTCGATAATGAGATTGGCGACCACATTCGTGAACGGGCACACGAGTATGGGACAACCACCGGCAGACCGCGGCGCTGTGGCTGGTTCGATGCGGTTGCCGCCCGCTACAGCAACCGCATTAATGGTTTTACAGGCATGGCAATTACCCGTTTCGATATTCTGGATACGCTGGAGACAATCAAGGTGTGCACCTCCTATAAAATTGGCAATAAAACTATCACTGATTTTCCGTCAAGCATCGCTACGCTGGAGAAATGCAAGCCGGTATATGAAGAACTACCTGGCTGGTGCACCACGACCTGTGACATCCGCAGTTTCAAGGACCTGCCGGCGGTGGCACGGAAGTATGTGAAGCGACTGGAAGAGCTGGTGGGTTGTCATGCCAACTTAATTTGTGTAGGTCCAGAGCGCAACCAGACGATTGTGAAAAAGGCTGTGATATAACGAAATCCTAAATGCGAAATCCGAAATACTAAACGAGCTCTAATACCAAATATCGCGTGAGCATTATCAGACCACTTGTCTTAGAGTATGCTGTCAGATTGATTCCTGCCTGCGCAGGAACGACAGGAGGAGGAAGCTTCACCCGGGGGAAAAAGGTTCCCCACACCTTGCTATCGTGTCTTTCCCGCGGGAGCGGGAATCTACCAAACTGGTAAAACCAATAAATTGCGGTCTTTTAATGCTTAAAGGCAGTAGAAATTTTCAGCAGAAACTATCGCACTTCTGGAGAATTGTGCCTGAGATATAAAGCTTAGATATTAGAGTTTATCCGAAGGGGTATCATTTCACCTTGATATCAATCTTGTACTTCTTCAGGATTTCTTTGATAAGTGCGGCGCTCTTTTCATCTGGTTCACAGAGAGGTAAACGCGGTTTGCCCACTTTAAAGCCAATCTGATTGAGGGCGTATTTCACCGGGGCGGGGTTGGAGACAATAAACAACGCATTTACCAGAGGCAGGAGATGCGCGTGAATATCGGCGGCTTTCTTCGTATTGCCCTTCACAAAGCTATAAATCATCTCGTTTATCTGTTTGCCGACGAGATGTGAGGCGACACTGATAACACCGTACGCGCCGAGCGCCAGCATCGGCAGGGTGTCGGAGTCGTTCCCACTCCAGACCAGGAATCCCGGCTTTGCCTCTTTGATAATCTTAGTGATTTGTTCCATGTTGCCGCTGGCTTCCTTGACCCCGATGATATTCGGCACATGGCTCAGCTTAATAGTGGTCTCCGGCGCCAGATTAGTCACTGTGCGTGATGGCACATTGTAGAGAATACAGGGCAAGCTGGTATTTTCGGCAATTTTCTTGAAGTGCTGGTACAAGCCATCCTGCGATGGTTTATTGTAGTAAGGGACGACGAGCAAACAGGCATCCACACCGATTTTTTCCGCATCCTTCGTAAATTCCAGCGCCTCGGCGGTGTTATTACTGCCAGTGCCGGCGATGACGGAGCCTTTACTGCCGACGGCTTTCTTGATTTCAGTGAAAAGACGCTTCTCTTCCTCATGGCGGAGGGTAGGTGATTCGCCGGTGGTACCGACTATAACCAGTCCCTCACTGCCGGATGCCAGCAGTGCTTTTGCCAGTTTTTTTGCCTGTGTGTAGTCGACCTCTCCTTTATCATCAAAAGGAGTGACCATTGCTGTGATGAGTCTGCCGAGTTCTTTCATCTTTACCCTCCGGGAACGAGCCAGTCTCGCTTGATTATTTCTTCTAATATTTGAATCGCATTTAGCGCGGCGCCTTTTCTAATATTATCAGCAACAATCCACATTGCCAAGCCATTCTTGAAGGCGGAATCCTTACGGAGACGTCCCACATAACACTCATCGGTGCCGGCGATTGCCCAAGGTTGAGGGTAGAGACTGACAGTAGTATCGTCCAGCACCCTCACCCCCGGTGCGTGCGAGAGAATCCGGCGAGCTTCCTCCGGTGGAAAAGGGTGGGTGAACTCGATATGTACTGCTTCGCTATTCCCGATGAAAACCGGCACCCGGACACAGGTGGCGGATACCTCAATCTCCGGCGCGTGCATGATTCTACGGGTCTCTTCCAGGAGCTTTCGTTCCTCTTTTGTATAGCCGGTGTCCATGAATACATCGACTTCAGGCAGGAGATTGAAAGCAATCTGGTGTGGGAAGACTCTGGGAATGGCGGGTTGCCCATCCAGCACCTGTCGCACCTGGGTGGTTAATTCCTCGATTGCCGTCAGCCCGGCGCCGGCAACCGATTGATAGCTGGTAACGATTATGCGCTTGATGGGATTGACCCGGTGTAGAGGGGACAGCACCACGACCATCTGGATAACAGGGCTGGTGGGATTCACAATCACACCCTTATGACGGATAATATCCTCAATATTAACCTCAGGTACGACGAGCGGGAAATCACCTTCCAATCGCCAGGCATCGCTATTATCGATAACCAGCGCACCTGCCCTGACGGCGGTTGCTACAAAATGGCGACTGACATTAGTGCCCGCAGAGAAGAAAACGATATCCATACCGGCGAAGGATTCATGATTGATTTCTTTAACGATAGTTTCCTGGTGTTTAACGTATAGTTTTTTACCAGCGGAACCGTCCGAGGTGTAGAGTTGAATATCGCTAACCGGGAAATTGCGTTGTTCCAGGATTTTAATGAATTCCTGACCGACCATTCCCGTAGCGCCGACAACCGCTAGCCGGTACTGTTTCATTTCACTCCGTTACTCCAGGTTAAGAAGCGCGGCAAGTCCGGAAACAAGCCCTTTATAATTGTGCACCTGTTTAACGGCGAGCAAAACGCCGGGCATGTAGCATTCGCGGCTGATGGTATCATGGCGGATGCTGAGGGTCTGTCCGGCAATACCGAAAAGCACTTCCTGATGCGCCAGTAGCCCCGGCAGGCGAACGCTGTGCAGTGCAATCCCCTCCACCTGTTCTCCGCGGCTCTTCATAGTAGTGTCCTTCTCCGAAGGGGTAAGGAACGGCTTGCCGTGTGCCTTTGCCATACTACGAGCAGTCGTCAGGGCAGTGCCTGAGGGAGCATCCGCTTTGAGGTGGTGGTGCAGTTCGATAATTTCCGCGTAATCAAAGTATTTTGCGGCGACTTTCGCGAGGTGCATCATCACCACTGCCCCAAGTGCAAAGTTTGATGCTACCACGGCGCCGACCCCGTTTGCTTTCGCCAGACGGTCGATTTCATCCAGGTCTGCTTGAGTTAAGCCGGTGGTGCCGCTGACGAGGTGCACTTTCTTTTTGGCGGCGGTGCGCGCGGCGTTTAAGGCGGCTTTAGCCAGTGAGAAATCTACCAGCACGTCCGGTTTCTGCGCTGTGATGATGTTATCCAGGTCTGAAGAGAGGGGCACTTTACCGGAGCCATCAGGCAGTGGCAGGAACGTATCCTTCAGATTGATATCAACCGCGCCGACGAGTTTTGTTTCCGGGTCGTGGCAGATAGCGTTGACCACTTCTCTACCCATTTTGCCGAGTGCGCCGTGGACAACAACCTTAATCATACCCTGCCTCCTCTCACTGATGGTAGGGTGGTTTGCGGTCGGGGTGAGAACTCTGGGGCGGACGCCCCGAGGGTGGCCGCTGAGGCGGGCGGTGCGCAGGCGGAGGCGTGTTCCCCTCACCGGTTTCGGTCCCGGGTTGCTCAA
The DNA here is from genome assembly GCA_030654965.1 of Dehalococcoidales bacterium. Lineage (GTDB taxonomy): Bacteria > Chloroflexota > Dehalococcoidia > Dehalococcoidales > Fen-1064 > JAURWL01. The sequence continues at coordinate 27,451 of JAURWL010000252.1, read as the reverse complement.
AGAGCGCCTTCCGTGAGAGTGCAATCTTGCCATCTTCAACGCGGATAACTTTGACGGTGACCTCATCACCCACTTTGACGACGTCCTCAACGTTCGCGACACGGTATGGCGCCAGTTCGCTGATGTGTACCATACCGTCTTTACCCGGTAAGAACTCGACGATGGCGCCGAAGGCGAGCACACGTGTCACTTTGCCCGTGTAAATGGTGCCGACCTCGACCTCTTTCGTCAATCCCTCGATGATTTCAATGGCGTGTTGCGCCGAGGCTTCGTCTGTGGAGCCGATGATGACCGTGCCGTCCTGGTCTATATCAATGGTCGTTTTGGTTTCTTCCGTAATCGCGCGGATGGTCTTGCCACCGGTGCCAATCACCGCGCCAATCTTGTCCGGGTCAATCTTCATCTTGTACATGCGGGGTGCGTACCGGCTGACTTCCGCGCGGCTTGTGGCGATGGTCTGGCGCATAATATCCAGAATCTGGAGTCGTGCTGTTTTTGCCTTCGTGAGTGCTTCATGGACGACATCCTGACCGATGCCTTTGAGCTTGATATCGAGTTGAATGGCAGTAATGCCTTCGCTCGTACCGGCGACTTTGAAATCCATATCGCCGTAGTTGTCTTCAATACCTTCAATATCGGTAAGAGCTGCAAACCGCCCGTCATCTCCGGTGACCAGCCCGATGGAGATGCCCGACACGGCGCTCTTCACGGGGATGCCGGCGTCCATCAGGGAAAGACTGCCGGCGCAGACACTCGCCATGGAGGTGCTGCCGTTGCTACTGAGAACTTCCGAGACAAGGCGGATGGTATAAGGGAAATCTGCCTCTGCCGGAATGATAGGTTGCAGAGCGCGTTCCGCCAGGGCGCCGTGCCCGATTTCGCGTCTGCCGGGCGACCCTATCCGTCGTACTTCGCCGGTGGAGAAGGGAGGGAAGTTATAGTGATGCATGAAGCGTTTGGTTTCCTCAATGCCCAATCCGTCCAGCTGTTGTTCCTGACGGGTAGAACCGAGCGTGGTGATGCTCAATACCTGAGTTCGGCCGCGATTGAACAGTCCGGAACCGTGGGTGCGGGGGAGAATGCCGGCTTCACAGGTGATAGGACGGAGCTCGTCCAGCGCCCGCCCACTGACGCGCCGTCCTTTGTTCAGAACGTTGGTGCGGAGCAAGATCCTTATTTGCTTGTCCATATAAGTGGCAATATCCTCTTTGGATACCTGCCCCTCAAGTTTATTTACGATTTCAGCCTGCAGGTCGTCCAACCGGTGTTCACGGTCGGTTTTGTCCGATTGGAAGAGCGCGGCTTCCAGTTTATCACCGAGGAGGGGTTTGATGCGGTCAGTTACCTCTATCGGGAGTTCCTGAACGGGTATGGGTTCCTTCGGGACGCCGAGAGCCTGCTTAAGTTGTTCCTGCAGGGTGATAATTGCCTGATTGGCATCATGTCCGAAGCGGATGGCTTCCAGCACGATATCTTCGGAAACCTCCTTGGCGCCGGCTTCCAGCATGACAATCTTGTCCCGGGTGCTGGCGACCACGAGGTCGAGAGCGCTACCTTCAAGCTGGGCAAGCGTAGGATTCAAGACAAACTCATCATTTATGTAGCCAATGTGCACCGCAGAGACAGGTCCGGCAAAAGGCACAGAGGACATTCCCAATACGGTAGACGCGCCGATAATTGCCAGAACATCGGGGTCATTCTGCTGGTCTGCCGAGAGAACGGTGATGATGATTTGAATTTCGCGCCGCCACGCCTTCGGTAGCAGAGGACGGAGCGGCCGGTCGGTCAGGCGGCTGGCTAGAGTCGCTTCCTGGCTGGGACGGCCTTCACGGCGAATAAAACCACCGGGGATTTTACCGGCGGCGTAAAGACGTTCTTCGTAATCAATGGTCAGGGGTAGAAAATCCACGCCCTCGCGTGGCTGGGCGCCGACACCAAGTGTCACCAGAACGACAGATTCGCCATAGGTGACGGTGACAGCGCTGGTTGCCTGAGTTGCTAGTTTTCCGGTTTGAATGGTCAGGGTTCGACCCCCGACCTCACATTGAAAAGAATGGGGTGTTGCCAAAAAAGTTCCTCCTGGAAAGGTACAATTTATTATTTCCGCAGACCGAGGGTCTTGATGAGCCTGTTGTAGCGGTCGGCGTCCTTTTTGCTCAGATAGGAGAGCTGGCGGCGTCGCTGAACTACCAGGCGGAGTAATCCCCGCCGGGTGTCATAATCGTGCTTGTTGGCTGTAGCGTGTTCCGTCAGCCGGTTAATGCGCTCGGTGAGCAGGGCGACCTGTACTTCCGGCGAGCCGGTGTCGCTCTTTTTACGTTCGAACTGGCTGACAATTGTTTGTTTTCTCTCTCTGTCCAAGTGACACTCCGTTATTATCCTGTCTTTTAATTCCAGACAATTATAACACACCTAAAACCACAAGTGAAATCGTGCCATGTAAATTCTAATGCTCAAAACTACTGCGAAATGTTAAAATCCCCCACTTTCCCTTCAGGGTGAACCCTTCAGAAAAACCTCAGGATAAACCTTCAGGATGAACCCCCTTTACTAAAGGGGGAGGATATATCGGTTTCCCTCTCTGAGAGGGGAGTCAGCTCTTGAGTGCGCGGGAAGCTCAATATCTGGTCGTGCTTGACAGACTACACGGAAACGTGTATACTTATTCCTAATCCGTCTTGAGGAGGCAAACAATGCTCACCATTGAAATCAGGGAAGGGGACATCAGCCGGTGTGAAGCGGATGCCCTGGTGAATGCCGCCAATAATCGTCTCTGGATGGGGAGCGGTGTCGCCGGCGCTCTGAAAAGGGTGGGTGGTCGGGAAGTCGAAGAAGAGGCGATGAAGAAGGGACCAATATCGATAGGGGAAGCGATTTCTACCGGAGCGGGTAGACTCGAAGCCAGATATGTGATTCATGCGGCTGTCATGGGACAGGACCTGCGTACCGACGCCGTGATTATCAAAAAGGCAACGGAGAACAGTCTGCGCCGCGCTGATGAGCTCGGATGCAAAAGTATTGCTTTCCCGGCGTTGGGGACCGGGGTGGGTGGATTCTCCCTTGAGGAATGTGCTCGTCTCATGATTGGGGTGGTGAGAGAATATGCCATGAGGAAAACAGAGCTAGAGAAGGTGATTTTTGTGCTCTACGGGGAACCAGCCTACCGCGTGTTTCAGGAAGAGTTAGACCGGGGGAAGAAATAGGATGGACTTACGGCAATAAAGTGTATTATTTAAGTTTGGCTATGCTTGATTTGGTAGGTGTTACGTAAAGCAGGGTGGTAAGGGGATTGCACCCCCTTACACATTCTGTCCCTTCCCTGCGGGGAAGGGATAAAGGGATAGGGCGTTGTGCAAAGAGATATTTTCACGAAATACCAAAATGGTATGGGTAGGCTCTGGATTCCAGCCTTCAGGCTGAACCTTCTGTCTGAAGCCTCCGCTGGAATGAAAATTCGTCGAAAAGGCAAGCAGGTCATTGCAACCTCACCTAATGCGTAATTAAAAATGACGTTACACTTAGTATGACTATGCTTAATTGAAAGGTGCCTTGCTGTGGTGTATCAGTGCCCCGGGAAACCTCGCTATGGTTTGGAAAGGGTAGAGATTACTTCACTGGCGAAGACAATTAAACACAAGTAAACACAATAGAGGCGGTTTGGAGAGGAGTCGCTTTTTTCTGGCAGACGGTACACGTTAGCGTGTGGAAATTGAGTCATGACACAGGAACTGACGGAAGCAAAGGTAACCGAACTCTGGCAGTATGTAGCAAAAGACGGCACCAGCTTATCGACGGTGGATGAACGAGTGGTACGGGTGGTCTATCCCGGGCGCCCCAGCGACGAGCCTGGCGCTGATTTCAAAGACGCGGTCTTGAGTATCGGCGGGCGGCTAACCAAGGGAGATATCGAGATTCACGTGCGGTCGAGTGACTGGCGCACACACTGTCACCACCGGAATAAGACATATAATGGCATCGTTCTCCACGTGGTGATGTGGCATGATGCTGAAGATGTGACCCGTCTCGAAAATGGTTGTAGCGTCCCGGTGATTTCCCTGAGTAATCAGAGAACGATGGCAATCACTCGAAGGGAAACGAAACCGTCATTGCCATACTGTGCCGGTAGCGCGGGCGGTATCAGTGAGGAAAAGATTGTGGCTGTGCTTGACTGCGCCGGCGAAGCACGCTTCCGGGAGAAGCAGTCGGTTTTTTGCCGCGGACTTGAATACACCGATGCGGGACAGTGTCTGTATCGAGGCGTCATGGGCGCGCTCGGGTATTCCCGGAATATCGTCCCCTTTCAAATATTAGCGGAGCAACTACCTCTGGCTTCACTGGAATCGGTGGCACAGGAGACTCTGGAAGAGTCGGCGCTGGCGCGTTTGGAAGCGCTGTTGCTGGGGACAGCTGGATTTCTACCTTCGCAGAGAGTCGATACTCTTCTCTCAACCTGCGATGAGGAGTGGACGCAGGCTGTAGAGAGGGACTGGCGTGTCAGTCAGCGCCAGCCGGCATTATCTACCACAGACTGGCGACTGTTCCGCGTCCGTCCGGGAAATTTCCCTTTACGCCGTCTGGCGGGTATGGCGCGCTTGCTCTGGCAATACCGGAGACGCGGATTATTGGCAGGCTTGGTTGAACTGGTTAAACAAACGTCACCAGACGATGGCTGGTGTCAGGTGGAAGCCGGGCTGATGGTCAAGGCGGATGGTTATTGGGCGGACCGCTTCGATTTGGGGAAACAGTGCCGGGGATTGGACCAGTTTCTGATTGGACGGTCGCGCGCTAAAGAAATTATTGTGAACGTGTTATTCCCGTTTATCGCTGCTTCCGGAGAAGGGGATTGTCAGCCGGGAATCGGGGAAAAAGTCTTTGAGTTGTACTGTGATTATCCGCCTGCTGCTGAAAACACCATCGAAAGGCACATGCGTGTTCAGTTGGGGGTGAAACGCGCGTTGTTAAATTCGGCGCGGCGCCAGCAGGGATTGCTCCATCTCTATAAGCGGTTCTGCACACAGGGGAGATGTGGGGAATGTCCGCTCGTTATATAGAGACTACGCCATCTTCAAATTCGGCACCACGTCCAGGGACAGGTCGCTGATTTTACCCGCCCGGAAGCGGAAGTAGCCGCAGGCGGCAATCATGGCGGCGTTGTCCGTGCACAAAATCATCGGCGGGATGAGGACGGGTAATGGTGACTGCGCGAGGAAGGTCTGCCGCAGGGTTTTATTGGCGGCAACCCCGCCGCAGAGGATGATTTGCCTCACCCGGTGCTCCTGTGCCACGGCAATGGTCTTAGTCACGAGCACCTCGACTAAAGCCGCTTGAAAACTGGCGGCGCCATCGGCGGGGTTGGCAATTTTCCCCTCTTCCACCAACCGTAATAACGCTGTCTTGATGCCGCTGAAGCTGAAGTCACTGGTACCCTTGAGCCAGGCGCGGGGCAGAGGTATGATGTCTTTGCCAGTCGCGGCGGCTTTCTCAATCGCCGGTCCGCCGGGATAACCCAATCCGAGTAAACGGGCGGCTTTATCGAAGGCTTCGCCGGCGGCGTCATCGCGCGTCCGTCCGAGCAGGGTGTAGTCGCCGTGCCCGCGCATCAGTACCAGGTCGCTGTGTCCGCCGGATACAATCAGACAGACGAGCGGGAATTCGGGAAGAACCTCAGCCAGCCAGTTGGCGTAGATATGACCTTCCAGGTGATTGACGCCGATGAGGGGCAGTCCATGTGCGAAGCTGATGGCTTTGGCGGTGTTGACACCCGTCAGCAGAGAGCCAGCCAACCCGGGTCCTGTAGTGACGGCGATGGCGTCCAGGTCTTGCCACGTCGTCTTTGCCTGCGTCATGGCGCTGGAGATGATGGGGATGATGCTCAGGGTGTGTTGCCGGGAAGCGACCTCCGGTACGATGCCGCCGTAGCGAGCGTGGATATCCACCTGTGAGGCGATTTCATTGGAGAGGATTTTTATGCCGTCCTCAACGATAGCGGCGGCAGTCTCATCGCAGGATGTTTCAATGCCGAGGAGTCTCATATGGCTTGATTATACCATGTGGATTGATTCTGGAGAACTCGAATTGAAGAACCACTATGCAATCAATCAAAACAGTGTTAGAATGTGGACAAAGTCCGCCACTATGAAAAGTGATTGAGGAGGAAATATGAGGACCAAACAGCAATACATTAAAGGGCTGTCTAAAATGAAGCGGAACATTTACTACGATGGCGAGCGAATCGACCGCACCGATGAGCGCCAGATGGCTTGTCTCAATACCATGGGCACGACCTTCGATGAAGCTTTGAAACCGGAGAATGAAGGTTTGTGCACTGCCATCTCCCACCTCACCGGTAAGAAAATCAGTCGTTTCACACATATTCATCACAGCAAGGAAGACCTGCACAAAAAGCAGGACATGACCCGTATGCTCTGTCAGAAAGTGGGCGGGTGCATCCAGCGATGTATGGGTATCGATGCTACCAATGCCATTTATAACGTATCTTACGAAGCCGATAAATCAAACAACGGGGCTACGGAATACCACAAGAACTTCAAAAAGTGGTTGACCCGCTTCCAGAATGAAGATTTGGTGGGTTGTTGCGCCCAGACGGATGTTAAGGGCGATAGAATGCTCCGTCCTGCCGACCAGCCGAATCCTGATGCCTATGTGAGAATCAAGGAAAGGCTGAAGGACGGCATTGTCGTCAGCGGCTGTAAAGTGCACATCTCCGAAGCATCGGTTGCCGATGAGGTGCTGGTAGTGCCCACCCGCGCCCTGCGACCCCAGGATAAGGACTACGCGGTTGCCTTTGCCGTACCCGGCGACTGGGATGGATTAAAGCAGGTAGTTACCATTCACAACCTGAGACCCAGGGAATACTTCAAACGTGGATTTATGCCGGGCTCCACTGATTCTTATTTGATATTCGATAATTGTTTTGTGCCGTGGGAGCGGGTATTCCTGGCAGGGGAAGCACAGCACGGTGGTACGCTGGCGCTACTGTTTGCGCTCTTCCACCGCCATTCCTATTCCGGCTGTAAACCGGCCATCGGCGATATTATTCTCGGTGGTGCCGGGCTCGCCGCCGAAGCGAACAATGTTCAGAAAGCGGACCATGTCCGCAAAATGTTCGCCGAGATTATTATGGTCACCGAGCTCGGCTATGCCGCCGGCTATACCGCTTCCGACCTCGGTAAGCCGGAGGTCTACATGCCGGGCACCGGGTTCATCCCCTACGGACCCGGTTCGTATATCCCCAACTCTATCTACTGCAATGTGGGGCGGTGCCTGTCAGGGGAAGCGGTATTCCACGAGGCCGAAATGCTGTGCGATATTTCAGGCGGCGTCACCGCCACCTTCCCGCACGAGAAAGACTTTCTCAACAAAGATACCAAAGACTTATTACTTAAATATACCAAACGCAGCCCCACCATGTCCGTCGAAGACCAGGCGCAGGTATGGCGCTACCTGGGTGATGTGCTGTGTTCCGCCAGTGGTGGTATCCACAATATCGGCGCATACCACGGTGGCGGTTCACCCGTTATGGAACAGATTGCCATCACTACTCAGTACGATATCGAGGCGCGTAAAAAGCTCGTCAGGTACATCGCCGGGATGAGTCAGGGCGACCGTGAAATTCTCGCTCCCAAGACCACTAAGACGAAATCTGCACCGAAAGTCAGCAAGACAGGCAAAGGGAGAGAACCAAGCTCCAAGAAATAAAGGTTGTTTTTATCTGCGGGTTAGCATTCCAGCAGGCGCTGATGGGTGAGAATCGGTATTACCAACGGCGCCTGCTTCTTTTCTCAGCTCATTCATGTTGGTTGTATCCGAGTACAAGAGATGAAAATACAGGAGTTTAAGAGGGTACTGCCCTCTTATATATTCAACCCCTTCTCTGCGGAGAAGGGGTAAGGGGATGAGGCGTAGTGAGATAACAGGGTATCACAAGACCGAAGAGAACTAGAACTCTGGATTCCGTTTTTCAACGGAATAGTTAGTGATTTTTGTAGTAAAAAGGGTATTATAATTAGCTTGTTATGTGCGGTGCAGGAACTGTTGCTCTCGATGCTAGACCAATGTCTAACCGGTTGCCTCCGATTCCTTGGTAGCTTGTTGGACTACTTCCCCGGAGAGGCGATTTATCAATCGGCTTTGCAATAAAGCCAGAATGAGAATAACGCCAAGTGCAATAGCCAGTTGCATTAGCGTTTGCGTATCCATGGTGCCCAGACTGATATCCATTATGGGCCCGGTGACATAATAGGTAGGGAAGATATAATTCAGCCACTGAGGCAGTTCAGGGAACATGTAGATAATGGCGGGACCGAAAAGGAGTAAACCGCCAAATTTCCAGACGGCAAAGAGGGTATTCATGTCGTTGATTAGTGTCCCCAGTATAAGGCCAATCTCGGCAGCCATAACGGCTCCCAGGGTCAACGTCAACAATAGAAAGAAGGGAGAATTACCCCACGCCAGATTTATCAGCAGGATGATAGTACCCATCACCAGGCTGAGAATCGCGCCCATTATTCCTTTGGCGATAAAGATATCGGGTAGCGAAGCCGGGGTAACTGCCAGCGCCTGTAAAGTACGCTTCTGCTTTTCTTCGATAAGTGAGGTTGCGGGTAACATCAATCCCCCAAAGAAGATAGCCATCATTACCGTCATCGGCATCAGTCGCCGGCTCCACGGAATCGTTTCTTCATCTCCCAGGGTAATTGATTCCAGGATAATCGGTTCCGGTTGAGAGCTCAGTTGATGTGTCAGGTCCAGTAGAGTGGCGGTGATGATGGTGCGGTTTTTAGCCAGGCTTTCACCCCAGATATAGGTGGTAACTGCTACTTTCTCGTCGCTTGTGATAGTACTGTCGAAGTCGGCGGGTAAAACGATGCCAAAATCGGCGGCACCGCGTGAGACGGCGTCTTTCACAGCATCCGACGAGTCGTATTCCGCAATATGGAGTTGGCTGGCTTCCTCAAGAAGAAACACCAATTGAGACTGACCTTCATCGAAGATTGCCATTTGCGCTGTGTTGCCGAACAGGTCGCCGAGAGCCAGGTTGACTACCAGAGTAATCAGTAGTGGCGCAGCGATGGTCATGGTCAGTATGAAACCGCGCGGTCCATGCAATAATTCCTTTCCCAGCAGGGTGAAGATACGTTTGATATTCATCTGTATCGCCTCCCCAGTGTCATAATGCCGATAACAGCGAAAGCGGCGCTCCAGCCAAGCATAATTAGAAAGTGACCGCTGATATCATGAAAGCTGGCGCCGTAATTGGACAGCCGGCTGATGGCGTCGGTCAGATGATAAGACGGCAGTACTTTTGCCCAGCCGGAAAGCATGCCGGGAATCATTCCTCCGAGAGCCGGGATGAAGAAGATGATGGTCACAATCATTCCCCAAGTGGTGACGCCCATCATATCGCGTGCCAGTGAGGCTACCAGAAAGCCCAAGCCGGTTATCAGCACACTACCGATGAAAAGTCCTAGTATCATCGTCAGCGGTTCCTGAGATAGGCCACCGACGACAATCATAAAAAGCAGAACCTGGATGAATGCCAGTCCGATGCCCAGGATGGCTTTTGCGGTGAAGAGGTGACGGAGTTTTAGTGGTGTCACCAATAATGCCCGTACCGTGTTTTGCTCTACTTCGGTGCTGATGAGACTCGCCAGACTCAGGATTTCAGTTCCCATAATAAGTATTGCCATCATCGGAATAAAGCGGTCGCGCCAGGGTATCTGCGCTCCTATCAGGTCAGGACCCAGGACCTCGCTCTGCATTTCCAGCAGTATCGCCTGTCCTGTCGCCAGATATGCCAATTGATTAACCAGAGCGGTAATAGCCCCTTTCATTTCCTCCGGGGCGCTGGCGGCAAAGTACACCGTCACCACCGGCTTCTGTCCGGTAGCTAGTTGGGTTAACATGTCCTCCGGCAGGGCGATAGCCGCAGGATACTCATTCTGCATAACAGCTTCTCGTAATTCTTCCAGCGTGGTGAAGGATTTGGCTTCAATACCACGGTCGCTAACAAGAGAGTTTTCGAATGATGGCATTCCTGGAGCATAGATGCCCAGTTTAAGGGTCTCATCCATTGTCTTAGGCATCACAAAGTACATCAGGATGTACATAACCAGCCCGACGATGGTTATAATGAAATAGAACCGGTTACGAGTAAAGAGAGTCAGGTCTTTTTTTATCAGCGTCATAATCAGGTGGGCGTTCATAAGGTCAGCCTCCGCCCGGTCACCTTGAGGAAAATATCCTCCAGTGTGGCTTCTTGGCTGTGCACCGTGACCACTTTCTCACGGCTGAAAAGCTCACGCATCGTCTCGGATGTTTCCGGCTTGTCCAGGGTAACGGTGCGCTCTTCCAGTTGACCGTTTCGAGAAATCTCCACCACCAGCGAGCGCTGTCCGTACTGTTGTTTCAGCGTGTGCGGGGTATCCAGAGAAGCAATTTTCCCCTGATTGAGAAATGCTACCCGGTCGCAGAGCTTGTCTGCTTCCCACATGTCGTGAGTGGTAAGGAAAACGGTGGCGCCTCGCTCCCGCTCCTTTAGAATCAGGTTACGGATAGAATCGGCGGAAACCGGGTCGAGACCCGTTGTCGGTTCGTCAAGAAAAAGTATTTCCGCCTGATTCACGAGCGAACGTGCTACCATCAGACGCTGTTTCATTCCTTTCGAGTAATTAGCGACTCTATCTTTTTCTCTCCCTTCCAGTCCAACCTTTTTCAGCAGGGCATAGCCATCGAAACTTTTCATGTCAAACAACCTCGCGAAGAGTTCGAGATTCTCCAGGGCGGTCATTTGTTCATAGAGATTGGGTTGCTCGAAGCAGACACCCATACGCGCCTGTACACGTTCGATGTCCTGAGCGATATCCATCCCGAGCAAAGTAGCATGACCTTCTTGTAGACGCAGTTGACCGGTGAGCACCTTGACAGTGGTTGATTTGCCAGCGCCGTTAGGCCCGAGGAAACCGAGGATTTCTTGCCGGGCAACTCGAAAGCTGATATGGTCTACCGCCAGAATTTTGCCATAGTGGTAGCTCAGGTTCTCCACGACGATGGCGTCTTGTGTCATTTCCTCTCCTTTTCTGCGTTGAAATCGATGGTGAAATCGAATTCCTTCTGAAAGAGACCATTGTATAAAATACGGGTTAAGCCGGACATCAATTGTGCGTCACTTATAATGCGCTGTAATTCCCCGGTCTTGCTTTCTGCTTCGAATTCTGGTTTACTCTTCCCCCTCCCTTAGCTTTGAGAGGGAAATCATCGTGGTCTGTTCCAGCTTGCCGTGTTTCATCATCCGGTCAATTAACGCTTTATCCCAGCTCTCGTGTTCAATTATGCGGGTCAGCGCAACGGTGTCCAGTTGAGAAACCTCAGCCCATTTACCTGCCTGAACTATAATATTGTCCAGTACGTCACGCTCCGGGTCGTTCTTGCCGGGGAATTTCAGCCTCATATCGGACCTGATTCTAGCTTTGCGGTCACTTCCTTTGATGACGGTGACGTTTTCACGGCGGGCGTAATCAATTAGTGCCTCTCTGACTTGTTCCATGTCCCGGTCGATTTCGCCGGCTTTTTGCTTCAATTCTGCATATTTATTGACGAGCGCCACGCCCGGTTCGGTGAGATACTGGTTCGGCGGCAGGTTTTCCACAATATAGAAGTGTTTGCGCAGAGGGCAGAGGTCAGGGTACTCACACCAGTCACAAAGCACCGACTCTTTCGGGGCATATTCAATATCGGCTTCGATGCGGTCGATTAACTGCGCGGTGTTAGCGACCAATTCCATAAGAGATTCGTCCGTGCGCGTGGAGATAAGTTCGCAATCGAAGGCAAGGTAGTGCCAGATGAGTCGGATGTCTTTGATATCGGGCCAGCGTTTGCGGACGCCAATCTGGTATAGGGCAAGTTGTCTCTCCCTGTCTGCGTCTTCCTGACTCGGGAGATGTGCCGAGCTCTTGTAATCGTGAATCCAGAAGACTCCGTTCGGGTCGCGGGCAAGACGGTCGACCAGCCCCGTGAAGCGGTACTTGTTCCGGTCGTCAAGTGCGAAATTGAGCATCAGTTCCGTGCCGATGGTGATGTCGGCGCCGAAAGGGGCATAGCGTTGATAGTAGGTTTCCAGCATTTTCCTGCCCAGATTGCGGTAGTGCTCTGCCGTCAATTCTTTACGGTTGATGACAATGTCATCGTGCCAGTTCTTCTGCCACAGGCTTTCATAGCAGGCAAGGAGTTCTTCGATTGTGTTGAGTTTGGTGCGGCGGATATCGTCATAACATTTTCGGAGAGTCTCATGCATACGGTTGCCTAGAAAGGCTTCAATCCCTTCCGTCTCCCGCTTGATTTTATCAATGTAGTTGAGCCTGAATTGAAGCGGGCAGTTTTCGTAGGCGCTTAATCGTGAATGAGAATAGGTGGGCATAGCGCGCTCCCGGTTGTCTGTTAATGATTACTAGCGGATATCGCTCAGTTTGTCCCGTAACACCTTCAGGTTTACCACATCTTCTCTATTATAATGGAGAAGTTTCTTGAGGGCTCGTTTATCATCGTAACGCAGGTATCTCTGCCACAATAATACGGCGTCATAGCCGTCCATACCTTTTAATTCCCGGTTGATGCCCAACTGCATCTCAACTTTCTTAAAGCCGCCGTAGAGGTTGCACTGCCAGCAGTCGTACATCAGGTCGTGATGAGAGAACAGGTCAAATAGGTTAACGCCCAGATAATCCCGGATGAAGGGCAGGTCGAACCGCGAGCCGTTATAGGTGTAAATAGTGTCCACACCCTCGAGCGCTTCCAGAAGATTAGCCACCGAGCAGTCTTTCCCCACCAATTGCACGAACCGGTTGTTATCACCCTCGACCAGATATACCCCGATGACGGTGATTTCGGCATAGGGCGGGGCGAGTCCGGTGGTTTCGATATCAAGATAGGCTTCAGAGGCGGTTTTCCGTTTCATCGCTAGTTAATCACGTCTTTCTCGCGTAGTTCCTTAACCTGTTGTTCAGTTAATCCCAGAATTCGTCGCAGGACGTAGTCATTGTGCTCACCCAGCAGGGGAGCGCGGTTCGGTGGCGGCGTATAATCGCTCATCTTCCAGGGAACGCCCACCAGTTCCAGGGGTCCGATTTCCGGGTGCTGGACTTTGATAAAAGCATCACGGGCGCGGAGGTGGGGGTCGGCGTATATATCCTGCCAGTCGCGTGACGGCGCCGCCGCCAGACCTGCCTGACAGAACTCGTTCACCATCCAATCGCGGTCCCTCTGCCTTGTCCACTCTTCGATAATCCGGTCCAGTACCCGCTCATTACGCTTACGTGCCCTCATGGTTTTGAAACGCCGGCCTTGAGCCAGTTCCGGTTTCCCGATAACTCGGGCAAGGGCGGCGAACTCAATATCAGAATGTATTTCAAGTGCCAGCCAGCGGTCTACACCCCAGCACCGGTATACGTTATGAGGAGCATAATAGGGATGCGCATTGCCCATCCGTTCCGGTATTCTCCCTGTCATCTGATAGCCGAGTGCCATCTCTCCGGCGAGTGAAGTTACACCCTCACACTGGGAGTAATCGATGAACTGTCCTTCACCGGTCTGCATGCGGTGATGCAGGGCTGCCAGGAGAATGAATGCGGCGGTGGTGGCATTCATCAAATCGGTATCACCGACGGTGGTTGATGGGGCATCATCGGGGTAACCTGTCACGTAAGCAACCCCACCGATGGCATTATGGATGGTTGCGTAACCGGGGAAATCTCTTTCCGGTCCTTCCTTCCCACGGCTTCCTGAGGAAAGGACGATAATATCCGGACGGAGTTTACGTAAAGCTTCGTAACCGAGTCCAACCCGCTCCATAGCACCGGCGCGCATATTATCGATGACGATATCGCATTTCGCCGCCAGTTGTTTTGCTAGAAGCGCCCCTTCGGGTTTGCTTAAATCGAGGGTGAGGCTCTTTTTATTCATATTAACCGAGTTGAATGCCAATCCCTGGTTGGGAGGGACGTTGGCGGGGGCGGGGTCTGCCAGAGGCCAGATAACGCTGTGACGCATGAGGTCTGTCCGTTTGTGACCTTCTACTTTGATAACTTCCGCGCCGAGCATCGCCAGCAACATGCAGGCGAAAGGTCCTGCCCATACCCAGCTGAAATCTCCAACTCTGATACCTTCCAAGGGCAAAGTATTATCTTTCATCGCTGTATCTTTCTGAAGGCGCCTGATTTCCGGAGTTGGCGGTAGCCTTCACGAGAATAATTAAGCTCTCTGCAAATGACCTCTTCATTATGCTGTCCGAGGAGAGGAGCGGGACGGGAGACCTGCGGTGGTGAAGCTGTCATTAAATAGGGCCAGCCGGGGTATTTATATTTACCGGTTGCCGGGTGCTCGACTTCAGTGAAATAATGCCTGAATGCGTATTGCTTATTCTCCATAACGTCCTTAATGGAATTGATGGGACCTATTGGGACGCCCTGCTTTGCCAGTTTTTCGCTAATCTCTTTCATGTTCTGTTTTTCCATCCAAGCATCCATCATCGGCGCAATGTCCATAAGGTGATGAGAGCGGTATGCCATATTGAGCCATTGGTCGCCAGCCATCCAGGGCGGATTGCCCATCATCTCCCGCAGGATACGGAAATGGTTATCTTCTACTGCGCCGAGAACCAGGTAACCATCGCTTGTCTTCATTCTGCCCATAGCTGGCGGACGGTCGGGGACACGGCTCCAGGTGGCGCGCTGGTAGCGAGAGCTGGCGATACCCGGGCGTAATAATCCCATGATAGCTTCCTGCATGGAGACATCGATTATACGCCCCTTGCCTGTTTTCCCCCTGCCGATAAGCGCCGCCATTGTCACCACCGCCGCATTGAGAGCGCTCTGGTAGGCAATTTGAAAACCGCCGGGTTTGACCGGCGCCCGGTTGGTATCCACAGAACGCACTGGTAAGAGATTCCCCAATCCGCTCGCATGGGCGAGGGTTAATTCATCCCCCTTGACCTGCGCTCTCGGACCGGTGCGTCCGTAGGGTGTGATTGACGTGTGGATAAGTCGCGGATTTAGTTTCTGAATCACCTCATCGTTGAATCCGATACTCGCAAGATGCCCCGGGGGATAGTTATCAATAAGTGCATCCGCCCATTGAATCAAGCGTGTGAATAGCTCCTTGCCTTCAGCCGTCTTGAGATTCAGTGTGATACCGCGTTTACTCGTATTGTTGTAGAGAAAAAGGGCGCTTTTTTCGGGGTGGGGTTTGTCATCGGGGAAAGGTCCGAAGGCACGGGCGGGGTCGCCCTCCGGCGGTTCAACTTTGATTACATCGGCGCCCAAGTCAGCCAGCAATTTACCGCAGTATGGACCAGCGACCATCGTAGTGTACTCAACGACCTTGATACCTGCTAACGCTACGCCTGCCATTATTTACTCCTCAATCTGTTTACAGCATAGTAACGGATACTATTTAAAAAGTCAACGCGTTTTTTCGATGTCTTTACATCCTGTACAGAGTTGTAAAAAAGGAAATTTCCCGCCTTGTTACGTAAGTGAGCGCATCTTCAGTGTGCCCATCTGCTATAATGGTTCTGCATTAACTTACCGGAGGTGAGGACAAATGGAGCTTAAACAAATCAACGATGCTTTTAACCAGTATCTCCGACCCCAGACCTACCCCATCGCTATCAGAATGTGTGCTTCAGAGAGTGAACTACCGGAGAAAGTGCGCCTACCTCTCCGTGATATGGGTATTTCCATCTCGCTGTGTCATGCCATTGCGATGGCACGGCGCTATGGTTGGGTGATAACTATCGATAAAACTGTTTCCTGCTATGTGCCGGCAATTAGTCTTGGATTCGTTCAACCACCAGCGGACATTACAGATGGCACATTTCAAGCCAGCATTGGGTTGTGGGGGATGACCAAAGAACGAGCGGCGGCGGCTATTCAGGAAATGACGAAATTTGAATACGGAAAGTATAAATACGCGGTCATCGCTCCATTAGACCGTGCCACTTTTGAACCGCATGTGGTTATGGTTTATGCCAGCCCTGCGCAAATTTGGGTACTGCTTTCGGCATATCTGAGTGGACAAGGTAAAGGCGGGTTAGATGTCAAGCTGACGACTGGCGCCGGGTGCACTACTTACATTACAAAAGCGATACAGACAAACGAAGCACAGTTCGCCCTTGTAGGTACTGGTGAACGCCTTGTCCCGCATCCACAGGACTACGAGTGCGGTTTCTCAATTCCCTACAACAAAATGGAGCAAACGGTTAAAGCATTGGAGATGAATTACCGAACTGGCGTATTCCGCTATCCCATTCCTACCTTCATGCGTTTTAGTTCACAGCACCCTCCGGGATATGCGGAAATGCGGGCTCATCTACTGGGCGAAGATAAGAAGTAACATAGCATCCACATTAAGGATGCCAGAAGAGACGGACAAGTTTCCATTTACGCAGACGCAACATGTGTCTGACTAAAGATGGAGCCAATTCTACCCAGGCTTTTTGCATCTTGATTTTATCCTGCTCTTCGATTGATTTACGCGGGCTATATCTGACGCCAAGGTAGAGCTGTGTAACGAGGCCGATGGTATCTTCCTGTCCCGGCAGATATTTTGTCAGACGCCGACTGAATTCCGCCGGTGTCTCGTAGTCGAAAGGTCCCGATTCCCCACGTTCAGCAAGCAGACACATACGTTGGTAAGCTTCATCAGCGGTGTGAACACGCTGAAGACGTCTCACCCAGCGGTCAAGCGCTTCCCTGGCAGAATAAATGGCGATGACAATGAGCGTGAGTGCGCTGAGGAGGTAGATGTAAGGCAAAGGGAAACTACGACGCCTGAAGGTAGCCTGTGTCTGGGATTGTTCAAAACCAAGCCCGAAGGGGTCTTCCAGCATCCAGAAGGGAAGCTCATCACCTGTGGAGAAGGAAAAATTATAGTTGGAATCTTCTAGTATCTCCGCGGTGGTGACTATTTCCGGTGTAGCCGGCGTGGCTTCAAATTCAATCCAGCCGTATTGCGGAAAGTAGACCTCCACCCAGGCGTGGTAGTTACGACCGCGAATGGTGTAATATCCTGTTTCCTCATCAAGTTCCCCGCGGAAGTAGCCGGTAGTAATTCTTGCCGGCACGCCGGTAGCGCGCAACATCACCGCCATCGCGGAAGCGAATTCGGTGCACACTCCCCTCTCGGCTACATAGAGAAAATACTCCACACCGTCACTGTTTGCGGGTGGCGTCTGCACCAGCTGGTCGTAGTGAAAACGGCGGAGATATACTTTAATCGCAAGTGCCTTATCATAGGGCGTTTTCGCATCTTTGGTGATTTCTTCACTGAGATTTCTGACACTGCTTGGAAAATCGTCCGGTAATTGCAGATAATGGCTTGTCACCCATTCCGGGTAATCTTCACCTGCCTCAGCTAGTTCTTCTGGAGTTGTCACTGTTACATTAGCGCTTACACGGTAACGTTGGTAGGGTCTAATGACCTGTGTTGAGACGACGGCAGCAATATCCCTGGCCTCGGTCGCCGACGTGGCAGTCTCATCAATCTGTTCCTGCGAGAATGTCTGAAGTTTTGCTGGAATATCAACTGAAGTCACTGCGCCGAGAGAGAGGATGACATCTGTTTTTAGCCGATTCTCCACGGTGTAGAAAACGGCTTTGCCGTTCTGCAACGCTTCTTCATAAGCAATCTGTTCCCCCGCCCGCAGTTGTTTATCTGTTTCGAGGGTACTCGACCATCCCCATGCCTCGTAAACATCGTAGCGGCGTGTTCGCCAGTAATTTGAAAGCTCAGTATTTATCAGGAAATGAATTTTATCGCCGGTTACCAACGGGTCTTTAAAGAGAAGTTTTTCCTGCTCCTGGCTTTTCAGAGTTGTCCATTTGCTACGAACATCGGCGAAGATATTGAACCAGAGTTCCTCAACACTGCGGCTATTAACTGAGCTGGTGTCCAGTTTGATGCCAATATTATTGATAGGCGGCTCGGGGACAAAATAAGCAATACTCGTCGTGACCAGACTGATTGAGATGACTGCTACCGAAAAGTAAGCAAATCCACGGCGTACATTTTTCTCCTGCCATTTAAGCAGTTCCCCCCCCTGTTTTACCAAATTCGTTAATGCGAGGAGTATGATAGCGCTCAGGAAATAAAGAGGGAAAAAGTAATAGTTCTCACGCGGCAAGTTGGTCATGTTAACGATAAGCATTATCGTACCCATGATGACCGCGGGCCATGAGTTACGTTTTCGCAGGATGAACCAGATGGAAATAAAGCCGATAATCCAGGTGATTAGACTGAGGAACATGGCAAAGTAGATAGTCCCTTCGCTGGGACGGCCACTGCTGATACTATCCCACCAGAGTTGGAGAGCGGAAGTGTCTTCTGTGGCAACAAACAATTGGATGCCCTGCCAGGAAATGACGGCAATACTGATAACAATGGCAAGTAGAAAGGCAATTCCACGGGCTAGTGGTGTCTTTGCCAGAACAATGGCGGTTGCTGTTGCCAGGGCAAGGGTGGTGATAAGGGATGGCTCTGGTGAAATCCAGTCGGCGCGTTCAATCGACCAGACGGCAATGGCGATGGTCAGGAAACCCAAACCCATGTCAATTATCGTCAGCAAACTACTGAGTCCGAACTGACCGAGCGCCTGCCGGTAGCGAACTGCAATTATTTTTCCGATATTGCTAGCCATAATGCCTTACCTAAACCATAAGCGGGTGGATACGGGTGGTTCTACTATCCAACGCCTTGGATAATTCCTCGCCTTTTCTGACGGTGTAAACTTGTGCACCTGCCCAGTTTAGCGCCCGTGAGTTATCTACTGTGGATGGGCGACCCTGGAAGCTGGCAATGTCCAGCAGGACGACAACTACTGAATCAATCCGGTTTTTCAACTGGTGGACAGTTTCCATTAAACCCTCCGTTGCCGACGTGGCAACGATGATGACGAGTGGGTTATCACGGAAGCTATCCAGATGCTGTGATACAACCTCGTTCAATTTGGTTTTCCAGTCGCTCCTCATTAGTGCCAGGACTTCAAGTATCTCCCAGAGATGTTCCTCCCCCCTCTCTGTGGGGGCGAAATACCTTCGGTCGTCGGATGCCATCACGCCAACACGCATGCCACCCTGAAGGTATTTCCTGACCAGGGAGGCGGCAATAGTGATGGCATACTCGTCACTATGCTCTGCGTCACGTCCAAAATGGGACTCCTCGTTCATATCGAGCAATATCCAGGCGGTTTTAGATGCGTTATAGGAGCGGTCGGCGTCAAACATTTTTACCATGAGGGAGCCGGTGCGTGCGGTACTGCGCCAGTGGATGTGATGGAGGCTATCGCCGCTCGCGTATTCACGCACGCTGGAGGCATTGGGACTGATACGGCTGATTGATTGATAGCCAGAACCGTAGCCGAAATCGCTGAATGATGCAAAACGAAAGAGCGGTAGGTCAACTGTTGTCGGGTAGACGATGATATTCTGCTCTTGTCCCACTGCACGTTGATTTGTAAAGATACCGAATGGGTCGGTGGCAGTTACCGTCGTCGGACCCAGATGGTAGCGTCCCCTTTTCTGACAATTGAAGGTTGTTTGCCACAGGTGAGATTGCCGACCCAGAATGTTTATCATTGTAGTATCATGGTGACCGGGTAAATTGGTATTGTCGTGAAGTTTGAGCCAGAGACGTGGTATTTGTCCGGGGTTGGTCAGGATAACTTCTCGCTGGAATGTATCTCCCACCTGTAGGTGTTCCGATGGTTTGCCGATGCTAACGGTAAGGTTGCGGATGCTCAAAATTGTCCAGAGATAGCCCAGAACGCTGATAATCGTAGCGACAAAGAAAAGACGCAGTAATAGAATCGACCCGAGGAGAAGCGCCAGGGCGAGGATTGCCACAGGCACAGCTATTATGATAATGTTTCTGGTTTTCATCGACACGATTCCACTACCGAACCGCCAAGCAACATACGGTTCCCTATTTTGCTGTCAGACCGGGAACTGGAACAGTCTCCAGTAGTTTGGCGATTATTGCCCGTCCGGTCTTATCATGAGAAGAATCGGTCAAACGCGGTATCAGGCGATGCGCTAGAACCGGCTCGGCGAGCGCTTTGACATCGTCAGGCAAAATATGGTCGCGACCTTGAATCAAAGCGCGTGCCTGTGCGGTGCGGTAGAGTGAGAGAGAGCCGCGGGGAGATGCGCCGAGGAAGATTGAGGGATGGTTGCGGGTTGCCCCAACCACTGCCGCAATATACTGCTTGACCAGTTCGTCGACATAGATATCCCTGACAGCCGACTGGAGCATTTCCAGGTCAGCGCTGGAAGCCACCGACTTGAGCTTATCGATGGGATGAGAGTACTGCTGTTGGTTCATGATGTTGACTTCGTCGGACGGAGAGGGGTAGCCGATATTAATGCGCAGAAGGAACCTGTCAAGCTGAGTTTCCGGCAGAGGGAAAGTGCCTTCGTATTCAATGGGATTCTGAGTGGCGAGGATATGGAAAGGAGCAGGCATCTTGTGAGTATTACCCTCCACGGTAATCTGCGCTTCTTCCATGCATTCCAGGAGGGCTGATTGCACTTTTGGGGTGGCGCGGTTGATTTCATCAGCGAGAACGATTTGTGCCATGATGGGACCGGGGCGGAACTCGAAGTCGCCGGTCTTCTGGTTGTAGACCGAAACCCCGGTAATATCGCTGGGCAACATGTCTGGTGTAAATTGGATGCGTTTGAACGAACAATCGAGTGATTTGGCGAGGCTCCGCGCCAGCATGGTCTTGCCGACACCCGGCGCATCTTCAATAAGCAGGTGTCCTTTGCTCATCAGAGCGATGACTGCCAGTTCAATGACGTCCCGCTTACCGATAATCACCCGCTCGACATTATCGATAATTGCCCTGGCAGTGTTCAGTGCCGCTTGTATCCCGTTGCTCATCTCCCCTCCGCTAATATAGACCTTATAGGAATGAAGCAGATTGGTCGAAATTTCCACCCTATTGTAGCATAAAGGCGGGGAGGGGTGGGTACGACGATACTTTATTAAACGACTTACTGACTCAAGGGTAAAAGAGGATATACTGCCACTATATAGAATTGATGGATGTGGAGTCCTTTAGCATTGAAAAAAATACAGATTGTTACTCAAAATGCAGGGGAAGTCCGTTATGTCCTAATTACTTCAAAGTATATGGATAGGGCATTGCCTTCACCCTGGTAAAATAACCCAATTCTGCAAGTAGCCACTGATATTTGTTTATTACTTGTCAATTTTACGCGCTATCTCTATCAGCCCCTTGCTGATGGCGTATTTAATGAGTTCCGTGCGGTTGTGAAAGCCTAGTTTTTGCATGATATTTGTCCTGTGCCGGAGGACTGTCTTGACGCTGATGTAAAGCTTATCAGCAATCTCACGGTTGGGGTATCCTTCGGCGACAAGCTGAAGCACTTCCCTCTCCCGGTCTGTAAGCCGTTCGTATTCATCCTTTTCCCCACCGACCCGTAAAAGGTATTCCTCCACCAGTGCGGTTGCCGCTGAAGGATAGAGGTAAGATTCTCCCCGCGATACAGTTTGAATTGCATTATCCAGTTCTGCGGCGGTAGCTGTTTTGGCGATGTAACCTTTCGCTCCCGCCCGCAACATTGCAAGGATATATTCAGCATCTTCATACTGCGTCAGAACCAGTGTCCTGACGCCCGGATTCTCCTTGAGAATGCGCCGTGTCGCCTCCAGCCCACCCATTCCCGGCATACCAATATCCATAAGCACTACCTGAGGAGTAAGTTGACGCACTTTCTCAATGGCTTCTCTACCATCTGTCGCTTCACCAACAATTTCCACATGGGATGAACTCTCAAGCAGAGCGCGCATACCCTGTCTGAAAAGTGCGTGGTCATCCACCAACAATACGCTTATCTTGGACATCGCCTTTCTCCAAACTGAGCGGTATTTCAACAGTGATACGTGTTCCCTTGCCAGGTTCGGTGTCAATGTTCAATGTTCCCCCAAGTAGCTCAGCACGCTCTTTCATACCCAATAAACCCATGCTCTCTTTAGCATGTGCTGAACTAAGCACCTCCAAGAGGTTGAAACCGATGCCATCATCCTCCACCTGCACGGAAATGCCCCTGTCTTTGAATTCCAGGCTAATATAGGTACTTTCTGCCTTGGAATGAGAGGCAATATTAGTAATCGCCTCCTGAGTAATACGGAAGGCGGCAATCTCTACCTCTGGCGGTAACCGGTTTTCCTGACCGACGACTTCCAGATGTACCTCTATTCCGGCTGCCTCGAGAACATTGTGAGCGCATGACCGGACGGCGGCTGGCAATCCCAGATCGTCGAGGAGACTGGGGCGTAGCTCATAGATAAGGCTGTGGACTTCCTTAGAAGTAAGCATAAGGAGACGTCTTATTTCTTCCAATAGAGTGTCTGCTTCCTTAGGGTCTAACTTGGCAATGGAGCCAATTGTTTCCACACGTACCGCTAAAGTTGCCAGCGCCTGACTGGTGACGTCATGAAGCTCACGGGCGACCCGACGCCGCTCATCTTCCTGCGCTTTGATAAGCTGGCGCAGGAGGTCGGCGCGTGCCTGCTCTCTTAGTTGAACCTCATGGTACAATTGAGCATTTTCAATAGTAATCCCCAGTTGGTATCCCAGCGCCGTGAGAAGTTGTACTTCTTGCTGAGAGAAAGAGTGGGGTGTTTGGCTGGCAATGGTTAATACACCGACAACCCGTTCCTTGGATTTTAACGGTACGCCAAGAAAGGCTCTCAGCCCCTCCTCTACAATAATTAGACGATGGGCAACTCGCGGGTCATTGGAGACATCATCGATTACCAGAGCAGTACCTTCAACAGCGATAACGCCTGCAATCCCTTGACCAAGTGCAATACCGGTAGGTTCCCTCTTTTGAAGCGCCGATAGACCGCGAGAAACACGGTAAGAAAGAGTTTTGGTTTTTTCGTTCAGGAGCAAAATACCGCCGATTTCTGTTCGTGTTATCTCCATGACTCCATCCAACGCGGTATTGAGAATACGGTCAAGGTCCAATGACTCGTTTGCGGTAGCCGCAATGGTATTCAAAGCACGGAGAGCGCGGTTCGTTTCAAGGATGCGGTTTTCTTGTTCCTTACTGTTGGTGATATCCTGGGTTAGTTCCACAACCTGTCCGACTTTGTGATTCTTATCGTATAAAGGAGAAGCAACCACCTCAAAATACCGGTGCTGGTTATTTCCAGCATTGTTGATGGTATGCACATGAACCACCCGCATGGGCTTGCCGGATTGCCAGACCTTGGATGCAGGACAGACACAGGCGGGCGGTTGGCAAGGATGGTCCTGTCCGTGAGTTACCTCATAACAATGGCGCCCAACCACTTCCTGGTCAGCATATTTTTCACGCACACTACGGTTTGCCTGTGTGATTCTCATATTGCGGTTAATTACAATCAAATCAACCCCGATACTATCAATGGTCGTTTGAAGCAAATCTCTCGACTGTTTCAATTCTCCCCAGGATTCCTCAAGTTGCTGAGTTTTATCCTCAATCTCCTTGAGTGAGTCCTTCAAACGCGCCCTCATCTGTTCGTAGGTGCTGACAAGGAGACCATGTGCTGAAGCGTTGTCCGGCGCAACACGTAGCAGGAGTCGAGCAAGCCCATTCCGCATACCACTGCTGACATTTCGGAGGATGTCGACCCAGACTAGAATGCCGAGATTTGTTAGTAGCCGTATTCGGTTAGAAAAACCATTCACTACTGCCATTGATACAATACTCGTATACGATTATTGGCTTTTTGATGTGTTCACTGTAGCACTTACCATCAACGTAGTAAAGGGTTATACACACCATTTGGTACTGTAATTAGTAGTATTTTACCGAGAAAATGGGGCGTTTTCTTCCTCAGACTACCTACTATGCCATTTCATCAGTCACTGGTCTGCATTATGCTTTGGCTACATTAAAAGAAGTAAAAAGAGGGGGTGGTACACATGAAACGCATGGGAGCAATAATGTTAGCACTTCTCGCCGCTATTCTGGCACCCGTTCTAATCTGGGTCGGTCTTTTTGTCGTTATTCGCCAGCCGATACTCAGAGTGATGAGGCGAGTTGGGGTCTTCGCCCTAGTCTTTCTTGCCGGCGTCTCAACACCCGTCCTGATATGGGTTGGTCTATTTGTTGCCCTGAAGGAACGGGTTCAGGAGTACCAGCTGAAACGAGCGCCTTCCCGTACCATCGCTGAAATATTGGGTGCCGCTGGGCTATCTGTCCAGCAGACGGCATTTCCCGGGGAAATGCTAGAGGATACCATCTTCATGCCGCGGCCAATGTCAGAAATACATGGCATTTTTGCACGGGCTGGCTTGTAAAGAGTGTCACAGGCACAAGGCTGTGTATGCAAAGGATAAGTCTGCTCAACTCCTTTCCGGAGTGAATATTATTCGGAGTAATCGGGAAGTTTCGGGTTATTATACCACCATACGGCAATATTACTTCGCAAAATGGGTAAAAGAAAAAAAGGAGGCACAGCAATGGAGACTGCACAGGGAATAGCCTTCAGTGACCTGCGAGGAGTGGATATCTTTACCGGCTTACCTGATGATGCGTTGGGGATGATTGCCAAGCTATGTACCCTAAGAACCTATAAAGCTGGTGAATACCCCGCCGTGCAGGGGAAAACCACCGACCAGCTTCTCGTTATGAATAATGGCAAGGTTGCTGTTGAGGCATGGATAGATGTCCCCCGTTACAGTCACACATTAACTATTGCCACACTCACCAGGGGACGCGTCTGCGCCTGGTCAGCGCTTGTCCCGCCGCATGTCCTCACAGCCTCAATCAAATGCCTTGAGAACACCCAGATGATTGCTATTAAGGATTCTGACTTGCAGAAGCTGTTTGTCGGAAGACCTCAAATGGAGGCGGTAGTCATGAGAAATCTCGCCGGAGTCATCAGTTCCCGGCTCCGAGACAATCACACTCAGTTGATGCGTCTTTGTGGTGAAATCCTTAAGGAAGGTATTAAGCATAAGGGGTAGAAGGGCAGCTTTTTTAGAGTCGATTGGACTCAGGAAGTACCAATATAACAGAAAAATTTACCAAGGAGGTGGTGCATGCAGTCGCTGAGCCGGAGGGAGTTCTTAAAGTTGGGTGGGGTGGCGACAGCGGGGGTAATACTAATCAACCCATTAAAATCAGGGGAGGTTTTCAGCCCTCCCTCTAAAACTCCTCTCGTTAAAAAAATCGGCGAGACAACTTCAATCTGCGCTTACTGTGCCGTCGGTTGTGGGATTATTATCGCCGCAGACGGGGAAAACATCATTAATATTGAAGGTGACCCCGACCATCCTATTAACACCGGTAAGCTTTGTTCTAAAGCGCAAGCATTACATCAGATAAGGACGGTTAATGGTAAACTGAATCCGAGCCGGATGACAAAGGTGCTCTACCGCGCTCCTTACACAGAAAACTGGGAAGAGAAATCCTGGGCGTGGGCGCTAGATGAGATTGCCCAACGAGTAAAACAGACTAGAGACACCAACTGGATTGAGAAAGATAAAGACGGTGTTCTGATCAATCGTACGGAAGCTATTGCCCATCTTGGTGGAGCGGCTCTGGATAACGAAGAGTGTTACCTGCTAACCAAAATGAACCGCGCATTGGGGATGGTGTACATCGAACATCAAGCGCGCATATGACATTCCCCGACTGTCGCCGGTCTGGCGGAGAGTTTTGGTCGGGGAGCGATGACGAACCACTGGTCGGATATCGCCAATGCTGATGTCATTCTTGTCATGGGTTCCAATGCCGCAGAGAACCATCCCATCTCCTTCAATTGGGTCACCAAAGCCGTGGACAAGGGCGCCAAGCTGATTCATGTCGACCCTCGTTTCACACGCACCTCGGCGCGGGCGCATCTCTGGGCGCCAATCAGGTCAGGGACAGACATTGCCTTTCTCGGGGGTATGATTAAATACATCATTGAGGATATTGAGAAGTCTCCCCAGAACTACAACATGGAGTATCTCCGGGAATATGCGAATGCCGGCTGGCTAATCAATTCAAACTTCAAATTTAGTGATGGTATTTTTAATGGCTATGATGCCACTGCCAGAGCTTACAAGGATAAATCCACCTGGCAGTATCAGCTCGAAGAGAGCGGTATTCCTAAGCAAGATAAAACTCTCCAGAATCCCGATTGCGTTTTTCAGCTTTTAAAAAGGCACTATGCCCGCTATGATATGGATACGGTGTCCAGTATCACCGGGACGCCTAAAGCCCCGCTACTTGAAGTATATAAAAGCTTTGCTTCCACGGGTGGACCGAATAGAGCAGGCACCATTCTCTATGCAATGGGCACTACCCAGCATACCGTGGGCAGTCAGAACGTCCGGGCTTTCAGTGTCATCCAGATTCTCCTTGCCAATATCGGGATTGCGGGTGGTGGTATTAATGCGCTGAGAGGCGAGTCCAATGTACAGGGGAGTACGGACCATGCTCTGCTGTATCATCTGCTGCCGGGTTATTTGCCCGCCCCGACTAGTGCCCAGCCGGCTTTAACGAAGTATCTGGAGGTTGTGGCGCCAACGACCAAAGACCCTAGGAGCGGCAACTGGAAAAAGAACCAGCCCAAGTATGTAGTCAGTCTGTTAAAAGCTTGGTATGGTAGCGCATCAACCAAAGACAATGAATTCGGTTATCAATATCTGCCCAAAGCCCAGGCAGGGGCTAACTATTCCTGGATACCCCTCTTCGAAGCACTCGGAGCAGGTACTATCAAGGGGATGCTCTGCTGGGGGCAGAATCCAGCGGTAAGTGGTCCGAATTCTAACCAGGAAAGGCAAGCACTGGGAAACCTCGACTGGTTAGTTTGCACTGACTTGTGGGAGACGGAGACCGCCGATTTCTGGAAACGTCCGGGGATAAAACCAAAGGATGTTAGAACAGAAGTCTTCCTGCTTCCAGCCTGTGCTTCCTATGAGAAACAGGGGAGTGTTACGAACAGCGGACGTTGGTCACAGTGGCGCTATCAGGCAATTGAGCCACCTGATGAAGCTAAAGAGGACCTGTGGATGATTGTCCAGCTTATGAACAGGATTAAAGCGCTCTATACCGCGCAAGGCGGTCCCAATATGGATGCCATCACCAAACTCACCTGGGACTATGGGGAACATCCCGACCCAGCCATAGTTGCAAAAGAGATAAATGGCTATGACGTTAACTCTGGGAAATTGGTGGCAAATTTCGTTGGGCTGAAAGATGACGGCTCAACCTCCTGCGGTAACTGGCTCTTTTCCGGGAGCTTTACTGAGGCAGGTAACATGATGGCACGCCGTGACCCCAAGGATACCTCCGGTATTGGTCTGTACTCAGGATGGTCATGGTGCTGGCCTTTGAACCGACGCATCCTCTATAACCGTGCTTCGGTTGAC
>JAURWL010000246.1 GCA_030654965.1 Dehalococcoidales bacterium | reverse complement strand
CCGGCAAGAGCACCACCACGTTTTGTGGATTCATCCGGTGTAGCGAGGGAAATTTTACCGAGTTTGGTAGTGGCATCCACCAGTTTCGCAACTTCCGGACCGAATTTTTCGACAAGCTCGCTATTCGGAACACCACTGTTTTCTTCGACATCATGGAGGAGAGCGGCGGCAAGGGAACTGGCATCGAGCTGAAGCCCGACCAGGATAAGAGCTACCTGGAGCGGGTGCTCGATATAGGGTTCGCCCGATTTTCTGACCTGCCCTTCGTGGGCTTCACGGGCAAATTCGTAGGCGTGCTGAATAATAGCGACCTTTTCCTGTGGAAGATACGCCTGTGCCTTCTCTATAAGCTCGTTGACCGTCACAACCTGCCCCACAACACCTTATTGTAAATTTAGTATAGCGCAAGGAGACAGAAATGTCATTGCAGATGCAGTATTGTCACCTACCTGATGCGCGAGTGGTAATGACCATCCAGAACAGAACTAGATTCTGACCCCGACAGGTCGGGGTCAGAATGACAGAGTAGGGGTTTTAGTTACAGGAACGGGACGAACTTCATGGGAAAGACACTAGGATATCGCTCTTTACAATCCACCCACAAATACAGTATTCTAGCGTTTATACAGGAGTTAATGACTTTGTACACAGCACCGCGCGGCACGGCGGATATCCTGCCGGAAGAGCAACCCTACTGGCGCTATGTGGAGCAAAAAGCCGCCCGTATCTGCCAGCTTTACGGCTACGAGCGCATCGACCCACCTATTTTTGAAGATACGCGGCTCTTTATCAAAGGCACTGGCGAGACCACAGACATCGTCCAGAAGGAGATGTATACCTTCGAGGACCGGAGCGGTAATAGCCTCACTCTGAAACCAGAAGGGACGCCCTCTGTCTGCCGTGCCTACCTGGAACATGGCTATAACAACCTGCCCCAGCCGGTGAAGCTGTACTATATTTCCCCTATCTTCCGCTACGAGCGGCCGCAGGCAGGGCGCTATCGCCAGCACTATCAGTTCGGCTGTGAAGCACTCGGCGAAGCGGATGCCTCACTGGACGCCGAGGTCATCGATTTGGCATGGCAGTTCCTGAAGTCGTTGGGATTGCAGAAGCTTCTTCTCTTCATCAATAGCATCGGCTGTCCGCAATGCCGGCCTGACTACCTCAAGAAGTTGAGAGCATTCTATACGGGTCATGTCAACGAGCTGTGCCCCGACTGCAAAATCAGGCTGGAACGGAATGTCCTGCGCTTGCTCGATTGCAAACAGCCCGCTTGCCAGAAAATAGCGGCGGAAGCCCCCAAGAACATCGATTATCTCTGTGCCCCCTGTACCGAGCACTTCCAGAAGCTTAAAGATTACTTGCAGATTCTCAATATTCCCTGCGAAGTGAACAACTACCTTGTCCGGGGCTTTGATTACTACACGCGGACGGTTTTTGAAATCCAGCCGGAGGACCAGAGAGCCCAGAGCGCCATCGGCGGTGGCGGCCGGTACGATGGCTTGATTGAGACCTTGGGCGGCAAACCGACACCCGGCATCGGTTTTGGAATCGGTATCGAACGGATTATCCTCAATCTAAAAAAACAGGGAGTTGCGGCGCCTCCGCTTCCCTCGCCGCAGGTCTTCATCGCTTACGTGGGTGATGCCGCCCGTGAAGAAGCTATCATACTCGCGGCACAATTGCGGCGTGGCGGCATTGCCGTGATTGAAGCGACCTCATCCAAGAGCCTGAAAGCGCAACTCCGCCAGGCAAACAACCTTAAAATTACGAGGGCTGTCATCATCGGCGACGACGAGGTCAAAACCGCAACTGTCATCCTCCGCGACATGGCAACTTCCGAGCAGAGCACGGTCAGCATGAAGGAATTAGCGGCACTTCTCAGGTAATTCCTGTCAATTTTCCTCCCCCAGCTTCCATTTGAAGCTAAAGTATGCTATAATTTAAATATAATGAGAGCAGAGACTGCTCCTTCGACATATACAAGTGTTACAGAGTCTATTCGTCCTCATCATGTCTTTGTGTCTAAAGTTGCGTCTCGCTCATGGAGTATCAACTCTTTATGATTCAGGACCGTCTTGCCAATCAACCAATGAGTAACGGCGCTAATGGCACCGATGACTATAATGCCACCTCCATCCAGGTGCTCGGCGGGCGTGAAGCCGTCCGCAGGCGCCCGGGCATGTATATCGGCAGTACCGACCAGCGCGGTCTGCACCACCTAGTCTACGAAATCGTCTATAACAGCGTCGACGAGGCGATGGGCGGCTATTGCACCCTCATCAAGATAATCATCAACGAAGATAATTCGGTAACCGTGGAAGATAATGGCCGCGGCATACCGGTAGAGATTCATCCCACCACCGGTAAATCCGCCCTGGAAACCGTGATGACAGTGCTCCATGCCGGTGCCAAGTTCGGCGGCAAGATTTATCAGGTCTCCGGCGGTCTACACGGTGTCGGCGCTTCGGTAGTGAACGCCCTTTCATCTAAGCTGAGTGTCAAAGTCAAGCGCAATGGTAAACTATACTATCAGGAGTACGACCAGGGTATCCCCAAAGCTGACGTAAAGGTCATCGGCAAGTCGGTAGGCACCGGCACAATTACCACCTTCGTCGCCGATGAGGAAATCTTCGGCAACACCCGCTACGACTTCGATATCCTTACTGAGCGTCTGCGCGAGGTCGCCTACCTGAACCGGGGATTAGAAATCTATTTCCGCGATGCTGTGCATGACCGCGAACTGACCTTCTATTTTGAGGGTGGTATCAACAGCTTTGTGCGGCAGTTGAACCGTGGCCGTCCGGTCATTCATAAGCAACCTATTTTCATCGCCAAGCAATCGAACGGCACCATGGTTGAAGCCTCGCTCCAGTACAACGATGGCTTCAGCGAGTCCATTTTCAGCTTCGCCAACTGCATCAACACGGTCGATGGCGGCACACACCTCACCGGCTTCCGCACGGCGCTGACCCGCGTGTTTAACGACTATACCCGAAAAGCCAAACTGCTCAAGGAAAATGACCCCAACCTCAGCGGCGATGACGTCCGTGAGGGTTTGACCGCTGTGGTCAGCGTCAAAATTTCTGAACCCCAGTTTGAAGGACAGACCAAGGGCAAGCTCGGTAACGCCGAAGCCAAGAGCGCCGTCGACAGTGTCGTCAGCGAGGGGCTGGCGCTCTATCTGGAAGAGCACCCGGATGATGCCCGCGCCATCATCGATAAGTGCCTTCTCTCCGCCCGCGCCCGGGAAGCCGCCCGCAAAGCCCGCGATCTGATTGTAAGAAAGAACAGCCTCGATAGCGGCACGCTACCCGGTAAACTGGCGGATTGTTCTGAAAAAGACCCGAACCTCTGCGAACTGTACCTCGTCGAGGGTGATTCCGCCGGAGGCTCTGCCAAACAGGGCAGAGAACGGCGTTTCCAGGCGATTTTACCCCTGCGCGGCAAGATTCTCAACGTGGAAAAAGCCTCACCTGAAAAGATGTTGGGAGTGACAGAAATCCGCGCTATTATCACCGCCGTCGGTGCCGGGATCGATGAGGACTTCGACCCCACCCGGCTCCGCTACCACAAGGTCATCCTGATGACGGATGCAGATGTGGACGGGGCGCACATCCGCACATTACTTTTGACCTTTTTCTTCCGCCATATGAGCCGTCTGATTAATGAAAAGCACCTCTTCATTGCCCAGCCGCCGCTCTACCGTGTGGTTCGGGGTAAAGTTGAAGATTGGGTATACTCTGATGATGCACTAGCCCAACTACCGCTACGTGATATGGCGGTATATTCAGCAGATGGGACTCTGACTTTAACCGGTGCAGAAGTGCGTGACCTTTTTGATGCGCTTAGAGACGTAGAGCAAGGATTTGCGAAGTTTGAGCAGAAAGGAATACCGCGGAATTTCACAACGGTTCTTTTACAGAAAGATGATGCTTTTTACAAGCAGTCCTTCCCGGACCTTATATCTTTACAACAAAACATGTCTTGGTTTGCAGAAGCGTTAAAGCTGCCCATGCGCGCGACGATTGACGCAACTAAAGACGATTATTCTTTGGAAATAGAGTTGAAAGGCAGCAAAGTACGGCTTGAAAAACGCTTCTTTGATGACCCCATCATGCATAAATGCTTCAAAGCATACAAGCAGGTAGAGAAGCTGGTGGAGAAAGAAAAGTACGTCATCTTGAAAAAAGGTAAAGAAGTTGGAAAAGACATTCCGTGGAACAAATTGACATCGGAACTAATGAAGAATGCAGACAGAGCCGGTATGAGTATTCAGCGTTACAAGGGTCTGGGCGAGATGAACGCCGTGCAATTATGGGAAACCACTATGAATCCCGCCACCCGCACCCTGCTCGAAGTAAACGTAGAGGACGCAGCTAAAGCCGACCGAGTCTTCCAAGATTTGATGGGCGATGACGTTCAGCCACGCAAGGCTTTCATAACAGCGCACGCCAAATATGTAAAGAACCTTGACATTTAGGGGATGGTTGTCATTCTGAGAAGCTACGAAAAGCTCATGCGACGAAGAATCTAGTTGTTCTTATGCTATTTCCACTCTGAGCGGGGTTCTATTTCTGAATCATCACAAGATAAATCTGGTTTGGGACCTCTATTTCAGCCTCAAGACTACCGAATTTTTGCCGGAGCTCCTTGGCTAACTTCTTTACTACTGATAAGTGAACGTTATCAGGCACAAATCTAGTAAAAGAATAACTTCGGGATTCTATAAAACTGACAGCCCTATCAAGACTTATTCGCGTAGACCATTGCCACCGGTCTTTGACCCATTCCGCACGGTAACCCAGACTACTCAGATAATCCACGACTACCGTATTGCTGTTCACTCCTACTTCTTGTGTGGGACTGCCCGCTTCCGCACAAAGCTCTTTGTATCTCTGGTTCAGAGACGGAATTTCAGCGCCGGTACCTGTGTGCATCATCACCAAGGGACTATCCTTCCTCACCACCCTGATTATCTCTCTGACGGCTCTCTGCCAATCCCTGATGAAGTAGAAAAGGTGGACAACCATCGCTAAACTGAAGGATTCATCGAGAAAAGGCAACACCTGGACATCCGCCTGATAGAATGAGATGGGAAGGGGCTGACTCATCTGTTTTATCTGCCTGTCCAGCACCGCGAGCATCTTTTTGGAAACATCCACACCTGTTACCTGATACCCGCGTTCAGCCAGCGGGATGGCAATTCTTCCTGTTCCGATACCCGGCTCTAAAACACTTGGAAACCTATCAGGTGGAAATCTACTAACCAGATAGTCTAGAGCAGAACTAAAGCAACCCTCATCATAGTTTCGAGTTTCGTCATACTGACCCGCCATCTCGTCAAAGGAGAGATAACCTGTAGACATAGGTTTCTTCTCTACCAGCCTATTTAAAATACAAATGGTGCTGTTTGATATATACTTCCACTGCCTCCGGCACTAGCTTACTAATATCCAGCCCCTTCGCTACCCGTTCCCTGATTTCTGTAGCGCTGATATCCATTTCCGGTCGTTCCATGATGATAACCCGCTTTAATAGACCGGGAATTTTTTCGTCAAGGGCGTCAAGG
>JAURWL010000243.1 GCA_030654965.1 Dehalococcoidales bacterium | reverse complement strand
GCCGCCGTGGGGTGTGGGGTGGGGTCGGCTCTAGGCAATCCTGCACGAACCCCACCAGCTTCCAAGCCAACACACAGGGGGTTCGGGCGGCCAGCAGGTGGGGCGCAGGCAGGCAGTTTCGTATTTTCTTTTTCCGCCCTCCTGGTGTGGCCGTTGGCCTGTTTCCCTGATGGCATCCCCAAAAAGTAAAATCGTTTTGGCTCCCGCCAAGCTGGCTCTGGCCATATCAACCGCCGCGCCAGCCGCCCGGCGCGCCAGGATTTTGATTGTAGTGAGCATCCGTGAGTAAATGGAAGAAAAATTGAAAAAAATCGCGAAAAGCTGGACTTTGCAAGAGCTATCTTACCCTGGGGTGCTGTACTTGACGTAGGGCATACCTTCCACCCCCCCCCCGGCCACCCGTAGGGACGGAATGATTAGTCCATTCCCGAAATAACCGTCGCCTCCGCTTTGATGCACTCCCTAGGTTGCATCACACGCCTGGAAAGGTGCCTCAGGGCTTGTTATCGCTGGGGAAGATGAGGTTTAAGGGATTTTACCCTGGCTTCGCAATAGCTTCTGGTGGTTAATCCAGGCTCTTCTTTGAGCCTTCTTGTAAGCTCTTTGAGTATTGAGCTTCGCCACCTGATAATTTGTACTGCGGCCCTTAAGCTCCATCCGGTAGCTCCTTCACAGGTTAGCATCGTTTGTCCTGGCGAATGTTCCCTGAAGCTACGCCTGCCCCGCTTCGCGTCTGCCTCCGGGTTAGGTCACCTTCTATTCGGCTCCATAGACCGGCAGCTATTCAGTTGTCAATCCCTGGGGTCGGTCACTGAGTGATGCACTTCTTCAACCATCCTCAAGGCTTGAATAGCTAATTTTAAGGCGTTCATCAATTCCAGGTCAATCATGCTGGCCTGCCCCAGGGAGATAGGGGTAAGCAGCGCTATGGCTGCCGCCCTCGTCATATATGGTCTAATCGCCCCCGATTGCTCCTTTGCTCGCTTTTCCTCGTTCATCGCCTCTAACTCCTAAAAATATTCTTTTTGCCTCTGTGACGGCTGCGGTGTATTTATCGCAAGGTGCTTTAAGCTCTGCCATGTAGACACGCCACGCCTCGTTTATGGCCTGGTTGAAGGCTCTCTCCGCGTCAGACTTCACCGGCTGCTGTTTCATTTAACACACATCCGTGATAAAGCGGATGGCCATAGCTGCCACCTGTACCGCTTCTTTCCTCATCGCTTGAAGGTCGCGCTTGTCATGGTGTAGAAAAACATGAGCCTTTAGCTCTTCAAGTTCTTCCAGGATTACGGCGTAGCCCTCATGCGCTGAGTTGAAGTCGTTAAATTTGGTTGTAGCCCGTTCATATTCGGCTTCGATTTCTTCGAAAATATCAGCGTTTTTCAAAGCTCACTCCTTTATCGACATCTTTTCTTCGTACCGGCTGAAGCTCTCGTTAATCCTATCCTGGAGGAAGCACTCCAGGCATTGAAGCACGCCCCCGATACAGAGCAGGTGCCACGTGACGGCTTTCTGCTCGAGGCAGTATTTCAGGACCATCACCAGTTGCTTGTCTTTGTCGTCTATGATTACCCCCTTTCTGCACCAGTCCCCGGGCGGATGCCGCCGCCCTGGTGCTGACTTCTTACCTCTACTATAATTTTCTCATAGCTGGTCGAGGCTGTATATCCCTCGTTAGTCCTGGTTGAAGTAGTACTTTAGTACCCCTGGCCACTTGAGGACCCAACTGAAAGGCGGGAGAAACGATTTAAGAATAATAGAGTATGAAAGGAAGGCACGGGGAGTCCAGAGGCGAGTCCGCCGAGTAGGCTTAGCCGATACGCTGCATCATAAACTCGGGACTGTAATTAGGTGAACAATTGACATTATGGGCTCCAGCTGAGTATTGGTAAACTTGTAGCTGAATATAGTCATTAAGTGCTAAATAGTAAACAGTGGTGACGTTATTGATGAGGGTGGCTGTGGTTGCACCAGTCACTTGCTCCCTAGCTATGAGAGTAGTACCGTTAAGTAATATTGATATGATTGTGACGGTATAATTAGCTTCAGCCCAACTAATATTAGCGATTATAAGATATTTGCCTGCTGTCATGCAGGTAAGGCGGCTTGGGTTAGTCACACTTTCGTGAATATTATCAGTATCAAATCGTTCACTATTGAAGGATAGGATTGTAAAGGTTGTGTTGTTAATACTTACAGGAGCATTGTTATAGACTCTAGCTCCTTGCGTATATCCACCAGCTGGTAGGTTTGCTAGATACCAGGCTTTAGTGACCGCGTCTTGATTAGCCGTAGGGTCACCAATGTTCTTGATTAAGTGGGTCTGCCAATCCTTGTCTACGTCAATCGTTAGCTCTGAGAGTTTAGTAATACCACCAGGAGTAAGTTCAGATAGGTCAACGCCGTCGAAAGTAACACCCGGGGCGGCGGCAACATTGCCGGTCATGGTGCCGCCGGCCAGGGGAAGATAGATGCCAGGATTTGGTCTAAGACACTGGGACTGCCAGAGGGCGTAGCCGGTCATGTGCCTGGCCGTCCCGAGGCGCTCCCAGGTCGCCTTTTCTGCGGCGCTGAGGGAGTGCCAGAGAAGTGTACATTTTTCAAACATGGTTCGCCAAGAAAGCTGAGCCTGCGTCTTAGCGTCAGCAGGCTGAGCTATCTTTTCAGCGATACTATGCCTGTGGCGTTTAGAGAAAGTAATGCGGTCGCCGAGATTACCGGAAGCGTCAAAGCTTAGTAGGGGACTGATGATTTTTACCATTATAGCGCTCCTTCCATATTATAGCCATATTATAGAGTGTAGCACGACGTCGTAAAAAAGTTTAGCCTTGAAGGGGTGGGGCGCAGCAGCAGCAGCCCTGGCCACGCCCTTACCCGCCCTTTCCCGCCCTTTCCGACTAAACTGCCTGCCGTAGCCAGGTGGTAGGGTGGGGGCTGGCCGCCCGAACCCCCTGTGTGTTGGCTTGGAAGCTGGTGGGGTTCGTGCAGGATTGCCTAGAGCCGACCCCACCCCACACCCCACGGCGGCCAGCTTCTTTACGTTTTTGTGGTAGGCGGACGCTTGCCGATCTGGTAACCGGCAAGGCCAGCGATAGCCGCGATGGCGGTTAATAACAGCATTCCATCATGTCCCAGGGACAGGCCATAGCCCGCCAGCCCGCCGATGGCGAGCATTGCGACACCTGATAAAATGCATTCTTTCATGGTTTTCACTTCCTATCCTTTAAGGACCGTAAATTTTAGTATCCGGAGTCACGGCTGATATGTGATGCGTAACTCAGGTGCCTTGGTCCAAGAGCCGTCATATGAATAGCCCGCACGGATTTTGGCGTCTGCCTGTGAGCTACGTTGCTGAAAGTCATCCCATAAAATTACGATTGGATTACCGTTAACCCAGCCTGGGAGTCCAATCACCTCTTGAATAAGAGTCTTAATATTTGGACTGGTATATTCTACATTCAAAGCCCAGTGTGCTATGGCATCCCAATTTATATAGGCGGTTGTCCAGGCTCGAGCATCAAAGTCTCCCGGGGTGCTGAAGGTAAGAGGATTGATTTTCTTTTCAGCACGGAGACGGGTATTTACTGTATCGTTGTTATATGCTCCCTCGGCGGTTAGTATCAGGTAGGCCGAAACAATAATTTTCCCTGCTGGAATAGTAATATTAAGGAATCTTGCTGCGCTCCCCTGGCCTTTAATATCAAGGGTATTAAAACCCGCAGCAAATGATGGAGAATTTAGACTCCACCAACTAGCAGGGACATAACTACGGGTGAAGTCATCCGTCCATGCTGCTACTTTCCGAACTACCTCGACTGGCGGCGGTGCGATGTAATCGTTATGGAATTTGAAAAAGGGGCTGGTTGAGGGGGAGACCAAGCCCCCTACCAGCCCCCAGAAGTAACACCACTTCGTTACGCAGAAGCCCCAGGCGGGCTTGACCCAGGTGTGGATGAGGGTATCTCCGGCTTCGGTCTGCTCGTTATCCTCATATGAAACGAAACAGAATTTAAGTTCAGACATAAAAGCAACCCCGCGCCGGAGAGTTGAGGCGGTGTGGATTTGGGGTTCTGTTGAAGTGAGACGACAATAGAGATGGCACGGAATATCGGTAGTAACGACAATAGTGACGCTATCAACCGCGTCAGTAAATTGA
>JAURWL010000030.1 GCA_030654965.1 Dehalococcoidales bacterium | reverse complement strand
CGTAAAGGGAGATTGAGAGGGATTTAGAATTGAAAATCCCCCTTAGTTCCCCCTTTTCCAAAGGGGAGAAAGCCTCTATTCCGACTTTTTCGACACTCTCCAAATGTGCTATGATTTCGGGCAGTGGGTCGTTTTGAGTCTGGCGGTTTGCCCGACATTGGTCGACCAAGGTTTGTCTCGGCATTAACGCCTTAGGATTTGGGGTTGAATCCACTGGGATACTCAGGGTGAACAGTCGGAAATGGCATCGAATGTGGACGTAATTAGTTATGCTAGATACTCCATACGTGGATATCAATAGGCTGTTGGTGAGCTTGCTTTCCCATATCCGGCAAATCTTTCAAGAAAAACTGGTCGGCCTGTACCTGTATGGGTCTCTGACGACTGGCGACTTCGACCCTGACAGCAGCGACATTGATTTGTTGGCAGTCACCTCATCCCAAATTACCGCTCCGGAGTTTGATGCCCTGCGCGCCATGCATAGAGATTTTGCGCGCGACAACCCTGAATGGGAGGACCGCATTGATGCCGTTTACCTGCCGGTGGCGGCTCTAAGAACGTTTCGGTCTGAGAAGAATCCAATCGTCATAAGCCCGGGCGAGCCGTTCCACGTGCGAGAAGGGGAGGCACTGAGGGATTGGCTGCAGAACTGGTACATCGTGCGCGAGAATGGTCTGGCGCTGTTTGGCCCACCGCCAAAGGCAGTCATTCCTCCGATCACCCAAGACGAGTTTGTTGAAGCCGTCCGGCGCTACGCAGCAGAAGTTAGTGGGTGGATAGGGCACGAGCGGAACAGGAAGAGCCAGGCATACGCAATTCTGACGCTTTGCAGAGCTCTACATGTACACAGGACGGGCAAACAGGTGTCCAAGAGACAAGCTGCGCTCTGGGCGCAGGAAGAACTCCCGGAGTGGTCGAGGCTTATTCAGAGCGCGCTTGCGTGGCGGCAGGCGTGGCGCGACGAGCATGTCGACCATGCTGCAACCCGTACCGAGACAATGCAGTTCGTCAAATTCGTGAGCGACCAAATCTTGGACTAGAGCACCAGTTCTCACTCACG
>JAURWL010000225.1 GCA_030654965.1 Dehalococcoidales bacterium | reverse complement strand
CTGTCTTGAGTGTCTTGCATCCTGCGAATCCGAGTGCGAGGTATTTGATGGCATCGACCTCGCCCGGGATCTTGTCATCGCCACCGAAACTATTCGAACTGATGTTGAGCGAAGTGAGTGAAGAGTTGTACGAGAGACCTTGAGCCAGATGCATGATACCGTCACGCTCGAGACTGTTGCCCTCGAGATTGAGAGTTCTGGAAAGGGAAGGAACGAAGCGAGAGCGAAAGTGTGAGAACTCGGCGTCAGATGATCGGCAGCGACAGCGACAGCCAACGACTTCACTGCACATCTCGCGAGCGCTCGATGCGTTTTGCTTGCCAGCCACAACAACAGCAGCTCTGTCGTCGCGTTGAACTGACTTGATTCCGATATCTTTCGTCATGAGTATATTCTGCCAGAAAACACCCGCTTCCTTTTTGATTCCGCAGTACGCCATACTGAGCGTGTGCAGTAGCGAGTTGAAGTACAATCCTTCGCTGAGTCTCGCTACTCCCTGTGCTCCGATGGACGTGTTATGATCCAGTCTGAGTATCTTGAGGTGTGTCGTGCGTCGACGCTTCAAGTACACTCCGAGATGTTCACACGCGGCGACACCGAGACCACAATCGATCAGTTCTAACTTGCAACAGTATGGTAGTAGAGGTAATGCCTCGCATATGTACTTCGTGCCCTCATCTCCGACATCGCTGCCCCAGATACAGAGGCCTTTCAGTCCTTTGTAGGTCTTTGTGGAAAAGAGACTCGTATACACGCAACACACCTTACTCACCAACAGAAGACACAGGATACGAAGCCAGTGAGCGGTGTCGATAGGCTTCGAGATCACCATTTGTTTGGGAGGGAAGGGTGCATTGTCCTCGGCGTACTCTTCAGATAGTTTGATGACGAAATTCGACTCGGCACCGATCGGCAGACCACACTCACGAGACAGACTACGAACGAACTTCAGAATGTCGTCCCATTCTGAGGGCGAGGGAGAGATGGAGAGATGGAGAAATGAGCATGATGAGCAGCGGCACACATGATCGACGATCTTGCACCTCTCAATCGTCGACACGATCGGAGTGAAACGAGAGCGGAGAGAAAGTGACGACAACGCGTGTGTGTGTTCGCATGTGTGTGTGTGTGTGTGTGTGTGTGTGTGTGTGTGTGTGTGTGTGTGTGTGTGTGTGTGT
>JAURWL010000221.1 GCA_030654965.1 Dehalococcoidales bacterium | reverse complement strand
CGCGCCGGCATCTGTTACTCCTTGAAACCAAACCATGTGGAGAGGTTTTCTAGCGACTCGCGGTCACTCTTCATTTGATTTGCCGGATGCGACCAGTCCGGATAACCGATAGCAATCGCGATGACCAGGTGCTTCGAATCTGGAATGCCGAACATCTCCCGTATCATGTTCGGGTACATCACCCCCTGTCCCTGGATGCAGGTGCCCAGCCCGTGTTCTACCGCCGCAAGACAGATGGTCTGTGTTACAATGCCGATGTCAAAGAAGTGGGTATCGCCGAGCGATTTCTCCATCGTGATGATAATGACGGCGGGCGCGCCAAAATAGCGAAATCCGCGTTGCATCCACTCGGCGCGTTTTTCTTTATCCTCACGGATATAATTCATCTGCGCCTGTATCCGTGTCTGGATAGCTACAAGTCGTTTCAGGTAAACCTCGGGTACTTGACTGCGTCCTGCTCCCCGGCGTAGGTCCCACGAGCCGGTTTCCCCGGCTTTGGATTTATCGATATTCGCCTGTGTGAGCTTTTTCAGTGTCTCTCCGGTGACGACTACAAACTCCCAGGGTTGGATATTGGCGGCTGATGGCGAAAGTGATGCCGTTCGCAAAATATCCTCGAGGATTGTTCTGGGGATGGGGTCGGGTTTGAAAGCGCGAATGCTCTTGCGTGCTTTGATAGCTTCGATTACATCCATTTTTATATGTTCCTTTCTCAACTTATCCACATTGTGTTGTTATGCAACGATTTCATTTAATCCTTCTATAATGTGGTCCAATTCCTCTTGAGATGCTTTGCCGATAACTTTACCAATCCTCTCTACAGACATTGTCCGTATCTGGCTAATCTTGACCCATGACTGCTTGGGCAAATTCCCGGTCTTTAGTTGTAGGGTTAGTGGAAACCCGGACTTTTGTGGTTGACTGGTGATTGCCATGACTATGACGGTGCCCGAGCGTTCATTAAATATATCATGACTCAAAATCATGACAGGCCGCAAGCCAGCTTGCTCGTGTCCTCGAGCAGGATTCAAATCAGCCCAGCGAATCTCGCCTCTCAGTATTTGGGCCATTGGCGCACATCCTCAGATAATCCTTCTTCTGCCATAGCCTTTTCAAATTTCGGTTCGAGCTTGGCACACTCCGTCGATAGGCGACTACGTTTCATCCGGGCGAGTTTCTCGCTGACAGCTTCCTGTATTGCCTGACTGCGGTTCTGGAAGACCTGCTCGCTAACCAGTCTGTCCAATTCGCCGATAAACTCCTTGTCCAGTGTGATAGCTATTTTTTCTTTTCCCATATCGCTTCCTTGTCCTGTGGTATTACATTATATCATACCAGCAGAAAGGTCGACAATTCGTGGTTCTATTGATATTTGATGGTTGATTATTGGCTATTCCCGACTCTGTCGGGTTCTATTTTGGCACATGCAGTTCAATAATGTCACCTTCTTGCAGAACGTGGTCGCGGCTTACCATGACGCCATCGTGTTTGCCTGAGCCCCAGACGCGGGCAAACTTCAGTCGGGCAAGCAGTTCCTTGTGTATGCTGAGAGCGGCGTCTTCTAATGTCGACCCTCTGGGCAGAACCACGGGTTCGGTCATATCCGCTCTGCCGCCGGGACGCTTGGTGTAGACACGAATAATATCCAGGACCTGGTATACCGTTTGTTTCATTTCTTCAATGCCCGCGCCGTCTTTCGCCGAAATGCCCATCACCGGAAAACGGTCGCCGTACATATCTTTCAGGTCTTTCAGGTTCTTACCACCTCCATCGAGGTCGAGTTTGTTCCCGACAATGACCGTCTTTTTATAGACAAGTTCCCGCTCGTCCTCGCTCTGCGTCTTATTTTTATCCAGCGAAATCTTCATATCCGTCAAGAGCGAAATTATAGTCTCCATTTGCTCCAGCGGGTCGGCGCTCAAATCCACGAGAATGAGCAGGACATCGGCACGTTTCAGAAGCGGCGTGAACCAGAAGACCGAGGTGCTGACCACGAGCGGTGGTGTGTCAATGAGTTGTATCTGAATATTCTCAAACTCCATCATCCCGGGTGTGGGGGCAGTGGTGGTGAAAGGGTAATCGGCGACGGTTGGTGTGGCTTTGGTGACTTTTGCCACCAGTTGTGATTTTCCCGAGTTCGGCAGTCCGATAACCGCGAGTTGCGCGGCGCCCTCTTTTGAGATGGTCATCGAGGCGCGTGTCCCGCCGGTTTTCTTGCCGGACATCTCAGAGAACTTGGCAATTTTCCGCCGCAGGTCGGCGTGGAGATGGTCGGTGCCCTTGTGCTTGGGCATAATCGCCATCATTTCCTCGAGCAGTTCGATTTTCTCCTCGGGGGTTTTGGCTTCCCGGAATCTTCTTTCCGCTTCGTAATATTGGGGCGGCAGGTTAGCCGGCATGAGTTATCCCAGAATCCCTTTTATCTTTTCGGCGGTGGAGCGTGTTATCCCTTTCACATTCATCAGTTCGTCTATTGTAGCATCTTTGATCGCCCGCAGTGTACCGAAATGTCGTAACAAGGCGTGTTTGCGCCTCGGTCCGATACCCGGAATGCTATCGAGCGTGGAGGTGAAGCTCTGTTTCCGGCGCACGCGTGTGTGGTATGCGAGGGCAAAACGGTGAGCTTCGTCACGGACGCGCTGGAGCAATTGCAGTCCCGGCGAATTGCGCGGCAGGATAATAGCAGTCTTGCGTCCCGGTATAAAAACCTCCTCATTCGTCTTAGCGAGGCTGGCAATTGGCACGGAATTAGCTCCCGCTTCCTTCAAGGCTGTCCGGGCGGCGTTGAGTTGCCCTTTCCCTCCGTCAATCAGAACGAGGTCGGGGATAATACCCCAGGTGTCTGGTGTGGCTCTATCATTTGTGTTAACTCGTTTGAAGCGCCGTTTCAGGACCTCCTGCAACATAGCATAGTCATTGGCGCCAGACACGGTTTTGATGCGGAAGCGACGGTAATGGGACGGTTTCGGTTTGCCGTGGTCGAAGACGACCAAACTGCCCACGGCTTCTTTCCCCTGGATATTGGAGATGTCGTAACCTTCCAGCCGGGCAGGAAGGTGGGGCAGTCCCAGCGCCTTTTGCATTTCTTTCAAAGCTTCCTCGAGTGCCGCAGGTTCGGCAAACTGCCTGATTTGCTCCTGCTGGAGACCTTGCTCTGCATTCTTGACGACGATATCCACCAGTTCTTTCTTCCTGCCTTTTTGGGGAACAGCCAGGTTAATAGCGCCGTTTCGTTTCTGGCGCAACCACTCTATAATTGCGTCCTTATCATCGATTTGGTACTGGAGCAGGAGGTGGGGAGGAATATAGGTTGCTGAATCGTAATACTGTTTCACAAAGCTCGTCATAATCTGTTCAGGCTCTTCGGCATGGGTGCCAGTGAGGATAAAACCCTCCCGTCCGATGAGCCTGCCACCGCGGATGAAGTAGACCTGGACGTATGCCTGATCACGATTGGTAGCGAAGGCGATGACATCCTGTTCGCCACTGACCCGTTCCGTGATACGTTGTTCGCCAATGACGGATTTGATTGCCTGAATCTGGTCGCGCAGGCGTGCCGCCTTCTCAAACTCCATCGCCTCCGCAGTGGCTTTCATTCGGTCTTCAAGTTCACGGATAATATCCTCCTGCTTGCCCTCAAGGAAAAGAATAGACTTTTTCACAATCTCCCCGTACTCTTCTTTAGTGATGTTTCCGGTGCAGGGTGCGGCACACCTTTTCAGGTAATATTTAAGGCAGGCTCTCTTATCCGTGCCGGTGATAGGTTTGGAACACGAACGGAAACCGAAGATACCCTCAAGCGTTTTCAGGGTCTGCCTTACCGACCAGGCGCTGGTAAATGGCCCGAAATAACGAGCATCATCGTTTCTCAAGCGGCGAGTGAAGGAAATGGCAGGCCAGTCCTCTTTAAGGTCGATTCTGATATAGGGGAAACCTTTATCGTCCTTGAGTCGGACATTGTAGGGAGGGCGGTACTGCTTGATGAAGTTGCATTCCAGGATAAGGGCTTCCTGCTCCGAACCGGTCACAAAGAAATCAAGGTTGTTTACCTCAGCAACGAGTTGTCGGGTCTTCGGCGGCAGGTCAGATGAGGTCTGGAAGTAACTGCGCACCCGGTCACGCAGGCGCGCCGCTTTGCCCACGTAAAGGATTTTGCCACTGGTATCTTTCATCAGGTAGACACCCGGGCTGGCGGGTAACTGCTTCAGTTGTTCTGTAATCAGGTTACTCGTCACCGTTGTCCCCTAAGGAATGGCATTACTTTTAATAAAGAGGCAATGGATTAATCGTCATCGGCGCGGCTGAGCTTCGCCAGAAATTCGGCATTAGTCTTGGCTTTCCGCAATCGCTCCAGCACTCTTTCCGTGGCTTCGGCGCTTTTATTGGAGTCGGAAGAAATCATTCCTACCATTCGACGCAATAGCCAGACCTTCTGGAGAGTTGGCTCGTCCATTAAAAGCTCTTCACGCCTGGTGCCGCTCCGTTCGATATCAATCGCCGGGTAGATACGGCGCTGGGCAAGATTGCGGTCGAGGTGGACTTCCATGTTGCCGGTGCCTTTAAACTCTTCATAGATGAGGTCGTCCATACGACTTCCAGTATCCACCAGACAGGTGGCTAGAATAGTAAGACTCCCGCCTTCAGCGGTGTTACGTGCCGCACCGAAGAAACGCTTTGCCGGGTGTAGAGCCGCCGGGTCAATACCGCCGGAAAGTGTGCGACCGCTCGAGGGCATTGCCAGGTTATAGGCGCGGGTGAGGCGGGTGATACCGTCCAGCAGAATGACCACGTCCTTGCCGCTCTCAACGAGGCGTTTGGCTCGTTCCAGCGCCAGTTCGGCGACGCGGGTGTGGTTCTCTACGGGTTCGTCAAAGGTGGCGGCAATCACCTCACCCTTGACGGAGCGTCTCATATCCGTGACCTCTTCCGGGCGCTCTCCGATGAGGCATACCATAAGGTGAATATCGTCGTAATTGAGAGTGATAGCATTGGCGATTGCTTTGAGCAACATCGTCTTGCCGGCTTTGGGTGGGGAAACAATAAGACCGCGCTGTCCGCGTCCCACAGGGGCAATAATATCCAGCAGACGAGTGGAGAGGCTGTTCCCCTGGACTTCCAGATTAATTTTCTTATCGGGGAAGGTCGGGGTCAGCGAGCCGAAGTGCGGTCGATTCTTGGCAAGTTCCGCGTTGAGGTCGTTGACAGCTTCAACGCGAAGCAGGCTGATATACTTTTCGCCGGCGCGAGCAGGTCGACCCTGTCCGGTGAGCATATCGCCGTTGCGCAAACCGAAGCGCCGTATC
This sequence comes from Dehalococcoidales bacterium, assembly GCA_030654965.1. GTDB lineage: Bacteria > Chloroflexota > Dehalococcoidia > Dehalococcoidales > Fen-1064 > JAURWL01. The sequence continues at coordinate 6,647 of JAURWL010000221.1, read as the reverse complement.
TGCGACTGCGATACATAAATATCCGATGGGCTGGGGAGCAAGGTGCTCTGTCGCAGGAATCCGTAGCCATCCGCCATGATTTCCAGAATACCGCGGCAGAAGATATTGCCCTGCTGTTGAGCATCTGTCTGTAGTATCCGCCGGATGATATCCGGCTTTTCCATATTATCCAGATTGGCAAGGTCGGTTAATTCCATCTCCTTAGCCATTTCCAGTAATTCATCAATCGTCTTGTTTTCTAATTGAGCAATATCCATTTCCTAAACCTCCCGGGATTGTGCCGCCTCATGTCATTTAAGGTAGGACGGCTGTATGTTGAGACTAAATACTTTGACGGAATAATTGTTTAAAACGCGGGTCTCCTGATGACAAAACGCAGATAGAACGGGATGATGTGGCTTAGTCCAACCCTATTATCTCATATTCTTCTCACTTTTGCGAAAGCTTCTTCCAATCATTCATAAAACGGCTGATGCCGATGTCGGTCAGCGGATGACTTATCATTTGCATGAGAACATTGTACGGAATGGTGGCAATGTGGGCGCCGGCTTTGGCGGCGGTGACACAGTGGAGTGGATGGCGGATGGAGGCAGCAATAACCTGCGTGGATAGTTTGTAGTGAGTGTAGATATCCACAATGTCCTTGACCACCTGCATACCATCGTGCCCGTGGTCGTCCAGCCTGCCGACAAAGGGACTGCAATAGGCGGCACCAGCGAGCGCGGCAAGCAATCCTTGATTGGGTGAAAAGACCAGTGTCATATTCACGCCGATGCCTTCTTTACTGACGACCGAAGTGGCTTCCAGTCCTGCCGCGGTGCAGGGAATTTTAATAACGACATTGGGCGCCCACTTTGAGGCTTTGCGGGCGTCTTTAATCATCCCCTTCACATCTTCCGCCAGCACTTCTACGGAGATTGGTCCTTCCACAATAGTACAGATGGTCTTGATGACCGATTCATAGTCGGCATTGCCCTCTTTGGAAATGAGGCTGGGGTTGGTGGTGACGCCGCTGATAACCCCCAGTTTTGCCGCCGAACGGACCTGTTCTATGTTTGCCGTATCTAGAAAGATGCGCATTTTAATTTCCTTTTCTCATATTGTCAGCAATTCTTTAATTTCATTAATAGTTTTATCCGGCTTAATTTCCGCGTCAGCAGGTAATCCTTTTCTCGTAGAATCAAACCAGATGGGAAAAATCCCCAATCTTTTCGCGCCTAAGATATCTGATTCAAGGCGGTCGCCAACCATCCAGGCTTCATCGGTTTTTACATTCAGTTTATTCAGAGCCAGTTGATAAACTCGCGGGTCCGGCTTGCCAAACCCCAGTTCACCCGCAATCAAACAAGCGTGAATCAAATTTGAAAGCCCGAATTTGTCAATTCTAGCTCTTTGTTCTTTCCCTTCCCCGTTGGTAAGTACCGCCAACTTAATCCCTTTACTTTTCAGGTATTTGATGGTAGCCTCTGCATCCGGCACAAAATCAGTGACTTCCATTTTCAAGGCGGTGTACCTTCTAACAATCGAGTCTGCCAGTTGCTTGTTATCACAATTCAATTCAGACAACGCCTGCCTGACGATAGTCATCCGCGCTTGATATATGTCTTTTACAAGTGTGGCACGTTTTTGCGGGTCATCCCAGAACCTATGACGAATATCGCTTACTATCCCATTAAAAACCTTACCGCTGTATAATCCTGTTTCCCGGGCAGATAGCTCACAGATACGTTCCCACGCAATATCGCCGGCTTTTTCCTCAACTAAAATCGTATCGTCTAAATCTAACAGAATCGCTTTCGGTAACATACTAATTCGTTAGAGGCAAAGCTGGCTGAGCGCCCTCACGCAGAACATCCTTGGCAACACCAATAAAGTCGCGGAACAGGGGGTGAGGCCGGTTAGGTCGCGACCCAAACTCCGGATGGAATTGGCAGGCGACCATCCACGGGTGGTCGGCAACCTCACAGACTTCCACGAGCCGGTTGTCCGGAGATAGTCCGCTGGGTGTTAATCCCTTCTCCTGTAAAGCCTTGCGGAACTGGTTGTTAAATTCAAATCGGTGACGGTGTCGTTCCTGAATCGGATTGCATCCGTAGGCTTTAGCCGCGCGAGTGCCTTCCACCAGGTTGCATGGATAATTCCCCAAACGCATCGTATGACCTTTAGTGTCAACCGCCTTCTGGTCAGGCATCAGGTCGATGACCGGGTAGGGAGTGACCGGGTCGAATTCGGTGGAGTTCGGTTTCTCCGAGTTGAGAGCATAACGGGCGAATTCGATGACCATCACCTGCATCCCCAGGCATAAACCGAAATAGGGTATCTTATTGACCCGCGCGTAGCGGGCGGCTTTTATCATGCCCTCAATCCCTCTCACACCAAAGCCACCCGGGACGATAATGCCCTGTGCTGTTCGCAGGAGCGGGTCGACATTGTCTGTCTTTTCCAGTTGCTCGGAATGAACCCAGATAAGGTTGAGATGCCGGTTGTGAAACAGGGCGGCGTGTTGCAGAGCTTCACGCACCGAATAATAGGAATCCGATAGCTCCACATACTTGCCGACCAGCGCGATATTGACCGGTTCCTGTGAGTCTTTGAGCCGGCGCACCATTTCCGCCCACTCACTCAGGTTGGTTTCCGGTGTCTGCATGCAGAGCTTATCGACAATTAATTTCCCCATCCCTTCCTGCTCCAGGACCAGTGGCACTTCATACACGCTAGCAACGGTGGTCAAGGGAATGACTGCCTCCCTGTCGACATCGCAGAAAAGCGAAATTTTATCTCGCAGATTGTTGGGAATCGGATAATCGCTTCGGCAGATAATCACATCCGGCTGAATACCGATACGGCGCAGTTCGTTGACGCTATGCTGGGTGGGTTTGGTTTTAAGCTCCCCCGTCGAGTTAAGATAAGGCAATAACGTGACGTGGATATAGAGCACATTATCACGCCCGGCGTCCTTCCTCATCTGCCTGATAGCTTCGAGGAAAGGCAACCCTTCAATATCGCCGACCGTGCCGCCGACTTCGATAAGAATGATATCCGCCTTTGATTTTTCTGCGAGCCGCTTGAAGCGGTCTTTGATTTCATTAGTGACGTGGGGCACCACCTGAATGGTTCCGCCGAGGAAATCGCCCCGTCTTTCCCGCGCAATCACCGCACTGTATATCTGCCCCGAAGTTGTATTCGAGTCCTGAGTCAGGTTGATATCGATGAACCGTTCGTAATTGCCGAGATCGAGGTCGGTCTCCGCGCCATCCTGGGTGACGAATACCTCGCCGTGCTGATACGGGGACATCGTGCCGGGGTCGACGTTCAAGTAGGGGTCAAGTTTCAGGACGGAGACACTCAGACCGCGACTTTTGAGGATGGTGCCGATAGAAGCGACAGCGATGCCTTTCCCTACGGAACTAACAACACCACCAGTCACAAAGATATACTTTGACATAAGGGGATCTAGCTTTAAGGTTGGAAAGATTTATGAGGGGAAATCCATTGAGTGGCTATATAATAACTAACACAAAGCGAACAGGCTTGTCAAGTAAAATATAATGATTTTCCAAATTATTGTTTATTGATGGCGGGAACGAGCTACAGTCCGTGTTTGTTCAGCAAACCAAGTAGACCATCCTTGCCTAGTTTGGTTTGTTTAACTCCGAGAATTGCGCCCAGTGTTCCGTGTGGCAAAGAAGCATTGGAGGTCGGGATGATAGTCACAAGTGTTTTATTGCCTATGTCTTTTGTCATAGAAAGACCGTGAGTCGCTTGCTTACCAATTACCCATCCGTCTTTGGATAGCAGAGCGATTAGTTCTTTACCAGATATGGCTGGTATTTGCGTATATTTCTTAGGCAGGTATCAACTCTCCAATTGGTTGGATGCGTGGTTTGAAATAAGCGTCTTCTCGGTTGGGGAACACGCATACTTCTCCTATTTGCTCTTTTGTTCGTTTTAGTTGAATATTGTGTTCTTTGAAAAATCGCACTAGTTCTCCGATTTCTTCAAGTGTGTTGAGATGTAAAAGAACGGCTTCATCCAATTTATGTTCCGCATCGGAGATGGAGCGTCCAAAGGTGGACGTTCCCAATTCCTGACAAATAGCTACCCATTTGCCATCTTCTTTGTAGAATTCGTAGGTTAATCTTATGTAGCCGGCTTCTTTTTTCATAACGCGCCTCTATCCAGCACATGAAAAGATACGTTTATCAGTTTTGTCATTGTAACAGCAGCGTATCTCATTGTCAATTCTCGTGCATACTTACTCGCTATATGTATCTACCTATCTATTATCTTACCATTCTTAATTTACCACCACCAAAAGTGAACATCGCTATGAGTATAGGAGTATCCCAACTACCTCCACCTCTCTGCTATAATAGTCTTATACTGTTTCCTCTTATTAACTCCATGAGGGTAGCATTATGACCGCCGTTACAGAACTGAAAGCCAAGGGGGAAGCCGCTAAAGCCGCATCGCGCAAGCTGGCGTACCTCTCCACGGAAATCAAAAACCAGGCACTCCAGAATATCGCCGGCGACCTGCTTACCCGAAAGAAGGAAATCCTCGCCGCCAACAAAATCGACCTGAAAGAGGCGCAGGCATCGGGGATGAATCCCGCCGTACAGGACCGGCTTCTCCTCAATGAAGACCGTCTGGAAGACATGGCAAAAGATGTGTGCAACGTGGCGGCGCTCCCGGACCCGGTCGGGGAGGTCTTCGATATGCGCACCATGCCCAACGGCTTAATTATCGGCAGGAGAAGGGTGCCGCTAGGCGTTATCGGCGCGATGTACGAAAGTCGGCCTAACGTTACCGTCGATATCGCGATGCTTTGCCTGAAAGCGGGCAATGCCGTCATTCTGCGGGGTGGCAGGGAAGCCTTCCATTCCAACCTTGTGCTTGCCAAACTTGTGCAGGATGCGGTCTATAGAGCTGGTATCCCGGAAGGCGCCGTGCAGTTCGTGGATAATACCGACCGCGCCCTCGTCGGTGAGATGCTCAAGATGAATGAGTATATCGACCTGATGGTGCCGCGGGGTGGCGAGAGCTTTGTCAAGTTTGTCGTTCAGAATGCGGTCATGCCGGTGGTTGCTGGGGGTATCGGGGTGTGCCATACCTATGTCGACCTCACGGCGGATATGGCTAAAGCCGTGCCCATTGTCTATAACGCCAAGGTGCAAAAACCGTCTGTCTGTAATGCGCTCGATACGATTCTGGTGCATAAAGGTATCGCGGCGCGCTTTCTGCCTTTAGCGGCGAAGGAGCTGGCGAAGGCAGGCGTGGAACTGCACTGTGATAAACCCTCGCTGGCGATTTTGAAATCGAAACGCGGGTTGAAACTCAAACCGGCGGTACGTGAGGACTGGGGTAAGGAATTCCTGGCGCTCATCGCTGCGGTTAAGGTAGTTGGCTCTCTGGACGAGGCGCTGGAGCACATCGCGCGCTACGGCTCAGGACATTCCGAAGCCATTGTCACCGAAGATTATAGCGCCCAGCTGCGCTTCCTCAACGAAGTCGATGCCGCCGCCGTCTATGTCAATGCGAGCACGCGCTTCACGGACGGGGGACAGTTCGGGCTAGGGGCGGAGGTGGGCATCAGCACGCAGAAGATGCACGCGCGCGGACCGATGGGATTGAAAGAGTTGACCAGCTACAAGTGGATTATCTTTGGGAACGGGCACGTCAGACCGTAGCGGCGTCAGTCAATCTTGCGCACAATCGGCACGCCAATGCCCATGATGAGGGCGAGTGCTGTGCACAGGAAACCCATAACGAGCAGAACGGGGGGTGCACCCACCACGTCGGCAAATGCTCCCGCCGCCATCGAACCCAGCGGCATTAAGCCACGGTCGAGCCGGTAGATACCCATTATCCGCCCGTGCAATTCCACCGGCGTTTTGGTCAGCAAGACTGTATTCGTTAGAGTTTGTGTCCCTGTGCTTACTATGCCTATACAGGCCATCGTCGCCATGGAAAGCGCCACGACATTTGACCGGGATAGCAGTATCAGAAAGACGCCGAAAAGAAATGTCGCGATAACCGTTACCAGACCCTTGTGCGGCACGCGCGGCATTGTCGCAATAACGAGAACTGATACCAGAGCCCCGGCTCCTGCCGCTGAATACATAAGTCCATACCCTGCCGAGCCGATATTCAGTACCTTGTCGGCAATGATGGGCAGGAGCGTCATATAAGGCCAGGCGATGACCATCGGGATGAGTGAGAGAAGCATCATCGTCAGCACCTGTTTATCTTTCCAGACATAACGGAAGCCATCCGCCATATCTTTCCATATTGTTTCTTCCGATTTTCTCCGGCTTTCCTTCGGCACCCGCATAATAATCGTGGCAATGAGTGTGGCGACATAAACGCCGGCTGAGACGAAATAGACTCCGCCTGATGCCGTTGTTCGCCATTGATGTTCTGCACGGTGATGCCAGGACGCAGGGTTTACTGTTAACGATGGTCGGGATTGGGGCGGTCATCGGAGCGCTCACTATCGCATCCCTGGGGCGGCAACAGGGCAACGGCCGGCTTATGATCTCAGGGGCGGCTGGTTTCGGACTAAGTCTGGTGGCGTTTTCACAGTCGAAAGTCCTGGGGATGGCGATGACGTTCACCTTCCTGGCGGGGCTGTCCAATAGCGGTTA
>JAURWL010000244.1 GCA_030654965.1 Dehalococcoidales bacterium | reverse complement strand
CCACGGCGCGACAACATATCGGGAATTTGCTGGGGGCAATTCACAACTACGTAGAACTGCAGAAGGAATATGATTGCATCTACTGCATCGTTGATATTCACGCGCTTACCACACTCCAGGATACAAACAAAATCCAAGGTTATATCCATGACATCGCACTTGACTGGTTAGCCGCCGGGATTGACCCGCAGAAGAGCATCATCTTCGTGCAATCGCACGTCCCGGAAGTCACGGAACTCCATACCCTCCTCAGCATGGTGACGCCATTGAGCTGGCTCTTGCGTGTGCCTACCTTCAAAGAGAAAGCAAAGTTGCACCCGGACAACGTGAACTACGGACTGGTCGGATATCCTGTCCTGATGACCTCCGATATTGTGCTCTATAAGGCTGAGGTTGTGCCGGTGGGTGAAGACCAGTTGCCTCACCTGGAACTGGCGCGGGAAATTGCCCGCCGCTTCAATAGCCTCTTCGGAGAGACCTTCCCGGAGCCGAAAGCCAAGCTCACGTCTTTCCCGCTTATCCCGGGACTGGACGGCAAAGGCAAGATGAGCAAGGAAATTGAAACCAGCGTGATTGAGATAGCGCACACGGCTGAAGAGACACGGCAGAGGATAATGAATGCTGTGACCGACCCTGCCCGCCGCTACCGCCACGACCCCGGTCATCCTGAGGTCTGCAATATCTTCACTCTGCACAAGTATTTCACGGAGTCGCAGGTGGCGAATATTGAAAAACAGTGCCGCGCCGCCGGGATTGGCTGTGTCGACTGCAAGAAACTGCTGGCGAAAAATATGAATGAGGTACTCAAACCGGTGCGCGAGCGGCGTGCCGAATTCGCCGCAAAACCCGAATATATCAGAGAGGTTCTGGCTGATGGCGCCACGCGAGCCCGGGTTATCGCGCGTGAAACCATGAAAGAGGTCAGGCAGAAGATGGGGCTTTCTGACACATAGTTCGTCCGGTTGACTGGCTCGGGATGCTGTGGTGCGACTACGAATTTAGCGACTACCAATAAAAAATAACGGACGTCATTCCCGCGAAGGCTTCAGCCCGAGTTCAGCCCGAGGGCGGGAATCTAGAGAGCGGTAGGGTCTCCACTCCCTGATATTTCCCGTATCAATCCCGTATCAAGTACGGGACAAGGCTTAGTGGAGTTTACTCCTTCGCTACACTCAGGACAAGCTCTGAGCGATACCGAAGGGTTCACCCTGAATAAGAATTCACCCTGAAGGGCTCGCAATGACACTTAAATAAGAAATGCGGGGGTTTGAAAATGGCGACGACGAAGGATTTGCTGGAAGAATACCAAAAAAGACGCAAGAAAATTACCCAGATGGCTAGCCCGGAAGAAATCGAAAAACGCCACAAGGGTAACCAGTGGACCGCACGCGAGCGTATCGACTATCTCTTTGATAAGGACACGTTCACGGAAATCGGCGTGTTTGTCAAGCATCGTACTACCGCCTTCGGTATGGACAAGAGAGAAATCCCCGGAGACGGTATCATCACCGGCTTCGGCAAAGTAAACGGGCGGTATGTGATGGCAATGGCGGAAGACTACCTGGCAATGGCAGGCACATTCGGCGAAGCGCATGGCAAAAAGCTTGCTTATGCCATCAATTTTGCCAAGGAAAAAGGCTGGCCCTTTGTAGGCATGAACGATTCCGGCGGCGCCCGTCTGCAGGAAGGCATGGACACACTGGAAGCCTACGGCTGGACATTCCGCTCGCAAATTCTGGCGTCCGGGGTTATTCCCCAGATTGCGCTTTTGATGGGACCCTGTCTCGGCGGGCAGGCATATCACCCGGTGATGCAGGACTTTCTCATCCAGTGCAAAGAAACGGGCTTTATGGGCATCGCCGGACCTGCTTTCGTGGAGACGCAGTTAGGCGAAAAAATTACCCTGCCGGAGCTTTCCGGCTATAAAGCCCATGCTGTCAAGTCTGGCTGTACCCACATCGTGGCTAATGACGATAAAGACGCCATCGATAAATGCAAGGCTCTGCTGGCATTCCTGCCCTCCAATAACCGTGAGAACGCCCCTCGTCTGACAACGAAGGACGACCCGGAGAGAACCAGCCTGGAGCTTGATACTATCATTCCCGACCAGTCTACGCGCCCGTACGATATGAAGAAAATCATCAAGGCAGTAGTCGACGACGGCAATTTCTATGAGATTATGGCGCTCTATGCCACCAGCGTTATCATCGGATTCGGGCGTTTTAACGGACGCACAGTGGGCATCTATGCCAGTCAACCAATGCAGGCGGCCGGCGTGATTAATATTGATGCCGCGGATAAAGCGGCACGGTTCATACGGTTCTGCGACCTCTTTAATATCCCGATGGTCACTTTCGGGGATTGCCCCGGCTATATGATTGGCAGTGAACAGGACTGGAAGGGCATTCTGCGTCATGGCGCCAAACTGCTCTTCGCCTGGGCAGATGCCACCATCCCGCTCATCTCGGTAATGATACGAAAATCTTATGCCGGCGCTCATTACGGTATGCTGGACAAGGCTATCGGCGCGGATTTTGTTTATGCCTGGCCTACAGCGCGCATCACCATCGTCGGCGCAGACACCGCGGCAAGTGTTATCTTTGCCCGCGAAATCCGTGAATCAAAGACACCGGAAGAGACGAAAACTAAACGCATCCAGGAGTTCAGCGACCTGTATGAAAACGCATTCGTCGCCGCCGAGCGGAGTTGTGTCGATGAAATCATCATGCCCCACGATACACGAAAAATGATTAATCGCGCGCTGGATATCCTGCAAGATAAAAATAAGGACAACAAGGCATTTAATGCCCGTTACTGGCGCAAATATTCGAATATCAATTTATAGCGCCTATTGTCTTTGCGAGGAGTCTAAGCGACGAAGCAATCTAAAACGAATATATGGAAAGTAGTTACAGCTTTATGTAATAGTGAACGCCACCAACCGGCTCACATCAATAATGTGTCCGGTAATCTGTAAAGGAGACCTTTAGATTGCCACGTCCCGACCAGTCGGGACTCGCAACGACAGAAGGAGAACGATAATTATTATTAATAGTGAGGAGAAAATACTATAGAAATAATACCTGCCATTGACCTCAAAGGCGGAAAATGTGTCCGCCTCTATCAGGGCGATTACAAACGCGAAATACAGTTCTCGGACGACCCACTGGATGTTGCATTGAAATGGCAATCGATGGGCGCGCCCCGCATCCACATCGTCGACCTTGATGGCGCGGCGCAGGGTGAACCGGGTAATCTAGAAATTATCCGGAATATCGCCCACGTATTACTGGTCCCCAGCCAGCTTGGCGGCGGACTGCGCGACCTGGACACCATCCGCCAGGCGCTCACTATGGGTATCGAACGGGTCATCTTGGGCACGGTAGCTGTAGAGAACCCGGAGCTTATAAAAGAGGCATGCCGCAATTTTAACGACTACATCATTGTCAGCATCGACGCACGTGATGGGAAGGTGGCGACTCACGGCTGGCAAAAAGAGACAGGTTGGGAAACTGTAGACTTCGCAAAATATCTGGTAAAATTGGGGGTTAGACGCTTCATCTATACGGACATCGTCCGCGATGGCACACTCACCGAACCCAATTTCACCGCCATTTCCGAACTTGTTCATGCCACACAGGTGCCCGTTATCGCCGCCGGTGGCATCTCGTCAATCCTGCACCTTAAAATGTTAAAGCAACTTGGTGTGGAAGGGACAATCATCGGAAAGGCACTCTATACCGGCGATATTAATCTCAAGGAAGCGCTGAACGAACTAAATAAATAACGTCATTTGTCATTCCAGCGAAGGCTTCAGACAGAAGGTTCAGCCCGAGGGCTGGAATCGAGAGGATTCATGACCAGGATGATGATTGGGGCTGGATTCCCGACAGAGCCTGCCCCGCACTCGATACAGGGTCGGGAATGACAGGTGGACTGCAATTTTATCTCAGGAAGGGGGAGGGGTTATGAAAGATATTAAATTCGATGAAAAAGGACTGATTCCGGCGATTATCCAGGACGTTGATACCGGCGAGGTGCTTATGGTAGGCTACATGAACGAAGAAGCCCTCCAGCGCACACTCAAGGAAGAGGACGTCTGGTTTTACAGTCGCAGTCGGCAGGAAATGTGGCACAAGGGCGAGACCTCAGGCAATTTCATCAAGGTACGTGAGGTCTGGAAAGACTGTGACAACGACACGATTCTTGTGAAAGCAAAGCCGGTGGGTCCTGTCTGTCACACCGGCGAGAGAAGCTGTTTCTTCCAGAAGATGAGATAACTCTGGCAAATTCAGATATAGTCCAGTTTTAAGGAGGAAAGCATGGTAAACTCAATTCGGATTGACCGGGATGTCCCGATGAAGATGCGCGATGGCGTGACATTGCGCGCCGATGTCTACCGTCCAGACGATAGCGAAAAACACCCGGCTATTGTCGTGCGCACACCATACAATAAGCTGATGAGCGGCGCCAATGATTTTATGTCGCCCATTCACACTGCCTTCGCCGGTTATGCATTCGTTATCCAGGACATCAGGGGCAGATTTGCCTCCGAGGGTTCCTGGTTGACAGGTAGCTCGGAAGGTCCGGATGGTTATGACACAATTGAAAATGTGGCGGCGGAAAAGTGGTGCGATGGAAATGTGGGCATGTCCGGCGGTTCGTACCTGGGTCGCAACCAGTGGCAGGCGGCAATTGAAAATCCGCCCCACCTCAAAGCCATCGCCCCTGATATTATCGGGTCGGGACCACTCGGGGAATCGCGCTTGGCAGGACCAATCGACTTCGAATCAGGGATTAGCTGGTTCGTTGCTATGGCAGTGGATGTGCTCGAGCGAATGAAACGGCAGGGCAAAGATGTCACTAAGTCACAGGAAATGCTCGACCGCGCCCGCTTCAACCTCGCCGAGGTCTACAACTACCTACCGGTCAAGGATATTCCCCACTTCAAATATGAGGGACTGGATGGCGCTTTCCGTCGTATTACGGATGCCATACCCGCGGACATCAAGACAGATGAAGACCTGTGGTGGCCCTACCACAAGGTCGCGGTACCCTGTTTTCATGGTAGCGGCTGGTACGACCTCGCCACGGGCAGTCTCTTCGCCAATTTCCTGAATATGCGTGAGAAAGGCGGTTCCAAAGTGGCACGGGAAGGTCAATACATTATCTGCGGACCCTGGGTTCATGGCTCACGCCTCCCGGCTTATGCCGGCGGTTTGCACTTCGGTCCCGCCGCAGCCGCCGTATCTACCTTCACCAACGAACGCCGTATTACATTCTACGATAAATACCTGCGCGGCATTGAAGGCGCCCGTCCTAATCCACCCATCCGCTATTTCGTGATGGGATTGAACCGCTGGCGGAACGCCGATACCTGGCCACTGCCTCAGACAGAATGGCAGCGTTTCTTCCTGCACAGCCGCGGGCATGCCCAGACAGCCGCTGGCAATGGCTTACTGACACGGGACACGCCTACCTCGGAGCCAGCAGATGTCTACGTGTATGACCCCAGGTTCCCCGTCCCGACAGTCGGGGGTCGTCTTCTTGACTCCGGGTCTCTGGTACCGGGACCGCTGGAGCAAAGCCCCGTGGAGAAGCGCAATGATGTGCTCTGCTACACCACCCCTGAGCTCAAGCAGGACACGGAAGTCACAGGTCCGCTGAAACTACACCTTTTTGCGTCCACGTCCACCAAAGACACCGATTTTGTTGCTAAACTGGTGGATGTTTATCCTGACGGCACTGCTTATAACATCGCAGAGGGCTGGATACGCGCACGCTACCGCAAAGGCATCCTGCATTCCGAGTTCGTAGACCCGGGTAAGGTCTATGAGTATACCATCGACCTGGCGCATACCAGCATCGTCTTCAAGCAGGGACACCGCATCCGAATAGACGTTACCAGCAGTAACTTCCCGCGCATCGACCGTAATATGAATACAGGGAATGCTTTCGGCGTGGATAAGACAGGGATTCCGGCAATTCAAACAATCTACCACGAGCCTGACTTCGCATCTTATATTGACCTGCCGATGATAGCGCAACGACGGGCGTGACCGAATCCGGGTAAGGATACCATACCTGCACGGGGAGACTGTTCTTAGATGGTCGAGCCGGTGGCTGACTCATTTTGCGCCACCAGCGGGGGTATGTTATCTGCTTCCACCGCCGCCTTCAGTATCTATTTCCTTTTGATTTTAAGGATTTTTCAGACATTCGTCGTGGTTGTCGACGGTACGCATGACCAGAGTGTCACCGCGACGTTCATAGGTCATCCGGTATTTCTGGTCTATATAAGCCTCGTAAATATCTTCCAAACCCTGAACACGGTGACTACGCAATCCGGGATGACGGAAGTTAGTGTCGAGTAAGACTAATGCTTTATCTACTTTTACCCTAAGAGTAGCCGGCAACTTCTCGTATTTAGCCGCAAACCTTTCACTGAGTTTTACTGGCATTTTATCTATTTCTTTCTGCTTGTTTGCTTCTTCACCCGGTCATGGAGATAAGCAATTGCAGAATCCGCGGCAGGAAAGTGATAAACACGCCCTGCTTTTATATCCTCATCCGCTTGCCGCTCACCCTCCTGCCAGCGCTGTGTCCAGAACCATGCCTGGTCCTTATCTATGAGCTTTTTTAATCTCAAAACAATCTCGCCATCCCGCACGTTGATATCCAGCAAGTCGCCTTCTTTTATATTCAGTTTACGTCTTACCGATAACGGTAGCGTCACCTGGGCTTTTTTTCTAACCTGAATAAGTTCTACCATATATATCTCCGAATGTATGATTTTCTTACTATCTTACCATATACTCAAAAGCGGTTTCCTGTCAAGCCCGGTGAAAAAATTAAACGGCTTTTGCTGCCGCGGGTGGAATGATAGATGTTTCGTTATCTGCTTCCACTACCGCCTTCATCGCCGCAATAGCGACCTCAAGCTGGCTGTTATCAGGCTCACGTGTGGTGAAAGATTGCACCCACATTCCCGGTGCCAGGATGATTTTCACGAATATGTTATCAGCGTGTCGCGCCCCGAAGTAAATGACCTCGTAGCCCAGCGCCGATATCACCGGTAACAGAAGCACACGGCTCAACACCAATAACCAGAGGTCCGGCTTCCCTACTATTGAAAAGACAATAATCGCAATGATTAGCACCACAAACAGGAAACTGCCGCCACAACGTATGTGCGCTTTGCTGAACTTTTTCACCGATTCGGGTTCTAACGGGACGCCCGCTTCATAGCCATTGACCGTCTTATGCTCGGCGCCGTGATAGGCAAAAACCCGCTTGATGTCCGGCATAAGTGATACCAACCATAGATAAAGAACAAAAATAGCAAGCCTGATGAGCCCATCTACAAGGTTAAATAAGAACCAGTCCTCAATATTCAACAAATTTGTGAGAAACAATGGCGCCAGGAAAAATAACGCCACCGCAAAGGCGAGAGAGACAATCAGCATCAGCCACATCCAGCCACCGCTTATCTTCTCGCCCTCTTCTTCCAATGCCTCATTCGCAGAGTATAGGAGCGTTTTCATGCCAAGCACTAATGCCTCAATGAGGACAATGATGCCACGGAACAACGGCATCGCCCTTAACTTGCCGGTATAGAGGCTGGGGAGCGGTTGTTTGTCTACGCTCACAGTGCCGTCCGGCTTGCGTAACGCGGTCACCAGATATTTACGACCGCGTATCATCACCCCTTCGATGACCGCCTGCCCGCCGTAATGAAATTGCTTTTGTTCTGCCATATTCTTACCCAATTACAAAAGGAAAAGGAGCGGCGTTCAAAAACCGCTCCCTCTTTACCTACACTTCTCTCACTTAGTTCTGCTTTTCCGTCTTCTTCTCGTAGCGTCTCTTGAAACGCTCAACACGCCCGGCGGTATCCACCATACGGTATGCCCCTGTATAAAAAGGATGGCACTTACTGCACAACTCTACGTGGATTTCTTTCTTGGTAGAACCAGTGGTGAAGGTGTTACCGCAGGAGCAGACCACTTTTGCCTGGGGAAAATACTGGGGATGTATCTTTTCTTTCATATTGCTATTCAGCGTAAACGCTGACCTTCCTCCGATTGTCACTGTATGGTTCGTATTTTACAATGCCGTTAACCAGAGCAAAGAGCGTATAGTCCTTGCCAACGCCCACATTATTGCCCGGGTGTATGCGCGTGCCGCGCTGTCTCACCAGAATGGTGCCCGCTTTCACTTCCTGTCCGGCATACCGCTTCACGCCAAGGCGCTGTGCTTGACTATCACGACCGTTCTTGCTTTTTCCGGCGCCCTTTTTATGTGCCACTTACCGCCTCCTCTTTCACACGCCCACCTTCCGGGATTTCTATTTTGTCGATGGTGAGCCGGGTATACAGTTGATGATGACCGGTCTTCTTGCGAAATCTAACTTTCGCCTTGAACTTGTAGACGATGACTTTGTCACCGCGGATAGTGCCTTTTGAGGTTGCGATAATCTTAGCGCCCTTGACAACCGGCTTGCCGACTGTGGTGGCGCCATTGCCGCCAATTAAGAGCACTCTATCAAACTCCAGTGTTTCGCCCTCAATCTTATCGAGGCAGTCAACGTCTATCGTTTCACCGGGGCTGACCCGGTACTGTTTTCCTGCGATTTCAACGATTGCGTAAATCTTCGTACCCTCCACAAACAAATTATTATATCAATTATCTCGAAGGAGCGTCAAGTTCAGGCGAGGTCAGAGTAACCTAGCTCTCAGCAACTTTAACCAGTCTGTATTCTTTTGGTCCCTTGCGTAGTATGATAGCGCGCCCCTCTATTGCACTGGCAAGGGATACTGTGTTTTTGGAATCTGTACTACGAATGTTGTTCAGGTATATGCCGCCGCTTTGAATCAGTCGTCTGGCTTCACTCTTGGATTGAGCCAACCCAGCAAACGTAACCAGGTCAACCAATGTTACCCCATTACCACTGAATAAGGGTTTCTCTAATTCAACGGAGGGGACATCAGCGAATATATCAAGCACCTCTGGCAGATTCAGACTTCGCACCTCTTCACCAAAGAGCACCCGGGAAGCCTGTTCCGCCTTTTCAAGGGCTTCTTCTCCGTGAACGGCTCGGGTCACCTCACGCGCCAGTTTCCGTTGGGTATTACGTTTTTCAGGTTCGGTGGCAACAGAGTCCGCCAGGTCTTTGATTTCCTGCGCGGACAACAACGTGAAACGCTTCAGACAGGTTACTACATCCTTGTCCTCTGTGTTAATCCAATACTGGTAGAAGCGGTAGGGGGAAGTAAGTTCGGCATCGAGCCACACAGCGCCACTTTCGGACTTACCGAATTTCGTGCCACTGGCAGTCGTCAGTAACGGGAAAACCAGTCCATGCACCTTTACGCCATGTACCCGGCGAATCAGGTTCACGCCTGCGGTAATATTCCCCCACTGGTCACTCCCACCCATCTGCAAAGTGCAGTGGTATTTTTCGTAAAGAAACAGGTAGTCGAACGATTGCAGTAATATGTAGCTGAACTCGGTAAAAGAGATGCCCTCTTGTTCCAGGCGGCGCTTTACCGATTCTTTAGCTATCATCGCATTTACCGTAAAGTGTTTACCCACATCCCGGAGGAAATCAGTCAGACTGATAGTGGTCAGCCAGTCAGCGTTGTTTACCAGAATTGCAGGGTTGGTCTTAGTTTCGAAATCCAGGAAACGGCGCAACTGCTCTTTGATTCCTTCTACATTAGCCTGGACTTCCTCCTTAGATAAAAGGCGTCTTTCCTGACTCTTACCGCTCGGGTCGCCGATGAGACCTGTGCCACCACCAGCGACGGCAATCGGGGTATGCCCATAACGTTGCAGATGGACCAAGCCCATAATGGTTAAAAGGTTCCCCACGTGGAGGCTGGCTGCCGATGGGTCAAAACCTATGTATGCAGTGACCTTTTCACTGGTAAAAAGTTGGCGCAGGTCTTCCGTGGCGTCATAGACCATGCCCCGCGATTCAAATTCATCAAAAACATTCACCATTGGCTTACTCATAATTTCAAATTGGATAAGTGAGCGTCAAGCTGAACACATGCTGAGTGGTGGCAACGGGGAATAGCGAATCACCCCTAGGTTGTTGAGGAAAGCGTACATCTGGTAACTGAATAAAAAAATCTCTACTTCCCATGACAGTTCTTGTATTTCTTGCCACTGCCACATGGGCACTGAGCATTTCTACCAATTTTCGGAGTCGTGCGCACGAAAGGTTTTAGTTTTACAAAGTCTATACACTCGCATGATGGCATGCGAAAGGAAAATACAGTCTTTCCATCCTTATTAGTGATAGCAAAATCACCCTTGCCAATGATATCCATACCGATTAACACTTGTTCGTTACCCAGTAAATTGCCCTGAGTAACTCTTAGCTGCGGTATGCAGACTCTAGTTGGAAGGAAGACACTAGCGAGAAAAACGGGTGTTGTCATTGAGCCATTGGCAGTGTTAACCTGAGTCATGCCAATTGGCTTTAAGCCACATTCATCAATTACCTTTTGGGTTATGACCGAATTAGTTGCTCCGGTATCCCATGTCGCAGTGAATTTTTTCAGCACCGGAGGAGGGACTGTGGTCTTGGGGTCAAATGCCTCCCAGATATAAGCATCTGAATGTAGTACATTAGCTACTCCGTTATGGCTAACAGTAAATGAGACGGGTCGGTTTCGGTCTAATTGCTGCATTTGTTACGCGACAATTACCCTAGAGTGGTATGTCTGGGTATAACTTTCTTTACCTGGTTCGCATTTTTGGACTAAGAAAGTACCCAGTTCATATTTTTCTGAGGTCTTTTTAACAGCTTCTAGTTCGGAATCAAAAACCCCAATAACTTGGTGGTCTTTAATGACAATACATTTCCCATTATATTTCTGGACAAGTTCTTTTTGGTGCTCAATGTAATACTGGAATTCTTTTTTTAACTCATCCAACATACAGCACCTCTAAATGATTTTGAACCCCTTGGTCATGTAATTATAGCATAATAGCCAATAACTTAATTATCAGATACAAGTCCCAGCATTACTTCTATTGTACCATTTCAAATTGTCCCGCCACCACGCGACGTTTGTTATTCATTTTGTTATTCATAATGAAGTGAGGAGTCTGTGGACGCCTCCTCATTCAAACAGCCAGTTTCCCCCACAGTCCCCTGACCTTTGCGCGCAGGTCTTCAAATGTGCCATCGTTATGGATGACAGCATTCGCCCGCTTCATCCGCTCCTCGTTGGACATCTGGGAACGGAGGCGGGAACGGATTTGGTCTTCAAGGAGACCGGTCCGGGCTTTGGCACGGGTAATCACCACCGGCTCGGAAGCGACCACCACCCATATCTCATTCACCAACGGTGTCCAGTTCGCTTCAAAAAGGATTGCTGCATCCAGCACCACCACTTTCACCCCCTGCCGGCGGTATTGCTCAATACGCTCTTTCATCATTTCAAACATACGGGGATGAACAATTCGATTCAGTCGCGTAAGCTGTTCCGGACTCCCGAAAACAATCGCCCCGAGCTTTTTACGGTCGATAGCTCCGTCCTGAGCAACAATCTGCTGACCGAAGGCGGCAACCAGTTCCTGCCACGTCTTCGTGTTGGGTTGATAGGCTTCGTGACCCACTTTATCGGCGTCAATAATGACTGCGCCAAACTCCGCGAGTAGCTGGGAGACGGTGCTCTTGCCACTGCCCATGCCCCCGGTAAGACCGATTACCCGCGTCATATTGGTTACTCCATCACCGGCTCGATGATACTGTAATTGCCATCTTGCCTTTTATAAACAAGATTGAGTTCCCGGCTGGCGGCGTTATGGAAGAGAAAGAAATCATGCCCGAGTAGCTCCATCTGGTCAATCGCCTCGTCTACACTCATCAATTTTATAGAGAAGCGTTTTGTTCTGACCACCCTTGACACCGCTTCCTCTTCAGCAACTTCTTCCTGGGCTTGTGCTCTTGCCGCCAGACCTGCCTTGTTCTTATTTGAGAGTTTTCCCTTATATCGCTCAATCTGCCGGTCAAGCGCGGGCACCACCTTATCAATCGCCACCAGTAAATTCTCCGCCTGTTCTTCTGCCCGTAGGAGGGTGCCATGAATTTCGAGTGTGACCTGTGTGCGGTAACGCTGAGCCTGCGACTTCGTCTTCTGCTCGGTCAGTTCCACTTTTACTCCATTCAGACTGGGCAGATGACGACCTAACTTCCCGAGCTTCTTTTCCACATAGCTCCGAACCGTCGGCAGTATTTCAACATTGTGACCGGTCAATTGTAAGTCCATTCCCACACTCCTTTTAAATGTTAAATCTCTCTCGCCAGAGCCAGCCCCCACACGGCTACAACACCAGCCAACTTCAAAACCGAGGCGCAGGCATTCATAGTTGCCCCGGATGTTGCCACATCGTCAATTAGCAATACCCTCTTCCCCCGAATCCCACTTCCCCGGCAGGCAAACACTCCAACCACATTCGCGTGCCGTTCTTCTACACTGGTCGTTCTTGCCTGAGGTAGAACAAATTTTTCACGGACCAGGCTCATTTCATCCACCGGAAAATTCATTAGTGCTCCAAGTTCCTTTGCCAGCAAAGCCGATTGATTATAACCCCTCTCGCGGAGTCGCTTGTTGTGTAATGGCACGGGAACCAGAACCTCGCCACTCAAAGGATTGTTTCCCAGATATTCGCTCATGAGTTGCGACAGTGTGCGCGCGATTGCTCTCAGGTTGCGGTATTTCAACTGGTGGACTGCAGAACGAATGACGCCATCAAAACGAAAGGGAGCGCGGATACCATCGATATCAGCCTGCCATTCATGACAATTCCGGCAAAGCTCTCCATCAGATTGCGGTCGACCGCACCTCGGGCAGATGGGTGGCTCGAGGCGGGGTAATGATTGCAGACAGGAATTACAGAGAAAAGCGCCTTCTTTACCACAGCCCACACAGAATTGCGGAAGTAACAGATTTAGTGCCGCTCCCCTGAGCTTTGTCAATCGAGCAAGCACACCTACCATCCACCAATTAGTTGAAGTTCACCCGGAACTTGACACGCCTACCGTGAGCGAGCGTGCGTAGCGCCGCTCATGATAGGCTCATCGACATAAACATCGCCGTTGCGAATTTTTAGATTGAAGCCGCATTGCGGATTGGTACAGACCCATGCTTTGTAGTGAATCGTTGCTCCCTGGCTCCCAAAATCAGATAATGGCACGAGGTCGCCGATTTTACATTTCTGACATTTGGGGAAACTGTTTTGTTCCACGAGGTCCACCTCCCAACCATAGTTGCATAAAGCTTATTCAGTATAGCAAGAAATTAAGGCGTAGCACAAGGTGAAGAATACCTAGTTTTATGGAAGGCTCATGTTGAGTACTTTTGTGTTCGATTATAATGCAGGATGCCAAATTAGGTAATATCATTACCTCAAATTAGTTACCAATCAACGTAGCCTGTCACCCGAACAACCACTGTACCCGTTCGTTTGTTGGCAATAGTATTACCTCAAATAAGCGTCTGTTTGTGACCACGTTGTGCGATAGAACCACGGGTTATCCAGCAAATGTAGCACGTAACACGTAAGTATTACGAATTATATTATGATTATTGTTTGACTGTTCTAGTGGACTAAAATTAAGGATAGAAAGGAGGGCACTAAAAATGAAATACGGAGAATTTGCTGAATTTGAGAAGTTAGTTGAAAAAATCAGGCGCGATGTGGAAGCCGAGTGGGGTTTCCCAGTATACAAAGATTTGAGGTGGTCCCCAAAAACTGGACAGGTTGTTAAGATAGAGTTCTGCTCCTAAAATAAGAGAATAAGAGAGGAGCAGTACATTGAAACAGAACCGCAGGCAGCACAGCCCGGCATTTAAAGCCAAAGTAGCCATGGAAGCAATAAAGGGTGACGAGACCATCGCTGAATTAGCCAGCCGGTTTGAGGTCCACCCGAGCCAAATCAATAAATGGAAGAAGGAACTGGTAGAAGGTGCGGCTGGCATCTTTGGCGATGACCACGACCAAAACGGTAAAGGCGACGAGGAACTCATTGCTAAGTTATACCAGCAGATTGGACAGCTCAAGGTAGAGAAGGATTTTTT
>JAURWL010000238.1 GCA_030654965.1 Dehalococcoidales bacterium | reverse complement strand
GAAACTGCATGCCAGGAGGGCGGCGCCGATTAACATTCGATGAGGCCAAGACAACTTGCTGAAACCATAGGCAAGCACAGCCAACATAGCCAAAGCCACCGCCCCGAAGACAACACTAATGGTCGTGCCTTGAAGTGAACTCCCGCATAGGGCAACCACATAGAAAGCCGTAAGCAAGGACAAAAAAAGTGCCGCAGCACCGGCAACCGCCACGCTTGCAACTTTGCCGCTGTAAAGGAAATACGGATGCAATGTCATTGGGGTTAACGTCGCGCATGAGCCGCCGAGCAAGCGGGCAACGCCCGCTTGCGAAGGTCGGCCTCGATGCGCTTGTTATGCCACACGCTTCGCATTGGCACAGACGTCCTTCATCTTCTTGCGACATTGCTTCCAGACTTCGGCATGCCACTCTGATTCCTTCAACGCTGCGCGGTAGTCTGAGAGGCAGCCGTTCAGTGCGCGAAGGAAGCGCGTGGCATCGATGGTCAAGCTCTTCGCGTCGAATAGCGATTCCAGATCCCTGCGGATGTGCCAGCCTCCGGTCGTTTCGCCTTGATGCATGATGCCGCACCTGACGTTGACATAGAACTGTTGACTCGCCCCTCTGAGAGTCAAGAACTGAGCATTGCGATCGAAGAACTGGCAGAACGCGAGGGCGCTATTGGGTGACTTCTTCCAACCCTGCCAAAACGATTCAAGCGCTTCGATCATGAGGCAGGCGGATGCCATCATGATGAAGCCGTTCTTGTTCTTGTTGTCGGTGAAGGCCTGGATGCAGCGCTCATGAAAGCGCTCATATACGAAATTGGCGATTTTCTCCCGATCTCGCTGCTTCTCAAGCTCCAGATACTGCGGCACGGATACCTTGCTAGACAACAGGGTATCGGTTGAACGAGGGCTCATCGGACGTTGCTCATTGGGGCGTAACGTCGAAAATGTGCGGCACACGCGTAGCGGGTGTCCGTACGGTTGACTCGGTCTGTCGCGGATCGCAACACCTCTTGGCGCGTATTCTGCCTATTCAAAACCGTCCCTTTTTTGGTCAACAGCCTACGTAGCTGTGTCACTTCGTCCGTGTCAAAAGCTCGCTTTTGTCCGTGCGCTGTGTCGCAGCTACGCACGCCACCAGAAAATCGTCGCTGTATAAATACCCAGTATGTGTGCTAGCGCCACTGTTCTATACGTCGATCGACCGTAATTTAGACCGCAAAACTTGCGGGATATTCTGGGCGCTGCGGGATAATCTGGACATCATTTCCTCCTAAGAATGGCTTGCAGCCTTGCTTGCGGTGGTTTTGCCTGAGATTTATACAGGTATAAAAAATCCGACAAACCCCGCAGACTGTCTTCGAGCAATTCTAGACCCCAATAAGCAATTTCTTGCAGTTGAGAGCGTTGGTTGACAGACCGCTCTCGCCGCA
>JAURWL010000237.1 GCA_030654965.1 Dehalococcoidales bacterium | reverse complement strand
CAGCGAGCTAAAATGAGTGCCGTGCTTTCCAAAAGTGACATCAGGCGACTGCTGGAGCAGAAACCACCCCTTGTGGAGGGTTATCTCAACCTGTCCCAGCAACTTCAGCCCAATGGCTTCGACCTCACCCTACGTGATATTGCCCTCTTCCAGAACGCGGGACAGATGGGCGCGGAGAACACAGAGAGACGCCTACCTGACCTAGCGCCGCTCATTTTCGGGAGCGATGGGTTCATGGACCTGATACCGGGTAGTTATCTCATTACCTACAACGAGATTGTCCATCTCCCCACAACAGTCATGGCGCTGGGCAGACCCCGCAGTAGTCTACTCCGGTGCGGCGTCAATATCGGCACGGCAGTCTGGGATGCCGGCTACGAAGGCCGTTCGCAATCGCTGATGGTCGTCTGCAACGCGCAGGGATTCCGCGTACAGAAGAACGCGCGGATGATGCAGTTGGTCTTTTTCCGATTGACTTCAGAGACGGATGGGTACTCCGGGACTTATCAGGGGGAGAATATCACGTAAAATATCTAATGCCGAATGTCTAATATCTAAGGTATTTGTTATTCCATAAAGGTGATGCGGACGGGTGGCTTAGGCTTGATTTCAAACTCGATACCCGCTTCTTTGAAGAGGTCTTTGAAGGCATCATCATTGTACTTCCCGAAGCTGACAAACCGCTTGATACGGGCATTGACCAGCATTTTGGCGCAGAGAATACAGGGCGTGTGCGTGCAGTAGATGGTCGCGCCCTCAAGACTAACGCCGTGGAGCGCTGCCTGGATAATGACGTTCTGCTCAGCGTGTATTGCCCGGCAGATTTCATGGCGTGTCCCGGAAGGGATATTGTTCTCATCGCGCAGGCACCCCAGTTCCAGACAGTCCTTGAGACCAGCCGCCGCGCCATTATAACCGGTGGTGAGGATATGCTTGTCCTTTACCGCCACTGCCCCCATGTGATGTCGCAAACAGGTGGAACGCTCACCAACCACGGTCGCTATTTTCAGAATATACTCGTCGAAACCGGGTCTAATATATTTTTCGTTTTTAATCTTCCGTTTGTCCGTTTGTTTCGTCATCCCAGCCTCTCAATCAGTTTTTGCGTCTGTCTTTTCAGATTGTACAGCGTGGATTCATTCTTGAGCGTATAATCAGCCATCGCGATGGGTCCGCCCTTGTTCAGATTTTCTATTTCGGACTTATCGCGTTCTTCCACCTCTTTCCGGGTGAGCGGACGGACATCACGCACTGAAAGCCGGAAATAACGCTTCCTGGGTGATGCCCACACCGCCACGACATTCAATTTCTCGCCGTAATGTTTCTTGAGCAGGATATACTCTTCCCACGAATACATCCCATCAACCACCACACTGGATTTCTTAAGTGCGGCATTAATCCTGGGGATATTAAGCTTAGCATATGCCGCCATGCCGTGTTCGGCACGCAGAGCTTCCCGCACGAACCGTTCGTTGGTCTCGTTGAGGCGTAAACCACGCCTCCCCACCTCTTCATCCGTCACATCCCCAAAGCGTACCCGGACGTAACCGCTTTGCTCAAACAAACGTGCCACCTCCGATTTCCCCGCACCCGCCATACCCACGACCGCAATTATCTTCATACAAACCTTATTATAACGGAAAGTTAAAACACTATATCACAAACGATGTCAAAATTTAAATTCTCAATAGGTCAAGAGATATTGTTCATTATTTGTCTCGGTTCACGGGTGGTGATAGTATTAAGGTGTGATTGACCGGTTAACACAAACCCTTGCGCAACGCTCTATAAAGCGAGTTTTTGACACCAAACGTACCGCCGCGGCTGTGCTTATACCCTGCTATGTGAAAGACGGTCAGTACCACCTCCTCTTCATCCAGCGGACAGACCGGGTCAGAGACCACAAGAGCCAGATTTCCTTCCCCGGGGGCGCCTGTGAATCGATTGATAAAACTCTGGCAGACACCGCGCTCCGTGAAGCCGAAGAGGAAATAGGGCTCAATAGGAAAGATGTCAAGGTACTCGGGGAGCTTGACGATATGGCAACCGCGGGCACCAACTATGTTATCTCACCTATTGTGGGGCTCATTCCTTACCCATATCGCTTCAAGGTCGATGAATTTGAGACTGATGAAATCATTGAAGTCCCGATTGCCGCCCTGCTGGATGAGAAGTGCATGGAAGAAGGCACCGCGCTCGTCGATGGCAAAGCCGTCGATAGCTACTTCTATCATTACGGCAACAAGGTCATCTGGGGAGCTACCGCCCGCATCCTCAAACAGTTCCTCGAAATCATCTCAGGGCTGGTGGCGCAAGGCGCACATCTTGAGACAGAGTGATTAGAGTTGGTATAATTATTTCTGTTTGAGTTAGAGACACAGGCAATAAATCATGCCTCGGCAGGCGTAATATGACCTATCATTTATGTGAGAAAGCGCACGGATGAAAAATAAGCAAAAAGGAAAAATCTATGACATCCGGCGGGTAAGCCAGTCTGCAAAAGAACTCAGTGGGGAAATTCCTCAAAAGCACTGGTCTGCAACAGAGATTATCCTCGGTCTAATGGGAATAGCCATAACCATCGCCTTGTGCATTGTGGCAATTGCCTACCGTGAAGAAATTACAGATACGCAGTACGTTGCCCGGTACGGCTTGCTGGGAATATTAGTAATTGCATTCATTGCCGCTAGCGCTTTCAGCGTTACTGCTATTCCCGTTCCCTACTGGGTACTGACATTCACTTTACCGAGCGTTCTGGCTGGTACCTATGGCATTTGGGCACCGGTGTGGGTGGGACTGTTTGCCGCCACCGGCGCCACCCTGGGACAGCTCATTACATTCATCATTGGCTATAGCGGGCGCGGCTTGTCCGAGAAACTGACCAGCCGTTTCAGCGCCAACCTCTATGCAAAAGCAATACAGTGGATGAAGCGGTGGGGCGACTGGGCGGTATTCTTCATGTCTGTAACAGCAAATCCACTACATCTCCCGATGACACTGGCAATAGCTTCGCTCCGCTACCCTATACACAAGTTCATCATCTTCGGATTCATCGGGCAACTCATTAAGAGTATGGTTTTAGCCTTTGCCGGGTACTACAGCCTCACGTCACTCCTGAAGATGTTTGGGTTAACAAATGGTCTTAGCATTTCTCTTATCGTTCTGGCTGGAATCATTCTCCTGTTAGCTCTATGGCAGTTAATCGTCTGGATATTTGAAATTCGTGATAAAAACCGCAAGTACCAGGCGGCTCTCGCGTGTGCCCGGAGTTCGGGAAAACCGCTCCTCGTCGGGAATCCGTGGGGTGTGAAACCTTTTCGTCGGTTTTTTAACAAGCCGGCACACGGCAGCGGCGATGTTTGTCTGGATATCGACCGTCAGGCGCTGGTGGGACAACCAGGCGCGGTTGTTGGCTCCATCACCCATCTCCCATTCGCAGATAAAGTGTTCGGCGCGGTGTTTTTCAGTCATGTCCTGGAGCATCTGCCCACCACTGGCGCCGCTAAACAAGCACTGGAAGAAATGAAGCGCGTCGCCGATTCCGTCTTTATCGCCTACCCATCAAAGCAATCAATTGCCGGTTGGATTGTACGCGACCACCATCTCTGGGTCTGGCAGGATAAAAAATGCACATACGTACAGCAACGAGGTAAAACAGCAAACAGGGAGAAAATAGTTGTTGAAACAGCACACAAAACCACATAAGGAAGATACGCCCGTTTCTTCGGGGGCAATTCCTCAGGAAGAAATCAATCTTCTGGCACAAAAATTTTTCAAAATGAGTCGTCGGAAGAAAGAGCAACTCATTGCCCGCCTCCAGACTATTTACACAAAAGCTACAGGTAAAGACTTCCTCGTTATACATAGTCCCGGTGGGTGGGGGAACACTCAGTGGGAAGGTTTACTGGAATGGGAAAAGAGTATAGTGACTGGAGTCACAGCCACGCTAGAGAAGCTCGGATATAGTTATGCTGTAGTTCAGTATTTCCGTAGCGGGAATAGCTGGGGAAGGTATATGAAGGACATCTTGAAAGAAGCTCGATTCTTTATCACGGGCGCTTCGCCACGGGCACAGGTCATGTCTGAGGAGCTTAGCCTTCTTGTCCGGCATCTGACCGGGCTTAAGATAATCCTGGTGGGCGCCAGCCAGGGAGCCGCATTTAATAACGCCGCTATGCGGAAGCTGGGGAATCAGGAGCGGGTCTATAGCATTGAGTTAGGCACGTTCTTCCCGCACATGCCGCGCCGCATCGTGACCGAAAAAACACTGGCAATCGACAGTAACGGATTGATGAGCG
>JAURWL010000235.1 GCA_030654965.1 Dehalococcoidales bacterium | reverse complement strand
CGCTCGGCAGGATGGTGATGAGTACACGCTCAACGGCGCCAAACTTTTTGTTCACGATGCTAATATCGCTGATTATTTACTGGTTGCCGCCCGGACACGTGCTACCCGCAACCTGGCAAACGGCATCACCCTCTTCCTGGTAAATGCAAAAGACCCGGGAATCAATTGCACCGTCTTAAAAACACTAGCCGGCGACAAACAGTGCGAGGTTATCTTTAATAACGTAAGAGTCAACAAGAAGTACATCATCGGACAACTGCACGGTGGCTGGGCGCCTCTGGCACAAGTTATGAAAATCGGCGCGGTCCTATTGTGCGCTCAAATGTACGGCGGTTCCCAGCGTCTTCTTGAGATTACCGTCGACTATGCTAAGACCAGAGTTCAGTTTGATATGCCCATCGGTATCAACCAGTACATCCAGGAGCATTGCGTTAACCTGTATACCGATATGGACGGCATCAAGTGGTCGACTTATTACGCCGCCTGGAAACTGAGCAAAGGAGAACCTGCGGACTTCGAGGCGGCAGTCGCCAAAGCTTGGTCGAGTGATGCCTGCGAGCGGGTCTGCTGGTATGCCCACCAGGTATTTGCCGGCGTTGGCTTTACGTTAAATGACGGTGCGGTACCGCTCTTCACACGACGGGCAAAGACGCTACAACTCTATCTCGGTGATACGGCATATCACAAGGAGAAGATTGTCCAGCAACTCGAGAAATGGACCAAACCCGAATTGCCACAGGGCACGCCACTCGGACTCTGGGATAACGACCCTGAGCTTATCGTCCCCGATTGGTATGAACCGTTCGCGGCAAAATGTAAGCCGGCTGTGTGATGTCCGGCGTCGCTTGAACGATTGGGGGGGGAATGCTCGGTTGAGCATTCCCCCCTGTGATAATCCCCCCGTACTCTTGTCCCGTATTTGATACGGGATGATGCGGGGATGAGGGTGAGTATTTTCAATCCCTCTTAATCTCCCTTTTCGAAAGGGAGAGTTTTTTTATTTACCCCTCTCCGTTGACGGAGAGGGGTAAGGGGTGAGGTCGCGCAGGCCTTGGTTAATTAGTACCCCCAACCATACGGAAAGCCCTGAAATGCGTTATAATCTTTAATGACTGGTACGAGGTACAGGTTTTTCAATGAGCAAAGTACTGCGTGAAACTATCGTTCTGGTTCTTATAGCAGTAGTGACCTTTGTCGGATTAAGGCTCACCATCCAGAGCTATATTGTATACGGTCCCAGCATGCAACCCAATTTCGAGGAAAATCAGCGCATTATCGTGAACAAAGTAGTATATAATCTGCACGAACCCCAACGCGGCGATGTGATTGTGTTCAATCCACCTTTCAATGAAACGAAGAATTATATTAAACGTATTATCGGCCTCCCGGGTGAATCCGTTGAGGTTGTGAATGGCAAGACCTATATCTACACAACAGATGGCACTGTACTCATCCTCGATGAACCTTACGAAGAAGAACCTAGTACGCGAAACTATACGAAACACACGGTCCCTGACAATCAATACTTTGTGATGGGCGACAACCGCAACAACTCCAATGATTCCCGCAGTGGCTGGATGGTTCCCAGTGAGAACATCATCGGTAAGACATGGCTCAGCATCTGGCCTCCGGACAGGTGGGGACTCGCTCTCAATTACCCCTTCCCTGAATCCACCGCTCAAGCATCCGAATAAACTCTAAACACTAAAATCTAAACTCTAAATATAAACCTTGTTCCCGCGAAAACGGGAATCTAATATGGAGTTCAAAGCGATGAATGTTGAAGAGATGTTCCGGAAATCAGGCGCTGTTCTGGAAGGGCACTTCCTGCTCCATTCAGGTATGCATTCGCCGGTATACTGGGAGAAATTCAAGGTACTGCAATACCCGGAATACGTAACGCCCCTCTGTGGCATGATTGCCGACCATTTCCGCAGCTACCCCATTGATTTAGTAGCAGGACCGGTCACCGGCGGCATCATTCTCGCTTTCGAAGTCGCCCGCCAGCTAAAGAAGCGTGCTATTTACGCTGAGAACGAAGGTGACAGGAAAACGTTCCGACGTGGGGCGGTCATCAATCCCGGCGACCGTATCCTGATAGTGGATGATGTCAAGACAGCCGGAGGGTCTATAAACGATGTGATTGACGCAGTGAATGAGCGCCAGGGCAAGATAATCGGTGTTGGCGTCCTGGTAGACCGCTCGGACAAGAGCCCCGACTTTGGCGTGCCTCTATTTAGTTGTCTTCGGACTAAGGCTATTGCTTATTCACCTGACAAATGCCCTCAATGTGCCGCAAAGATACCGCTCGTTAAAATGGGCGGAGGCTAGAAATCCAGACCAATTGCTTCACTCCCCCATCACCTGTACGATAACAGTGCGCTGACGCGGGCGGTTATCGAAGTCAACCAATATTATCTGTTGCCAGGTTCCCAATGTCATCTTCCGGTCTGCAAAGGGCACTACCAGCGACGCACCGAGCATTGAAGCTCGCACATGGGCATAGCCATTGCCATCACCCCACCGTCCATCGTGGTCATAGGTAATATTTTTCGGAGCAAGCCGCTCCCATAGCTTCTGAAAATCCGCCACCACTCCCGGCTCAAACTCGATGGTCGTGACGCCTGCCGTAGAGCCGTTCACAAACACGGTGACTATGCCATTCGTCAGTTTTGAATCGATGACAAATTTCTCAACCTTTGCAGTAATATCGAGAATATCGCCATCACCGTGGGTATGTAGACTAATTTCTCCTGTGACTACCATTGTTATTTCCTCTTAACACCGTATGAAGTCGTCCCAGATGACCTCATCAAGAGAGAAAACCGGTCCGTCTTTACAGACCTGCTTCAATCCGTTTTTCGTCCGGATGGTACAGCCATAGCAGACCCCCACCCCACACCCCATCCGCATCTCCAGCGAAATCTGTGATGGTTTGTCTTTGATGCCCAGCTTCTTCTGCCCTATCGCCATGTACCGCAACATAGGCAAAGGACCACAAGCAAAGATTTGGTCGGCGGAAGTCGCATATTCAGGAAGCAGGTCGGTGACCATACCTTTATGACCAGCGCTGCCATCTTCCGTTGCCAAGACAGGTTCAAGACCAGATGGAAGGAGACTCACAGGATACATTTGTTTCGCGGTTGCCGCGCCGAGGAGTAGAGTCACGCGTTTCCCCGCGCTCAATGCGCTTTCTGCAAGATAATATAACGGGGCGATGCCGATGCCGCCCGCCACTAGCAACAGGTTTTTAACGCGCGGTGCTATCTTAAATCCATTGCCCATCAGCCCGAAGACATCGAGTTTATCACCTTTTTGACAGTGCGATAACCATTTTGTACCCTTACCCTTGACCTGAAAAAGGAGGGCAAGTTTATCACCATCTAAACGGTGCACGCTCAAAGGACGGCGCAATACCGTATCTTTTCCACACCGCACCATCACAAACTGACCGGGGCGGGCTCCTTTAGCCAGTTCCGGCGCTTTCAGCCACGTCTGGAAAATGCCGGGTATCACCTCTTCGTTTCTGCTAATGACACTAGCCACTTGCTTCATTTATGCCTCTCCTCGCGGTATTCCGGCAACGGTTGGATATGATAAGCAGGACTTCCGGAAGCAAGAGCATCTACTGCCACACGCGCTGTATCCAGCGAAGTATAACACGGGATGCGCCGCTCCGCTGCCGCCCGCCGGATGTAGAATCCATCCCTGAGGACGCTTCCGCTCCCGGTCACTGTATTAACGACACCGTTAACCATCCCGCCGGTAATGGCATCCACCACGTTCGGGTGACCCTCACTTAGCTTCTTGGTAATCATCGTTACCGGCAGTCCCATAGCGTTCAACATCGCCGCCGTGCCTTCGGTAGCATAGAGCTTGTAACCCGTATCAGCAAGCTGTCTGATGATGGGCGCCGCCTCCGGCTTGTCACGGTCGGCAATACTGAGTAATATCGCGCCCTGCGGTGGTAACATTAACCCGGCGGCAAGCAAGGTCTTGGTGAGCGCCGACTCAAATGTGAAGTCAATACCCATCACCTCGCCGGTCGACTTCATTTCAGGTCCGAGGTGAGTGTCCACGCCGGTCAGTTTAGACATAGAAAACACGGGGGCTTTGATTGCGACCAGATGCCGCCTTTTGTAAAGCCCGGTCTCATAACCCTGCTCTTTCAAACTCATGCCGAGCATCACATTGACCGCCAGCTTAACCATCGGCACGCCGGTGACTTTGGAAATGAACGGTACGGTACGACTCGCACGCGGGTTGACTTCCAGCACATAGACAGCCGCTTTGCCCGCCCGACGCTCCGGCATAATGACAAACTGGACATTCATCAAGCCTTTGACTTTCAATGCCAGTCCCACCCGCACCGTGTAGTCAATCATGGTATCAGTTTCGACGGTTGTCAGATTCAGTCCCGGATAGACTGCCATGGAGTCGCCGCTATGCACCCCCGCCCGCTCAATGTGCTCCATGATACCAGGGATGAACACAGTCTCACCATCGCAGACAGCATCCACTTCTGCCTCTTTACCCTCAAGATACTTATCGATGAGCACGGGATGACCGGTATTCACCTCCGCGGCTAAATTCATATAATGCACGAGCTCCGAGGCATTGTGGACAATCTCCATTGCCCGGCCGCCCAGAACATAGCTGGGGCGCACCAGCACCGGATAACCGATGAGCTTGGCGACATTCATGGCTTCTTCCACGCTCTGGACGCCGGCGCCGGGAGGCTGGGGAATACCGAGCCCGGCAAGGAAGTTCTCAAAGCGACGGCGGTCTTCCGCCAAATCAATCGTTTCGGCACTACTGCCCAGAAGCGGTACGCTATTGCGGGAAAGAGGCTCGGCAAGGTTTATAGCCGTCTGCCCGCCGAACTGGACGATAAACGCCGTCTGACCACTCCCATTTCCGCCATTACCGTTGCCGCCGTTCTCGTTCTCCAGAATATCACGCAGGCTCTCCTCATCCAGCGCCTCAAAATAAAGTCGGTCGCTGGTATCAAAATCGGTGGAGACGGTCTCCGGATTGGAGTTGACCATGATGCTTTCATAACCGGCTTTCTGGAGTGCCCATGCCGCATGCACCGAACAGTAGTCGAACTCAATCCCCTGCCCGATACGGATTGGTCCCGAGCCGATAACCACCGCTTTGTTCCTATGAGAAGCTAGGGCTTCGTTTTCCTGCTCGTAGGTGGAGTAGAAATAAGGCGTGGCGGCATCGAACTCGGCGGCGCAGGTATCCACCATCTTATAAACAGGCTTGATATTCCAGTCGTGCCGCAATGTCCGTACCTGTTCAGGTAAGTGGTCGGCGAGCGTGCCAATCACCTCATCGGCGAAGCCCAGACGCTTAGCCTCTCGTAATAAATCGGGCGTGAGCGGTTGTGCCAGAAGCCGTTTCTCCATATTAACGATATTGAGCATTTTGTTCAGGAACCACAGGTCGATGTGGGTACGCTCGACAATTTTCTCCGGTGGAATGCCCCGGCGTAGCGCCGCCATTACTACCCAGAGACGGAGGTCGGTCGGCTCAAGCGGGTAGGAGCTGATATCCGGACCGAGCACCCACTTGCGGTCTTCCCAGAGCAATGATTTCTTGCCGAACTCCAGCGAGCGCACCGCCTTTTGCAACGCCGCCTCAAACGTGCGGTCGATTGCCATCACCTCGCCAGTGGCTTTCATCTGTGTGCCAAGCAGACGGTCACCCGAAGCAAACTTATCAAAGGGCCAGCGCGGAATTTTCACCACGCAATAATCGAGCGCCGGCTCAAACGCGGCAAGGGTCTTCCTGGTTACGGCATTCTGGATTTCATCGAGGCGCTTGCCAACTGCAATCTTGGCGGCAACACGGGCGATGGGATAGCCGGTGGCTTTGCTCGCCAAGGCGGAACTACGGCTGACCCTTGGATTGACCTCAATGACGTAATATCGCTCGCTCTTCGGGTCGAGGGCATACTGCACATTACAGCCGCCCTCAATGCCGAGGACACGGATTATCTTCAGACTCGCGGTGCGGAGCATCTGGTATTCTTTGTTGGTTAAAGTCTGACTGGGCGCCACCACAATGCTATCGCCGGTGTGAATGCCCATCGGGTCGATATTTTCCATGTTGCAGACGGTGATACAGTTATCGGCGCCATCACGCATCACTTCGTATTCAATCTCTTTCCAGCCCGCCACCGATTCCTCGACAAGCACCTGATGAATGGGACTGGCGCTTAGTCCGCTATTAAGCACTGCCTCCAATTCATTCCAGTTATTGGCAAAACCACCACCCGTCCCCCCCAGCGTGTAGGCAGGTCTGATGACCACCGGCAGACCGATTTCCCGCGCCACACGGCGTCCTTCCTCAATAGTGTTAACGGTTTCACTGCGCGGCACCGGCTCCCCAATTTTAATGAGGAGTTGCTTGAACAGGTTACGGTCTTCGGCGTTACGGATGGTCTGGATGGGCGTGCCAAGAACGCGGACATTATATTTATCGAGCACA
>JAURWL010000230.1 GCA_030654965.1 Dehalococcoidales bacterium | reverse complement strand
CCGATGGACATGCTCATTGGTTGTTCCGTCGACACAGTCGCGCAGGCAAGGAAAGCACAGGCAGAGGGCGCCGACTATGTGGCTATAGGCGCTATCTTCCCTACTCCCAGCAAGGAAGCGGAGATAGTCGGGCTCAATGCGCTACGGAAGGTAAAACGGGCAGTCTCGGTGCCGGTGGTAGCGATTGGCGGTATAACCAAGGCAAACATCGCTGAAGTGAAAGCTGCGGGCGCCGATGCCGCATCGGTTATAAGCGCTGTGCTAGGAACACCGTCACCTGAAAAAGCAGTCAGGCAGCTACTAAAGAAGTTTGAGGCTTAAAATGACTAGACTAACGGATAATCTGGATGCAATTGCCGACCGTATCCGGGCAGCATTTACCGCTCAAGACGCCGCCCGCGAACGAATTCTACCCCTGTGCCGCGAGGTTATACGCTATAGCAGTACCGCCATTCGTGCGCTTCACCGTCAGGAGATGGACGAAGCGCAAAAGCTGTTGAAGGAAGCACGCCATTTGCTTGATGAGGCGGATAAAGCCATTGCCGATGGTGGGGAATTAATACGAGCGGGATTCATGATAGATGCTCAAAAAGAATACGCTGAAGGCTGTATTACTCTAGCGCTGGTGAATGGCAAACAACCGCCTTCACCGGAGGAATTGAGAGTTGACCCGGCCGCTTACCTGCACGGCTTGGCGGAAGCTGTCGGAGAACTCCGGCGCTATATGCTGGACAGCCTGAGAAAAGGCGACCTTTCTCGCGGGGAAGAACTATTGTCCGCAATGGACGATATTTACAATATTCTTGTCACAATGGATTTTCCGGATGCCATTACCCATGGTTTACGTCGTAATACTGACATGGTTCGGGGCGTCCTGGAAAGAACTCGCAGCGACCTGACGCTCACTATTCGGCAAAAGGAGCTGGAAGACAGACTGAAGGAATACGAAAAATGAGAAGGAGGACACTGAGTGAGGCCATCTGTCAAAGGTAAACGCAAGATTTTCTTCTGGATGGGGATTGGGTTGTTCGTGGTGATGGTACTGGGTTTTTGTCTATTTGGCAGCTCTGCAACAGCGCAATCAGAGCCACGAGCCATGGAAGCGGGTGGCGAAACTATCCCAGCCATCTGGTGGCTGGCTCCAATCGGTGCTATTTTCGGTTTGATTGCTGCGATTTTCTTCTACAGGGGCATGAAGAAGGAATCAGAAGGCACCAAGGAGATGCAGGCGATTGCCCAGGGTGTCCGCGAGGGTGCTATTGCTTACTTGAAGCGTCAGTATAAAGTAGTCGGTATTGTTCTGGTTGTTCTGGCACTCATTTTTGCTTATCTGGCGTTTGGTTTGCGGGTGCCTATCATGAACCAATGGGTCCCCTTTGCTTTCCTCACAGGCGGTTTCTTCTCTGGCCTGTGCGGCTGGCTGGGCATGAAAACAGCAACCTATGCCAATGCCCGCACCGCGAATGCGGCACGCACATCCCTGGATAAGGCATTAAAAGTCGCCTTCAGAAGCGGCGCCGTCATGGGTTTGATTGTAGTTGGTTTTGGTTTACTGGATATCTGCTTGTGGTTCCTGATTTTATCTAATGTTGGCGATTTAAGCCTGACAGAAATCACGGTCACGATGTTGACCTTTGGTATGGGCGCCAGCACACAGGCGCTCTTCGCCCGTGTCGGGGGTGGTATCTTCACCAAAGCGGCAGATGTTGGTTCCGACCTCGTGGGTAAGGTAGAGGCCGGTATTCCTGAGGACGACCCGAGAAATCCGGCTGTGCTGGCAGACAATGTCGGCGACAACGTCGGTGATGTTGCCGGTATGGGCGCCGACCTTTATGAATCATACTGTGGCGCTATCCTATCATCTGCAGTACTTGGTGTATCAGCCGGTTTAGGTATTCTGGGAGTTGTCATCCCGATGCTAATTGCCGGTCTGGGTGTGATTTTCTCGGTTATTGGTGTGCTCATGGTCAGAACAAAGGAAGGGGCATCACAAAAGTCCCTACTCAGTGCACTGGGTATGGGGGTTAACACCAGTGCAGTGCTCATCGCTCTCGCTTCCGGCTTCGTAGTTGTTTTCTTACTGAAAGACCAGCTTGCCGGCGGTGTGATGGAAGCGGTGAAAATATGGCTGGTTATCGTAGTTGGACTGGTAGTAGGTATTATTATCGGTAAAGCCACCGAATACTACACCTCCTATGACTACAAGCCAACTAAAGAGATTGCGGAACAGACGGCGACCGGTCCTGCAACAGTTATCATCGCCGGTTTTTCAGTAGGTATGCAATCGACGGGCATTCCTGTAATTGCCACTGTAATCGGTATTTTCTTGAGTTACTGGCTGGCAGGCGGTTCTGTCGAACCCATGCGCGGTCTCTATGGCATCGGTATCGCCGCCGTCGGTATGCTCTCAACACTCGGCATTACCCTGGCGACGGACGCATATGGGCCTATTGCAGATAATGCGGCGGGTAATGCTACAATGGCCGGACTGGAACCCATCGTCCGCGAACGCACGGATAAACTGGATGCCATTGGCAATACCACGGCAGCAACCGGTAAGGGTTTTGCCATTGGTTCAGCAGCTTTAACCGCGCTGGCATTGATTGCAGCGTATATTGATGAGCTCAGAGCCGCTTTGGTCCGTATTGCTGAGCACAGCGTAGACGGGTTAGCTCAGGTTACGCCTGGCATATCCTGGACATTAGAGCAGGCAAAAAACTCCACCCTGGATGATTATATTAATACCTACCAGCTTACCATCATGAATCCGAGGGTAGTCGTTGGCTTGATGATAGGTGCGATGCTGGTCTATGTCTTCTGTGCTATGACCAATAGAGCTGTCGGGCGCAATGCCGGTCGCATGGTTGAAGAAGTACGCCGGCAGTGGCGCGAGATACCGGGATTAATGCAGGGTACGGCAAAGCCAGATTATGCCCGGTGTGTCAGTATTTCTACTGCGGGCGCTCAGCGTGAGATGATTGTACCCTCTTTGATGGCAATTATCGTTCCGGTTATTGTCGGTCTTATACTGGGGCCGGCGGCGGTAATGGGGCTTCTCCTGGGCGGTATGAGCTGTGGATTTATTACTGCTATCATGCTGGCAAATTCCGGCGGCGCCTGGGACAATGCCAAGAAATACATAGAATCGGGCGCACATGGCGGCAAAGGCTCGAACGCACATAAGGCAGCAGTGGTCGGTGATACCGTTGGCGACCCATTCAAGGACACCTCCGGACCATCACTGAATATTCTCATTAAATTGATGTCAATGGTGTCCATTGTCTTTGTGGGTGTGACACTAAGCGCCAGTCTCTTCTTCGGGAAGCTCTTCGGGTTCTAAAAAATACTCCCAGATAGTGGAAAGAAAAAGGGGGGGCTGGTTTTTCGCCAGGTACCCCCCATTCATTTTTGCTCGGTTGTTTTTATATCTCAGTGCAGGAAAGGATTACCTCTCCGCTCGACGCCAATGGTTGTATCAGGTCCATGTCCGGGACAAACTACTGTGTTGTCCGGCAGGGTCATTAGCCTCTCACTGATACTCTCCAGTTCCTGTTCATAACTGGCACCAGGGAAATCAGCCCTGCCGATACCGAAATTAAACAGCGTATCACCGGTGAAGACAATCCCCTCGCTATACAGACTGATACCGCCAGGTGTATGCCCCGGCGTGTGGAGCACTTTAAAACTAAGCTTGCCGATATTGACTATATCACCGTCTTTCAATAACATGTCAGCCGGGGGCGGTCGCTTTGAGAAAGGCGCCATTATCATACGAAACGGCGGTCTCTGCAAAGTGTCAGCTTCAGCTTCATGAATTGCCAGTTGCGCTCCGGTGCCTTCCTTGACTTCCGCCAGTGCGCCGATGTGGTCGACATGGCTATGAGTGAGAACAATTATCTTGATTTTCAATCCCAGGGCTTTGACACTCTTCATAATGGCATTGCCGTCAGCACCCGGGTCGATTATCATCCCTTCTTTTGTCTCTTCATCACCTACAATGAAGCAATTGGCCGCAAAAGCGCCTAGTTCCAGTTTTTTCAGAATCACTTACGACTCCTTTACCATCAGGTGGGAATTTCTCTATAGCATCTTAACATATACAACTTAAAAGAACACGTTTAAACACCGTGCTTCACGTGTACTTGTGAATTACCCTGTGCCAAGAGCACAGGGCGTCTTAGCAACTCTTAAGAGTTTACGGCAATTCATCCCTGCGGCAGAGACCGCAGGGTGTTCTTGCAATAACCTATAAAACCACCGGATATGAATCATTCTGCTCCTGACTTTCGTTGACAGATGAAACAAAAGGTTGTAAAGTGCCTATGTCCGGTGTATTGAACAAATGACGAGGAGGCCTGTATGCTGAAGGATTTCAAAGCATTCATCATGCGTGGCAATGTGGTCGACATGGCAGTAGGCATCATAATCGGTGCCGCTTTCGGCGCTATCGTAACCTCACTTGTCAGAGACGTCATCATGCCGCCCATAGGTCTAGCTCTGAGGAAAATTGACTTCGCTAATCTGCATCAGGTTATCAAGCAAGGCTCACCTTCTGGTCCCTATGATACGCTAGCTGCCGCTCAAACTGCCGGCGCCGTGACGCTGAACTATGGCATGTTCATAAATACGATAATCACCTTCCTTATCCTCGCCGCTGTAGTCTTTTTCTTTATCGTACGCCCGATTGCTCAGATGAGTGCTCGGCAAAAGGCAGCACAACCGGCCGCAGCACCGACTACAAAAGAATGCCCTTTCTGTCTATCTCCGGTGAATATCAAAGCGACACGTTGTCCGAATTGCACCTCACAGCTTCAAGCAAAGTAGTCGCAACCTGACAACAGATAAAACGGTTTCTTACAAATCGGTTTGTAACGAAACGTCCTAAACTCGATAGATTTGAGTTTGGGGATTTCGTGCGTAAGTGCTTTTGTATTTCCCTGTTTGATTGCCATCGAGGCTCACTTTAGACTGGCTTCAATGATTATCTATGAATGTGCGGAGGAAGGAATATGCCACAAAACGAGAAACAATCCGCCGGTTCGCCACAGGTCGCAAGAATATTCGATATGGTGGAGTATCAAACAGGCTCCGTGGTCAGCCGGACGCTTCTTGATAAAAAGACCGGCACACTGACGCTCTTTTCCTTTGCGAAAGGGCAGGGACTGAGCGAACACACCGCTCCTTTTGACGCCCTGGTCTATATCCTCGATGGCGAAGCGGAGGTCAGGATTTCGGGCAAGCCTTATCATCTACACGTCGGCGAGATGATTATCATGCCCGCCAACGAACCGCACGCTCTGAAAGCCATCAAGCGATTCAAAATGATGCTGGTGATGATACGGTCGTAAAAAGGTTTGCAGGACTCATCTGATATGAAAAAAGATGGTATAGAAATAGCCCCAATGCAGTGGCTACTAGAACCCGACGATATCGGTGTCAGGTATCTGGCATTGCGTAACCTCGTCAATGCCGATAGTAGAGAACTGGCAACCGCCAAGCAACAGGCACATCGCGAGGGTCCTATTGCCGTGATTCTGGAGAAAATGGATAAGGAAGGTTTCTGGGAACAACCGGGCGCCGGCTACTATCCAAAATACACCGGGACGGTCTGGTCGGTTATCCTGCTGGCTCAATTGGGCGCTTCTATTGAAACCGACAAGCGGATAGCCACTGCCTGCTCCTATGTTCTGGAGCATACACTCACCAAAGACGGACATTTCACAGTCAATGGGCTTCCTTCCGGAACAGCCGATTGTTTGCAGGGCAATCTCTGTGCTTCCCTGATAGATTTGGGATTCGAAGACCCCCGCCTGGACAAAGCCTTTGAGTGGATGGCGCGGAGCGTGACAGGGGAAGGCATAGCTCCGATGACTGATAAGACGGCGGCGGTGCGTTACTATGCCGGGAAATGCGGTCCGAACTTCGCCTGCGGCTCCAATAATAAGTTGCCGTGCGCCTGGGGCGCCGTGAAGGTAATGCTGGCTTTCAGCAAACTACCGAAACAGAAGAGGACGAAGCTGATAAACGATGCCATCACCACAGGAGTCAAGTTCCTGTTCAGCACCGACCCGGCGAAAGCCGATTACCCATGCGGTTACAGCACTAAACCGAGCGGTAACTGGTGGAAGTTTGGATTTCCGGTGTTTTATATCACCGACTTATTGCAGAATGTGGAAGCGCTGGTTGGCTTGGGCTATGGTAAAGACCCTCGACTGGCAAATGCCCTGAAGTTCATCCGCGAAAAGCAGGATACGCAGGGTCGCTGGCTGATGGAGTACGACTACACAGGCAAAACCTGGGTGGATTTTGAC
Source organism: Dehalococcoidales bacterium (assembly GCA_030654965.1). Lineage (GTDB taxonomy): Bacteria > Chloroflexota > Dehalococcoidia > Dehalococcoidales > Fen-1064 > JAURWL01. The sequence continues at coordinate 17,185 of JAURWL010000230.1, read as the reverse complement.
GCTAAGAAACAGCCTAACAAGTGGGTAACGTTACGCACCCTGCGGGTGTTAAAAGCGGCAGGCTGAATACTTTACAGATTCCACGAATAAAGCGAGGATAGTAGAATTCGTTACGAAACAACAGGACAGCGAAAGCCCAAAAACCAGAAAGATAGCCAGGGTATTTCTCAAAAAATGGGGCAATAAATAATAAACTTCCCGCGACCTTGCGAGCCTGTCTCAAAATTCAAACTAATATGGTAGAATTGGGCCAATCCGTAGGAGGTGAGCCCGATGCCACTGAGACCATTGAATCGCGAACAAGTCTGGATGCTACCACCGACCCTTGGAGAACTGATTCCCAACGATCACCCTGCTCGATTCGTAGCAGAGTTTGTGGATGCACTTGACCGTGCAGCTTGGATAGAATTAGGAATTGGTCTCGACGGAGAGCCACTGGGTGCTCCAGCTTATCATCCGAGGGCATTGCTGGGTGTCTGGCTACATGGCTTCATGACCGGCGTCCGCTCTTCTCGTAAGCTAGAGGCCGCTTGTCGTGATCAGATGCCTTACTTATGGCTAACCGGATGGCAGCATCCTGACCACAACACTTTATGGCGCTTCTATAAAGAGCACCGGGACAAGATGCGTCATCTTTTCAAATTGACAGTAAAGACAGCGGTAAGCATGGACCTTGTGGATATGGCAGTTCAAGCAGTAGACGGTACTAAGATTCAGGCTAATGCAGCCAGAGAGCGTACTTATGATGCGGAAGGATTACAGCAATTACTTAAGCGTACTGAGACAGTAATTGATGAACTGGAAAAGCAGAATGAAGCAGGTGATGACCCATCACCAATACACCTGCCGGAAAAACTAAGACAGGCTCAATATTTACATACCGAGGTCAAAGCTGCTGTGGAAAAATTAACTGAAGAAGAAGGACTCAAACGGGTTAATCTTACTGACTGTGATGCCGAGCTTATGAAGAGTCGACAAGGAATCGTAGCCGGATATAATATACAGGCGGTCGTATCGCCACTGAAGATTCCGGAGACTGAGAAAGCTGGTGGGGTGTTAATTACTGCGGTGGACACAGTTCAAGATGCTGAAGACCATCACCAACTGGTAAACATGCTGGAACAAGCCGAGGACACAACTGGCAAGAAAGCGGATATCACCCTTGCCGACGCTGGCTATCACTCTGGCGCCAATTTGGCGGACTGTGAGCAACGAAAACAATTGATAGCTATACCAGAATCCCAAGAACACAGATTGAATCCTCCTAATCATAATAGGTTCAGCTACGATGCTAATACTGATAGCTATGTCTGCCCTCTTGGCGAGACTCTAAATTTTATCGAAACGAGGCGTGTGGTAAAGAAAGTAGTGCGAGTTTATGGTGGTTTAGGAGCAATGTGCCGCCTATGTTCAGCTTTTGGGGTTTGCACTAAGAATCGCTATCGGGGACGTGAATTATTGATTGGACTTGATGAGGCTGTGTTGCGGCATCACAGGGAATGGATGGCGACACAAGAGGCTAAAGTGGCCTATCGGCGTCGTAAGGAATTATCCGAACCATCCTTTGGCATTATAAAAGAACAAATGGGGTTTAGACGCTTCTTATTACGTGGCTTGAATAACGCAAAGGCCGAGGTTGTAATGATAGCTACTGCCTTTAACATGCGTACTTTGTACCGGGCATGGCGTTGGCTATTAAACAAATCATGGAAGATATCGGCTGCCGAGACCCGTGACTATATTGTTGTGCCGCTTTTGTGTCTTTTACGATGTAGTGATACAGAAATATCCGATGATATGGTTTTTATCGGTTAGTAAAATTTCTTTCTGAGACAGGCTCTTGCGGTCGAGGATTTAGGTAGGCAGCTTAAAGGGAGGTGGGAAATGAGTGAAAAAGATTTAGATGAATTGCTGGAAATTTTGGAGGAAATCGCCCTTTTCAAGTCGATGCTCCCCCTTCAACTACGTGGCCATGTTAATGCCCTTGGTCTTTATGTTCAGATACGCGAGGCTGGAAGGTGGATACGACTGCAGGCGGGAGGTAGTTTCCGTAGCTACTTAGACGCGTGGCGCGAAGGCGATGGTGATTGGCAATTGAGGAAATTTGACAAGGGCAATTGGGAGCATCGCTTTGCACACCTTGTAGAACCAACCTACCAGATCGTAGATTTCCTAAATGACAGGGTAGCCTCATTCGGTAAGTTGGACAGTGAGGGAGTGCGTGCCTTAGACCATACTCTTCAGCATTATAAGGAAACAAGCGTTTGGTTAGGACTACCCAAAGTGTCCCAAGAGGTAATGAATAAGTTAGCAAAGGAAAAAGCTAGAGGAAGGCTACAGGAGGAGCGGGAGAAAAGGCTTCGCAGAATAGCTGATGCTGAGTCAGCGATTAGGAAGGACCCAATGGACAGGTCAGCTTGGTCGTCTCTTGAGAATTTGTATTATAAAGAACAAAGATACACAGATATGGAAAAAGCGCTCAAGATGAGCTTGAAAATTGACGCAGCACGACCATATTCAATAACTTACATGCAACTAGGTAACCTCTATCTCGCTGCTTTGTCTGTCTCCGTACGCGGAAAGGGCGTTCCCATCCTTTATAATTTTCCATCGAATGTGACGGCTGAGACTTTGGGTTATCGCATCGAACAATTGCGCGAGCTGGCGAAAGAAAACCTGAGTAAAGCCTATGAGATAGACAAGAAAAACGGTCGTACAGTCTACTTAAAAGAACTGGAGCTAGCTTTAAAAGCAGCTGATACTCCTTCAATTGCGGTTTTTGAGGAGTTTGACACATATAAGGAACAACAGAAACAGCAGGAAGAGAATGAAAGCCGGCAAAGACTTAATGAAATATTACACGGGAATAATGAAGATGAACAAAAGAATCAACAGACACAAAAGGACTTGTAGCTTGGTGTCCAAATTGTTCACTAATAGTTACGAGAACTTTTTATACGTATATTCTCACATGCAAGCTGAGATGGCACTAACGGAGAACCGATAGTGTTATTGCCAAAGAAAGAAAGGGAAGAAAGAGCCATCGGAATATTTTTGGAGTACTACAATCACGTAAACGGGACGTCATATGACATCAATAAATGTGAATGGCTTGATAGGCCACCTCGAATACGGCAAGAACCAAAGGGACCCATCCCGGATTGCCTATGTATAGATGCGGTCAATGGGACTGAGATGGTCATTGAACGCACTATTTTAACTGGGGAGCAAGACTTGGAATTGTACCAGGAGGCAGAGAAATTCCTAGCCGATGTCAGAGAGTTGCTTACCTGCAAGCTTCCGGGTGTTTTCTTTCTTTACGACTGGGGAATAAAGGCAATAAAATTTACTGTTAAGAACCGGGAACAGAAAATAGCCGAACTCTGTCAGGCAATACTGAAGATCGCCCCTACGCTAGTAGATGGCGAAGAGGCTCTTCTATCTCAGCCTTTCCCTGTGAAGATAAGAAAAGAGGACTCCTCAAAATTCAAAACTAGCTGTGCTCTGTATTGGGATCCTCTTGAAACAGCACACTCTGCAAATGAAACCCAACTTGATCAGCAATTTGGAAAAGTCCTCAATGAAGCTAATAGGAAATTCAAGAACTACACTGTTCGACAAACTGTTCTCCTTATAAATATTCGAGAAACCGGCCTTAACTTCCAGATATTCAAGACGGATTTGTTTAATAAGGTAGATATGGGAGAATATCCTAATATCAAGCATATTTATCTATCTGAAGGTCTACCAGACCCACCGATATACCACCTATGGTCGACATGATGAAGCCAATACAGCGGTATGGAATTATTCTGCACTAAATCCCTCTTGTTCTCCCTTTATGAAAGGGAGAAGTTATGTTGGAAATGATGAATAAAATGTCTGATTTCCCAAGCGGTATTCTTGTTGAAACCACCATCAGATGTCCGGCAGATTGCGTCATCTGCCCCAATAAGAAGATAGACAACCGCCCCCGGGATATGTCCTGGACGCTTTTCCAGAAGATTGTCGATGCTTGCCGCGGTAAACAGGTCAAGGAGTTCTGCCCTTTTATCCACGGCGAACCCCTTGCGTGGGAATACCTGGAGAGAGGACTGGAGTACCTTTCCCGCACGATACCTGATACCGGTGTTGTGATTTATACCAATGGATACTTGCTGGACTCAAGCGCAACTTCACTCCTGCTCAGAGATAATATCAGCGAGGTGCACTTTTCTATCGATGGGCTCTCCAAGCGAGTCTACGAACAGCACCGCCGGGGGTTGGTTTACGAACGGGTGCTTACCAACGTAACCGGCTTTCTGGCAGAACTCCGCGAGAGTAAGCGGAGAATCCGTACTCATGTCGCACTGACGCTGACCCCGCAGAACGAGGATGAGGTCGATGCCTTCCGTTTGTTCTGGGAGGGATTGGTGGATACGGTTGATATTATACCGTGCGATGGCAGAGGTGGTGAGGACCGTCTGCCTGCCTTTGCCGATGGTAGTAGACTACCGTGTTTTCAAGCGACTTCACATGCGTACATTCTGTCTGACGGCTCCATAGTGCCGTGCTGTAAGGACTGGGCGGGTTACTCGATTATGGGCAATGTCGCCAAGCAGTCGCTGGAATCTATCTGGAATTCGGCGGCGTATCAACATTTCCGTAATGATATTAACCGGGGAATTACACCTGATATCGAGGTCTGCCGTCGGTGTCTTACAGACCGATTGTAAGGCGGCGCTACTTCCTGGTAATCAGAATGATATGCTTTTCGCCAATCTCAACGGTATTTCTAATTTCCCTTTTCTTATCATCGAGGAGCTTGTCGATTGTCCGGGTTACTTCAGGGAGTTCAGACTTATAATCATGCAAACCCACTACCCCTCCTGAAACCAGACGGTCCCAGACCAGAAGAAAATCGTTACGCACATAATCAGGCTGGTGATTTCCATCAATAAAACCGAACACGAATTGCTGATTCGAGGGGAATTTGACCTTCCTGGAATCCTCTTTGATAGTCACGACGTTATCACAATTCCGCGTGTTTTCGCTATAGGCTTGATATTGTGAACGACCATCCAGAAATGCGAGATAAATATCGCTCATCGTGGTGCCATCCGGGGTGGCTGTCCGGTCAGCCGTTGGGTCGAAGATATCAATCACAAAGACCTTTTTGCCATACTTGCGGGCTAACTTCGCCAGCTTGACCGTGCCCCCACCGACAAATGCCCCAATCTCGATAATATCGCCTTCCAACCGGCACAGACGGTGCTTATCGATATAATCCACCAGCGTCTCATAACCGACGAAGTCAACAGTTGCACTCACGCGTCCACCTAAAAGAGGTCAGATACAGCTTCACCGCCAACACTTGCCATAGTAGCCAGAATCACCCCCGCCGCAGTCCAGGTGTTTTTTTCACCAGCTGGATAGATTATCTTCTCCGGGAGCTTGATACCGGTCCAGAAACCGCCGTCTGAATCACGCAAATTGAATACCCATTTAAGCAAGGTCTTTGCCCGAGACCAATCACCAAGCTTGGTTAATGCCATGATAAGCTCGCAGGTCTCAGCCGTAGTCACCCATGGTTGGTCGAGAGTGCACTTACAGCCCCAGCCATCAACTATGAAGTCTTCCCATCCCTCGTCAATCTTCAGTCTCGCTTTGCTACCACGGAAAATGCCGGTCAGTACCGGGTAGTACCAGCCCATGGCATAACCGCGTTGATTATCACCAAGGGTATTAAAGAGATGAGGTTTCTCGCGAATAGCTTTGACCAGCCTGTCTGCCGCTTCCTGCCAGTCCGGCCGCTTGTACCCGAGGACACCCGCAATCTTAAGCGCATCCCGGAGACTTTTCCAGATACAGGCGCAGCCAGCCAACGGGGCACTGGGCCAGACATTCCCTTTGGCATCGCTAGCCCAGAAAATCTCACCCGACGGCTGTTGCATACTGAGCGCAAAGTTGATACCTTGTTCCACCATTTCCCACATCTCACGCAGGAAATTCTTGTTGTGTGTGGCAAGGTAGTGATGCCAGACCCCGGAAGCAACATAACTGCTGTGATTACTATCTTTCGTCAGTTCCCTGGGTTTGTCATCCTGATAGGTATACCACCAACTACCATCACGATTCTGTACCTCACGCAACCATTGGTACGCTCGTTGAGACGCCTTAAACCGACCACAGGTATCCAGCGCGATGGCACATGCAACATGGTCCCACGGGTCGGTGAGCCCGTCCTGATACCAGGGAATCGCCCCTGAAGGAAGCTGAGTTTCGCTGATGAAGTTAACGGCATCGCTGATGATGTCTTGAATTCGCTGAGAACTCACTACCTTACTGCCCTCCAGTTGTCATATTCTTGCGGGCATACAGCACCACACTTTTACCGAATGCGGGATTGAGTGCATTTTCCAGAAAACGGACCGGTTTCGCTCCGGTTTTAATATCCCAGACCAGAAACTTGTGATATAGAGAAGGAATAAACGCTTGCTCGCGGTCGATGCCAAAGAGACAGCGTAGCAACCAGTAAGGAACATGAAGAGCATGCTCGTGGTGGATACTAAAGACATTAAAACCTGAATCCTTGAGAATCGAACGCAGTTGCTTCAAGCGGTACTTTCTGATATGCCCACCCGGTTGGTTGTGGTACTGGTGGGATAAAGTCCAATAAATAGTCTCACTATAATAAGAGGGCACACTGACCGCCAGAATACCATCGCTTTTCAGGATTCTTCTGAATTCGTGGATTGCCTGCCGGTCGTCAAGGATATGCTCCAGGACTTCAGAGCAGATTACCTTGTCGAAGCAGGCATCCGGAAAGGGCATCCACATGGCATTCCCACGCAGGGAGAGCCATTTACCCCGATTCTTTCCATCATCATCCAAAAGGCTGAGAAAGTATTTTGTCCTGATGGCGTTCTTCTGCTCGATATCAAGGGCGCAGACCGTGCATTGGGCTGACTGACAGGCTTGAATCGAGTGTCTGCCCTCACCGCAACCGACATCCAGAACAATATCTCCGTCATGAATGCCCAATATGTTGTAGTTGATGGTCAGCATCCCACCAGTTCCTTATACACTTCGACTGTTTTACGGGCAGCTGTATTCCAGCTGAAATTACTCTCCATCCTCTTCCTGCCCGCCTCGCCCATCTTCCGACGCAAAGCTTCATCTCCGAGAAGCCGCTTAATGGCATTTGCCAGCATTGCCGGTTCACCAAGCGGAACCAGAATACCGGCCTCCCCATCCTCCCCTACCACTTCAGGTAAGGCTCCAGCGCGCGTGGCAATCACAGGCAACTTGCATGCCATCGCTTCCGCCGCCGGGAAACCGAAGCCTTCGTACACAGACGGAACAATGGCAATTTCCGCCGCACAGTAGCGCCGGACCAGCTCTTCCTTTTCAATCTTTCCCGTAAAGGAGACGATATCTTCAAGGTCATGTTCCCTGACCATTTTCACCACTTTATTCTGAGTATCGTTTGCTCCGATAATGGTCAATTTCAATTTAACTTCATTTTTCAGCAGACAAAGAGCATCAAGCAAATTAGGAACACCTTTAAAATATCCTGAGCCACTGCTGACCATTATCAGACTGTTCGGTTCTTTTACGACATTGCCATCAGCCAGAAAGTAATCGATATCAACCCCGTTATACACGACGCGCAAGGCATCCTGAGAGACGCCATAGAAGCGGTGAATGTCTTCTGCTGATTTATGAGAAACGGTTATCACTCTCTCCAGACGACGCGATACACGATTCTGCATTCCAATAAAGGAGAACCAGCGTGTCAGCAAGAACTTTTTCCACAAGTTTTTCGTCTGGCTAATCTCTATCTGCCGGTCGATGTGAACTGGATGGTGGATGGTGGCTAATACCGGAATGTTCAGATTTTTCATCAACAGCAAGCCGTAGCCGAGGCACTGGTTATCGTGGATAATGTCAAACTTCTCATCCATCAGCCGTGATTTCAGACTTCCATAGGCACGAATACTAAAGGTGAGAGGCTCGGAGAAACTCCCTAGCAGACCCGCAACAAGTTCATAAAATTTCAATGGTGAGTTGATTTTGGGTAAAATTTCGGCAAATGAGTGTTTACGGTCGTAGAGCATCAGACTTTCCATCTTATGCAATTTTATGCCATCCACCAGCTCGGGATAGGGAGGACCGGACACGACATGGACTTCGTGCCCCAGGTTACGAAGCTCTCTGGATAGGTAATAAATATAGACACCCTGTCCGCCCGAATAGGGATTACCTCGATAGGAAAGCAAACAAATTTTCAGGACCGGTTCCTCCGATTAATATTGGCATTTCTCCACTGGCGGGATTCAACGTCCTGTGATTATATAGAGAATGCAGACACATGAAAGACACGAAATTATACTATGGTGAAGCGGGAATTTCAAGAAAATCAGGCTCTCATCCGGATTACGGATTAGTTTCCTCCTGGAGCAGCATCGTTTAAATGTGTTTATGCTGATAGGCCATAAGCCTGCACACGGTAATAAAGATTACCAACCGCGGCTGTAACCCAGCAACACTTTATTGACCATAGCGGCAGGCACACCTTCCGTTTCGGTAATTGCTTCATTGGCATTATATCTAGACCAATCATCGGTAAGAATCTTGATACCAAGTTTATCAGCGTTTTGCCATAATTCGGTGCCCGGGAATGGCGCCAGAGCATGAAGCGCACAGGTCGCTTCCAGTTCCTTGGCGAATTTTATAGTCTTTAGCAGTGTTTCTTCTGTCTCCCCGGGCAGTCCCAGTATGAATGACGCCATAGCTTCAATGCCTGCTTTTTTGGTCAAGTCTACTGCTTCCTGGACTTCCCGCGGAGTAATTCCCTTCTTCAGTTTATTCATTATGTCCTGGTCGGAGGTTTCCACCCCGTAGCAGATACAGTTACAGCCGGCGTCACTTATCAGCGACAGTAATTCTTCATTTACGGTGTCGACACGAGCAAAACAGGTCCAGTTGAATTTAAGGTGGCGTGATTTTATCTCATCACAAATGGTATAGACATGTTTTTTATTGAGTGTGAACAGGTCATCGACAATATTTATTCCCTTGAATCCCAGGCTCAAGATATGTTCCATTTCATCAACGACAAGTTCAGGACTACGAAATCTCTTTTTCTTTCCGACCATGTGGTGCCCCACGCAAAAAATACAGTTGAAGGGACAACCCCGACCGGTAATCATGCCGCTCTTAGGATTGACTGGAAGGTACTGTGATATCGGGAAAAGGTGCCTCGCAGGGATGGGCAGTTCATCCAACACCTCAATCCATTTTCGGGGTACTGTCCGCTTAATAGCACCGTTCTCTCTATAAGCGAGCCCATCAATTTCTTCCGGCTTCTCTTTGCCCGATGCCAATGCCAGCATGGTCTGTTCGCCTTCCCCGATAACCACCAGGTCAATCCATGGTGATTCTCTCAGGGTTTCCTCCGCCGTAAAAGAAACATGAGGTCCGCCAATGACTGTAATAGCACTGGAATCAATTTCTTTACAGTCTTTAAGAATCTGCGAAGCGATAGGATAATTCATAGTTACCGAGGTAATGCCAATAAGCTCCGGAGAGAAATCGTGGATTTTCTGCGACAGCTCCTTTTTCGAATATTCCTGAACCAGGAAATCCTGAACCTGAATTTCAACACCTGCCTTCTCAAGTACAGCCGCGATATAGGCTAAACCCATGGGTATCTGCGGCATTTCTGAAACCGGATAAGGCGTGTTGATTAGCAGAGTTCTCATTTTCTCTCCATGTTTATCTACCGTTTGCTCTTCGGGTCAGTCTGAAAAGCATTGTATCCTTGTTTCCGGAAAGTGCTCGGAATACCTATATATAGCTGATTCTCCGTTCCTTGTCAATTTTTTGATACCTGGTTATTGGAGTATGGGAGGAGTGGATATGGCGTGAGGCAGTGGTGAAGCCGAGGGGATTCGAACCCCTGACCCCTTCCTTGCAAATTCTAAAATAGCCTTGTATTTTATGGTATTTGAAGCTAATTTGTTGTTTTGTATGTATTGGTAGTTTGAGTGTAAAAGGGCATTTTTGACGGTTGAGTAAGAAAAGTCGGTTAGCAAAATGTTAGCAAAATTGATAGCAAATTAACCAACATTCCTAATATACCGCGACAGAAAGTAAACTATTGACTGCATATCTTTCTGTCCTAATACTCTTGATTCTTGGGCGATTTTCCAAGGTAGCTGTTTAGGATTCAAAACCCATACATCCGTGGTTTCCTTTGTATTGGTTACATACCACCCTGGAAATACCACGACCGGCGTTACACGATAAACTCTACCTGTACCTGCTCGTAGCTCATCGTGCAACCATTTTGAATTTGCTCGAACCTGCTGAATAGGTTCTGGATTTGGTTGCTGCCCGGTCAGGGTTACCTTTTCACCGTCAAATACAACTTCCCCCTTAGCAGGCTTTCTCCACGTCTTGGTTTCTACTGCAAATATGCCGTTCGGTGCAATTATAACATGGTCTACATTGAAATCTCCCGCCACGATATCATGGAAGATGACATATCCATTTTGCCTAAGTTCTTCCAGCGATTGCCCAACCTCTATTTCCCCTTGTCACCCTAATTCCCATTTTCTCTTTTCTACAAATAGACGTCTAATCTTGTAGTAGCAGAAAGCGATAACTATCAGAGCCAGGCAAGACCAAACTAAAGGATGTGGAAATGAGTGAGAAATCCAAATCAACCATATGTAAATCGCAAATAATCCGAAAAACAAGCCAATACCAATGTAGAGTGCAATTTCAAATTCCAAATTGCGAATTTTATCTGCATCTGACTGACCTGGAAGCCGTAATGGTTTATCTTTTAGAGGGTTTCGCTTATTATCTGAGTCTGCGGTTTTCATAAGACTCCTGCCATTAAGTCAACTGATGCACAATTATCCTACAATCAATGATGCAGAGTCAATGAAATCGCGAGATAATTACTTTCAAAAAAGCGTTACCATTTCCGGTACCAAAATCAAGCGCGGTATACTCCCGATTTCGAATAATCCAAAACGCGATATCGCTTGCGCCTATTTAGGTATATTGCTAGAATTTGAACACATAAAGGTGACCACTTCCCTCTCGATTGGGGTAACTACATTCTTCACTTCGTGGCTTTCTTTTCCTCTTGCTTTTTCACTGGGCTCTTCTTAGGCTTCTTAACATTTTTTCTGCCTTTGGTTCCCATCATTCCCTCCTGCATCGTTGACACCTGTGCTTGATGACAAAGTATAGATTAAAACTAGGTATAAAACAAGGCATTTGAACCAACAATTAGAATGGCATTTTTAGCCTCAAAGTTTTATTCCCTTGTAAAAAAGCGTTAGCAAATTGTTAGCAAAACAGCAAAAGACCCTTGCGTTAATTAGTACGTAAGGGTCTTTTTAGCTTCAATTTATGGTGGAGCTGAGGGGACTCGAACCCCTGACCCCTTCCTTGCAAAGGAAATGCTCTCCCGACTGAGCTACAGCCCCCCTCGTTGACCTGAAAATACGCTAACTGTATAATAGCAACAAAAGGCTTCTGCTTTCAATCCGACCAACTGTGGCTGTTTGGTCGGAAGTTATTTTTAGAAGAAGCCAATCAGGCTGGAAGCTTTCTTCGCATTTCTCTCAGTAATTGAATCAACGTGAAGTCCAACCAGATGCAACCAAATCCCCACAAAAGAGGCTAATAAAACGTGTCAGGCATAGAAATAATCATACTGGCGGCAACAGGGTTCTTTGCCGGTGTCTTCGGCACGATGATTGGCATTGGCGGCGGTGTCATCTTTGTTCCTGTCTTTCTGCTTGTCTTTCATTTCACACCCCAGCAGGCAATCGGCACGTCGCTGGCGGCGGTTTTCTTTAATGCCCTATCTGGAAGTATCTCCTATTTAAGACAGAAAAGAGTCGACATCAAAGCCGGCTGGAAATTTGCCGTCGCGACCTTACCCGGAACTTTCCTCGGCGCCTGGCTTGTCCAGTATTTTACCGACTACATACTGGAGCTGGTCTTTGGATTTTTGCTCCTAGCTATGGCACTCTTCATTTTTCTGCGCAGAGAACCCGACTACAGGGATAAAGGAAAAAATAAAAACACGCGGACAATAATCGACTTCCGGGGTGAGGTCTTTGAGTATACGCCAAGGGAAGGGCTGGGTATTACCATCAGTTTCGTGGTCGGGATTATCTCCAGTTTACTGGGTCTCGGCGGAGGCATTATTCATGTGCCGGTGCTTATCTACCTCCTGGGATTTCCGGTCCACATTGCCACGGCAACTTCGCATTTCGTTCTGGCAATCTCGACTTTCTCCGGCAGCATTACACATCTGACACTAGGCAATATCCTGTTTCTGCCAGCTATAATTGTCGCAGTGTCAGCTATTGTGGGCGCGCAGATAGGCGCTATGCTATCCCGCCGGGTCAAGGGCTTGCTAATTGCCCGCCTTCTGGCTATAGCGCTACTCCTGGTCGGTGTGCGTCTGCTTCTAAAAGCGCTGGGGGTATTCTGATAGCCAGATTCTATTCGGGGTAAACTCAAACATTGAAAAGGAAGGTGATGACGTCGCCGTCCTGTACCGTGTAGGTCTTGCCTTCCATCCGCAATAGACCCTTTTTCCGCGCCTCCGACAGACTGCCACATCGTACAAGGTCGTCATAGGCAATCACCTCTGCCCGGATGAAACCGCGCTCCATATCCGTGTGAATCTTGCCCGCCGCCTTCACTGCTTCTGTACCAGCTGAAATAGGCCAGGCTCTGACTTCCCCGGAAGCAATCGTAAAGAAGGAAATCAAACCCATAAGCTCGTAAGAAAGCGCCACAACACGGTCTGCTCCCGATTCCTTGAGTCCGTAGCCATCGCGCATTTCCCGTGCTTCGTCGGGTTTTAGTTGAACAAGCTCTGCCTCCAGCTTCCCGCAGAGGGTAATCACACGGCATCCCGACCGTGCATGGCGGGTGTTCAATTGCTGTTCCAGTCCGGCTGAATCTCCAAGCTGGTCTTCTCCGATATTGACAACCACAAGCAAAGGTTTGGCAGTCAGGAATTGAAAGTTGTTGATTATTCTGGTTTCCTCCGGGGTGAGCCTCATCTCACGAATGGGAATATCCTTCTCCAGTTCCGTCTTGAGCTTCAGTAATGTCTCCTGCTCCTTCTGGTGCGCCTGACGTTCTGCCGGTTTGGCGGCTTTGAGGGACTCCTGAAGCCTTTCCAACCGCCGTTCCAGAATTGCTAAGTCGGAAAAAGCAAGTTCCAGTTTCATGGCAGCAATATCCCGCTCTATATCAAGACTGCCCTCGGGATGGGGAATACTATCGTCTTTGAATGCCCGCACCACGTTAATAATAGCATCGGCATTGCTTACTGTGTTGAGCAATTGCCCGCCGATACCCTTATCTTTGACCAGCCCCTTGATGGAAGCACCGATATCGCTGTAAGTTATGGAAACCGGCACAGTGCGCTTTGGTTGCAGAAGTCTGGTGAGCACATCAAGGCGCGGGTCGGATACCCTCGCCGTGCCGATGTGCACTCCGCCCGCTTGAGCATGTCCTTTATCGCCAGCCACACCACCGGTCAGAGCATTAAAGACGGTCGTGCGTCCGCTCTGCTCCAATCCAATGATACCGATACCGATGTTCATTGATTGCACCCAACTATCGCTTTATGTCAAGTTTTCTACCGGCTTGTGACTATTCTACTCTCCCCTTCTCTACTGTTCAAGACACACTCTTGACACCTCACCCCGCTGACCTTACAATCAAGAGTAGATAGAAATCCCGGATTAGAGGTCAGGTAGATGATTTGTCCCACCTGCAAACACCATATGTTCGTGGTGGAATATCAGAAAATAGAGCTGGATTACTGCGGCAACTGCCAGGGTGTTTGGTTCGATGTTGGAGAGCTTGAGCTTATGCTCGGTTCTGTTGGGATAGGAGAGACGAAATCCGTGCTGGATAGCCTGCTCCAATCACCTCCAGCGCCTACTAACGAAAAGAAACGTAAATGCCCTATCTGCCGCCGGACAATGAAAAAAGCGAACATCGGTGGGACGGACCACGTCATCATCGATACCTGTAGCCGGGAGGATGGTGTCTGGTTCGATGGGGGCGAAGTCGACCATCTGGTTAAATTCCTCTCTGGAAAATCGCCGGAAAAATCAGGGACAGCCAAGGTTTTTAGCTTCATCAAAGAGGTTTTTCAGGCAAAATAGCTTTCTTTTAGATGCTGGTCTCGTTTTAACCTATTAGGGAAATGGAGGTAACTAAATGAGTGTTGTCATCTGGGTAATTCTCGGTATTGTCGTCATCCTCTTGCTCTGGCTCTTCGGCACATACAATGGTCTGGTCAGAGCGCGCATTACCGTCAAAAACGCATGGTCGCAAATTGACGTCCAGCTGAAGAGACGGTGGGATCTTATCCCCAACCTGGTAGAGACAGTTAAAGGTTACAAGAATTTTGAGCGTGAGACACTGGAAGCAGTGACAAAAGCCAGGACTGCCGCCCAGGGAACCGCGAACGCCGGCGTCGGCGAACGGTCGAAGGCAGAAGGCGAACTCTCGGCTGCTCTCGGACGCTTGATGGTGGTGGTGGAAAGATACCCTGAACTCAAAGCTAACCAGAACTTTCTGGCTCTCCAGGAAGAACTGACCGGCACCGAAAACAGAATCAGTTTCTCACGGCAAGCATACAACGATTCTGTTCTTCAATATAACAACAAGACACAACAGTTCCCGTCCAATGTCGTCGCGGGCATGTTCAATTTCAAGAAGGAACAGGAATTCCTGCAGGCGACAGAATCCGAAGCAGAGAAAAAGGCGCCAAAAGTCAGCTTTTAATTAAACTGAAATAATATGTGGGAACAAATCCGTTCTAACCGCCTACGTTCCATTTTACTCGTAGCCGTGATGGGAGCGTTTTTAATCGCTCTCGGTTGGCTATTGGGTTATTCCATTGCCGCAAACGGAATCGCCGGTGTGGTGATTGCGCTGGCGGTTTATGGTCTTCTCAATTTGGTCGCCTACTTCCAGGGTGATAGCATTTTGCTCTCCGTTGCCGGGGCACGGAAGATAAAAAGGGAAGACCACCCGCGCCTCTACAACGTGGTTGAAGAAATGAAGATTGCCTCCGGACTGGAGAAAATGCCGGACGTCTATATTATCGATGACCCGGCGCTCAATGCCTTCGCCACCGGACGGGACATCAACCACGCTTCGGTGGCTATCACCTCAGGATTGTTACAGAAGCTGAACCGGGATGAACTGCAGGGTGTTATCGCCCACGAAATCGGTCACGTTAAGAACCGTGATGTCCTGCTGATGGCAATGTGCAGTGTCCTACTGGGCACTATCGTTATCATTTCCTATTACGGTTCGCGAATTATGATGTTCGGCGGTACGAGCGGCGGCTCACGGCGTAGTTCCCGGAGCGGGGGCGGTGGTGGGGGCGCGGCGATCGTCATGGTGGTTGCCCTGTTACTGATGATTTTGGCGCCCATCTTTGCCCAGCTTATCTACCTCGCTATCTCCCGACGACGCGAATATCTGGCAGATGCTTCGTCCGCGCTCTACACACGCTATCCGGAAGGGCTGGCATCCGCGCTGGAAAAGCTGGCATCTTCTAGTGTCCCCGTGAAAAACGCCAATCAGGCAACCGCCCCGATGTACATCGTCAATCCTTTCAAGAGTCGCGGACTGAAAATGAATGAACTCACCAGCACGCACCCGCCTATCCAGGAACGCATCCGTATTTTACGTACGATGGCAGGTAATGTTTCACCCGCGGCTTACGACCAGGCATTCCGCCAGGTGAAAGGGGCAAAGAGTGGTATTATTTCACCACAAGCGGCTCCTCTGGTGGGAGCGGTTGGCATTCGCGCCGCCAGCGCTGATACAACACCGTTAGAACCATCTGAAGAAAAAATAACCCGCGCCCGCGAGGTCTCCGACCTTATGTACAAACTCGACGATTACCGGGTTATCGATTGTAACTGCGGCACCAGATTGAAGATACCACCCGCTTTACGCGGGAAGACCATCAGGTGTCCGCACTGCGGTCGTAGTTATCAAGCCTAGTACCTGTTTGAATTCCTAATTATGTTAGAATTCCTTCTCCCTCGAGGGGAGAAGGTAGGATGAGGGTGAGATTGAGATTACCCCTCACCCCATTCGCTACACTCAGGGCAGGCTTAGTCCTCTCCCCCAAGGGGCGAGGAAAAAACCTTTCGATGCTATGTATTGTCTCGGCGTTATTTTTTAATCACTGAGCGGTCTTAAATGTCAGTCAGGAATTTACCCGGTAATTTAGTTGATAACCACCAGGTACTGTTGGCGACCTTCGCTCTTTTCTTTGACCAGTTCTGAGTGAAGCAGAGGGATAAGCTGGGTGCGAAGCTCCGTATCGGATAGTTTCAAGCCCTTCATCACATCTTCCCGTGTCGCTTTGCCTTTGCCCTTCACAAAATTATAGACCTTTTTCTCGAGTTCGGTCAGCCCTTCCGTCCCTTTCTGTCCGGCTCTCTGGCGCGTGCGATTATCCACATAGGTCGCCCACGGGTCACAGTCTCGCGCACTCAATCCAATATCCATCAGACAGTCTTCACAGTAAACCTTACCCTTATTCACATAGCTCTGACTTTCGGTGATTTTCTTCTGACAACGACTGCATTGCATAAAGCCCGCCTCCGTCCCTGAATTCCCTCAATCAATGAAACAATTGGGGTACGAAAATCATACCCTAGTAAATCAGGTTGTGCAACCCGAAAAAACCAATAGTTTTTGGGGTTACTTAGCACTCACATTGGCGGTAATGATTGTTTTCAGTCATTGCGTTTTTGTATAAAGTTGTTCTTCAATGGTCACTTAATACTATATTCTGACGTCACCTTTTGAGTATTTGTTACGACTTAGATCCATAAGTACTGGGACCAGTAGCTTGGCCACTGCCAGAGCCGAAGGACTCGATCGCCATACTTGTTAAACTGAAAGATATCTCTGAAGATGGATATCCGATGTGTACTTGCTCCATTAAACTTGCCAGAGTAGAATGTAGCTAATGCATGAACCATTGTATCGCAGGCGGGAGATAAGAATGGAGAGAGACAGTACGAATGGTGGAATGCACCCCGTTAGAACTGGAGAAGGATATAAGCTATAGTCAGGCCACAGGAAAGGGAGAAGCGGTATGAATCGC
>JAURWL010000223.1 GCA_030654965.1 Dehalococcoidales bacterium | reverse complement strand
GGTGTGAGATCGGTGCTCGATGGTCGAATTGGCTGGTGGATGGAGACGCGAAGCGGGAATGGTCGATGCGCAATTGCTGACTGTTGCTCTGCTCTGCTGTGCTGTGTGCATGTCGTCTACTACGATTGTTGTGTGCAGATGCAAGTCATGATTGACAACTGGCAGTGGCGCGATCCTCGAGTCGCCGAACTGTATTCGAAGGGCAAGAAGGGCCTGCTCGCGATGCGATCGATGATCCAACAGAATATGGTCGAGGAGCGCATGCGGCAACTACGATCATTCAACGAGCTAGATCTAGATTGCTTTCAGGATTGGCGTCTCGCATTCGAGCTGTGCCTCGCTGTTCATAAGGTCGAAGGTGGTGGCGGATCGGAGGCTGATATGCATCTGTTGAACGTGTTGGCGGCGCAGATGTATCAGGATATTCATCTACGCGAGGCGAAGAGCAAGATATTGATCGGACTCGCCATCGCAGGCGTCATCGCACTCGCGCCGTGGTGCCTTCACAAGCTCGGATACGGAAAGCGAGCGGCGCAATAATTGCACTCGCAGTTTCGACCGCTGTCGTTCACCTCGCCTTGCTCGCGCGATCGCCGCACTCATTGTTCAATCGCACGTTGCATACAGTTATCATGTTCAATTGCAAACTCAACACGGTGTCCCTCTCGCGCTTGCAAGAATGGCAATTGCAGCGCGGTCGATCGAAATTTTCAAGCGGAAGATTGCTCGCCAGCTGGCGGGTTCGCAACAATGCGCTGCTGCTGATCATGAACTGGCTCGATCGCTTGCTTTCAATTTTGTTGCGCGTGTCGATCTAATTAATTGTTTGTGTTTAAAACTGCATTGTTCTCAATGATTGATTGGATGTATGCATATCTGAGAAATTGTTATTCTAGTGCGCACAATCCGCTGCTTGCCTGCTCTCGCCCAATGGAGCGTTCAGATCCGAAGAACGAACACTCCAACTGTTTGAATCGCCGACCGTCATACGGTTGCACATTCACTCTTCTGTTGTTTGGACAGGCGGTTGCAGTACCGTTTAGTACTCATCACCCTCCTCACCGCCCTCAGCGGCATCATCGACTGACTCGGTACCGACCTCCTCGTAATCCTTCTCGAGCGCAGCCAAATCCTCACGAGCCTCAGAGAACTCACCCTCCTCCATACCCTCACCGACATACCAGTGAACGAAGGCACGCTTAGCGTACATAAGATCGAACTTGTGATCGATACGCGAGAAGACCTCAGCGATAGCGGTGGAGTTCGAGATCATGCAGACGGCACGCTGGACCTTAGCCAAGTCACCACCCGGGACGACAGTCGGCGGCTGGTAGTTGATACCGCACTTGAAGCCAGTTGGGCACCAATCGACGAACTGAATGGTACGCTTGGTCTTGATGGTCGCAACAGCGGCGTTGACATCCTTTGGCACGACATCACCACGGTACATCATGCAGCAAGCCATGTACTTTCCGTGACGCGGGTCGCACTTGGCCATCATCGACGACGGCTCGAATGCGGAGTTGGTGATCTCAGCAACTGAGAGCTGCTCGTGGTAAGCCTTCTCAGCGGAGATAACCGGAGCGTACGACGACAACATGAAGTGGATACGCGGGTACGGCACCAAGTTGGTCTGGAACTCGGTGATATCGACGTTGAGTGCACCATCGAAACGAAGGGAAGCAGTCAACGAGGAGATAACCTGAGCGATCAAACGGTTCAAGTTGGTGTAGGTCGGTCGCTCGATATCGAGGGATCGGCGGCAGATATCGTAGACAGCCTCGTTATCGAGCATGACGGCGACATCAGTGTGCTCGAGGAGCGAGTGAGTCGAGAGCACGGAGTTATACGGCTCAACGACGGCAGTCGAAACCTGCGGCGACGGGTAGATGGTGAAGCCGAGCTTGGACTTCTTACCGTAGTCGACTGAGAGACGCTCGAGGAGGAGCGAGCCGAGACCCGAACCAGTTCCACCACCGACAGCGTGGAAGACGAGGAAACCCTGCAG
>JAURWL010000218.1 GCA_030654965.1 Dehalococcoidales bacterium | reverse complement strand
ATGCGCGCGTAACGATAGGTTTGAATATCGATATCGTTATTCGCACGTGTACGTGTGTGACGCGGTTTGACTAGTTTAAGTGCGTGAAGCAGGAAGGCTCGCGAGTGTTGGCGAATTGATGCGAACAGCTGCGGCTTGTCGAGCGGAAAGGTTGATAGATGCGAAGGAGTGCGAATGAACGCGATGGAGGAGGTTGAACCGGTTATGCCGAAGCGTGTGATATCGATCGACTGCTTTCTCAAGCTGCGTTGACGATTCGTCGAATGATGGATCCCTTCACTCGTGCCTTCGCGTAACCTGACGGATCGCGTCGACACCAGTTGAATAGTTGGATGCGATTCATGCATCGCATGAAACTATTGAACAGACTTTCGAACATGTCGGCGAGAAGGTAGACTACTGATTCGGTGTCGTGAGTGAGTGTCGAACTGGCTGCTGTCTAGCGACGAGAAAGTGAGCAACGAGTGGACAGTGAGAAATCGAGCGGCCGTACACTGAGACAGCGGGAGCACGCGATCGACGAAGTCAGAGGAATCACAGGCGCGATGAATCAAGGCACAATTGCGAGATTTTCACTCGCGTGCTCGATCGATCATCGCAGCGGTTGCTGAATGCTGACGCGTGTGAAATTATCCGAATCGGCAGTTCCAACTTCCAAGAGCCGCTGCCGCCCCTTTATTGTTGCTGCTCGTTGCGTGTTACCTATCCGTTGTGTTGTGTTGTTGAGTGTTACTGTGTCGTCACGACTTGTGTGCGTTGCGTCGGTGTGTCGTCGATCCGTTGCCGCTCGTTGGCCCGTGTGGCGCAGTTCAGCGGCTTCAGCTTCAGGCGTCCCAACACAGTAGCTCACTCGATCGTCACGAGATGCAACGCGCGACGAGGAACGCGCGAGACAGAGGAAGAGAGAACACGAGTAGACAATTAAGACCGCGCGCGCACTTACACGCACATCAAGGCAGGAGCACTCACGATCGATTGGAAACGAAATCTTAATCGTCTTGAGCGTCGTCTCAATTTTCACACTGCGAAGCTTGTATCTCATTAGATATCGCGCTTACAGTACACTTCACACTCGCAACATATGAACACTAATTATTTCAATCACTGCGCGCTTGTAAACTTTGCATCCAATCGTTGAATCGTTCACAGGATGCGCTGAACGAATTCGCCTAGAAAACTTTCTAGGCCGGCTGGTCGCTGTGTGCGTTTCGACGATCTGCAGGGTCTCGAGCTCGCGCGTGGTTATGTCGTTGAACGTTCGAGACAGTGTATGCGCATTGAAATGTCGAACAATGGCGGGGCTCGCGATCGGTGTTAGCTCACAGATCATCTAAATCCGCCGCGTCTCCGATATCGAAGTCTGCTTCATCATCCGCTGTCGGTTTGGTGCTCGTGGTCGCGATTGCCGTCGGGATGGATGTCGTCGCTGCTACTGTTGCTGGGTTCGGGGTATTCGCTGCTGAAGTTGTCGGTGTCGAATCACCAACAACGCTCGGTGTGCTCGGTTGTAGTTGTGGCAAACCAGAACTCGGCATGGAAGGAACAGCTGGACCGATCGGACTTGACGCCGGAGATGCACCGAGTTTCGATGTGGATCGAGATGAAGCGACGATACTCACAGGCGGAGGTGCGGTAGTAGTAGTAGTAGTAGTAGTAGTAGTAGTAGTAGTTGTAGTAGTAGTAGCAGCAGTGGCGACGACGGCTGCAGAAGAGGAGCCGAGCTTACTCGTGCTCGGTGATGGTGTGACGCTCGACGGTGCTGGTGCTGGTGCAGCGGCGGCGGCGGCGGTATTGTTCGTCGGTGCATCGATGACGATCTTCGAAGTCGACGGCGAAGGTACGATGCTCGCGCTCGCTGAGCCAGTCGCGCCTGCTGCTGGTGCTGCTGCTTGTTGATGCAGGTTCGAAACGGAAGGAGTGTGT
>JAURWL010000217.1 GCA_030654965.1 Dehalococcoidales bacterium | reverse complement strand
TCTTGCTACGAAGATAAACCATTCGCTCCACACTGTCAATGGTGAAAGATACCTGACGCAGCGGTCACAATCGCTTGTTTTGTTACCCAATCAATATACACCTTTAAGGCTGCACCAAATTGGCATTAAAATCCGCGTGCATGGACTTTTGTTATCTGTTTGAACCGTAGCGTACCCACGAGTTACTTGGTAAAGTACAGTTTAACTATCTTGACCCAACCACAAATAGTGACAAACAACGTTCTTTAACGTTACGAAACGACCAAATACGACGCATATCGGCGAAAATGGTGCCCATGTAAGTGTGCTAATCGAGCCTGATAAAACCCCTTCGGATATAATAGGATACTATAGCTACGAAAATTGACAGTTAAAAGCCCTTATTCACCACGTGTTAGCCCCTTATGGTCATAAAAAGCGCGCTTAACGGTCACTAATTGGACCCTTAAACCCCCTTATGGGTTACTAAAAGCACGCTTAACGGTAACCAGTGGACCATTAAGACGCCATAATTGTCAGTAAGGAGTTGTTTTTTTGCGATAGGTAGTCGCCAGGTGCATCGCCCAGCCCCAAACGAATGGTTTGTAGAGAATTTGGTCAGTTTGAATTCGCTGAACCTTCTTTTAGAGTCGACGAGTTTTAACACTATTTTACAACGGGCAATTTTGAGCTGGCCGATGTTTAGGATGGTAGAAACGCCAACTTGAAATTCTGGTTGTCTACAAGCCAGAGCCGTCTGTAGGAAAGCATGACACACCATGGACTAGTGTGCAATGCGCCAGCTGCGCCGTCGTCAAGGGGCCGGCTAAGCGGCTGGAAGCGGGCTACAAAGTGGCCGTGAGCGGCGACCAGGTTACGGTCAGTATTTAAACGACATCTCACTGACAGCAGCCCGTGCCCTGCTTGAGCTTACAGAAGGCTGGATAGTGTCTCGTTCGAGGAGTAGTCTATCGGCACATCCACAATCACGGGTTTCTTCCTAGAAAAAGCCCATGTCAGGACCTGTTCGAGCGTGTCCGAAGACTGGACCCTGACTCCTTCGACACCGAAACTCTCGGCGAGCTTTACGAAATCAGGGTTGGTGAAATCCACGGAGAATGCGTTACCGAACTTTTTCATGCTCTTCCACCGGATCAGGTTATAGCCGCTATCATCGAAGATGATGACGACGATGTTGAGACCCAGCCGGCTAGCGGTTTCTATCTCATGAACGTTCATCATGAACCCGCCATCGCCGCAGACCGCAACAACTTTTTTCTGAGGATACAATAGTTTGGCGCTAATCGAGGCGGGCAGGGCAAATCCCATCGAGGCGAAACCGTTCGATATTAGCAGGGTGTTGTTGGCATAAACGGGGTAAAACTTGGCGACCCACAGCTTGTTTGTCCCCACATCGGCGATGACAATGTCATCGTCCGCCATGGCTTTCCTGAGGGCGTAGAGTATGCGTTGCGGGCGCACCGGCCAAGAGTCCATTTTGCCCGTGGTTTCGAACGTATCCAGCAACTCCTGGTGCAGTGCGGTGGTATATCCGGCTTTCTTGTTGCAACTGATCATCCCTTCGAGCAGCTCCAGTGTTTCCCGAATGTCTGAAACGATCTCTACTTCCGGCACGTAAGAGAGGTCAACCTCAGACGTGGTGAAGTCGATGTGGATAATCCGCTTGTCAAGGTCAGGGTTCCACATTCTGGGGGCGTACTCCACGAGGTCGTATCCTACTGCAACAACCAGGTCAGCTTTACGGAAAACGTCGGGTATCTGCCGGTCGTTGGCCATACCTATGGTCCCGATGTAACACTCGCTCCGGGCCGTGACCGCTCCCTTACCCATGAAAGTGGTTACGACCGGAATGTCAAACAGCTCCGCGAATTTCTGCAACTGGGAAGCCGCGTTTTTTCTCACGACGCCGTTGCCCGCCAGGATGACAGGAGATTTTGAGGTCTCGATCAGTTCCGCCGCCCGCCTGAGTGACTGCCTGTCCGGAGAGCTGCGCCGAGCCCTGATAGGTGGGATGGGTCGTGCCTGGGCGGCGCCAATCTGGGTAGCCGCGATGTTATCAGGTAGCTCGAGGTGGACTGAACCCGGCTTCTCTGTCTCCGCAACCTTGAATGCTTTTCTGACGACCTCGGGCACCACTTCCGGCACCTCGATTCTGGTGTTCCACTTGGTCACGGTCTCGAAGTTTTCAACGATGTCTATGTACTGATGTGACTCCTTATGGATGCGCCCCAGGTCTGCCTGACCGGTAATCGCCACAAGTGGCGCCCTGTCCAGAAAAGCGTCGGCGATTCCCGTCAGCAGGTTGGTCGCACCAGGGCCGAGGGTAGAAAGACAAACGCCGGCCTTCCCGCTCAACCTGCCGTAGGCGTCGGCCATGAACGCGGCCGCCTGCTCATGCCTGACGAGTACGAATTTGACATCGGACCTGCTTAATGAGTCCATCAGGTCTAACGTTTCTTCTCCAGGAATGCCGAAGATGTATTCGACGCCTTCATTTTCAAGACATTTCACCATCAGGTCAGCGGTCCTCACAGGCTCCTCCTATCAGGTCGGCAGTGGTCATGACTTTAATCGGTACGTAGATTATCAGAATAGACAAGATATCGACTCCTGCTGGGGAAAAATACACGCCTGCCTCACACTCTCCGGAATTGCGCTTATCGCATCCACAATTGTGCGCATATTCTTCCCGTGCGATTAAGATTATAGCCCTTGCCATCTGTTCTATCAATACTCGGGTGCAACACCGGTCCAGTGGGAGACACACGTAGCGCTGGACTTGCTGCGGCTCTGTATGCTGCCCTATGAACGAGTTAGAGTCGAACCAGCTGTACCTTAAGCGGAATCAAAGAAAAGCTAAGCCCCCCTAACTTCTAGAAGAACGTCCTGAAATCGCAGCTCCCTGTCAGAGATAACAATTAGCCAGATTGTGCACTTCACAACTGGGAGCTATCGCATGTTAAAGAATTCTTTTTAGGAACTACGTTGGTTTTATAAACTTTTGATATATCGAAACCTTTTTGTTTGGCCATCTTATTATAAGCCCGGATGAAACGAACTATCTCAGGGTTTTTTGCCAATTCTCTTTCCGCTAGTACTTCTTCGTTGTATTTACCGAGCACCTCACCCCAAAATCTACTAATCCCCATCAACATCAGGATGTTTGCAGTTTCCTTTTTACTCTTTCGTGTCAGGTCAGCGATCTGTTCAATACCACCAAACGTCTGTTTGGTGAGATAAATGTTCCGATAATACGCATCTCCGTACAGTTTCGGCATATTAACTGACTTAGGAGGTGCAAACAACGCCATTACTGAGCGTGTAAGCCTTCGTGGGTTGATTGTGTGTTTCATATATAATTATATTGAGCCTGACGGCCTTTCTTAACTGACCTTATATGGTACGTTTTGCCGCTTATCGCCGGCTTAATGGTAACCTGTTCTGGCCTCCTATGTAACTGAGTTACTTGCCATTACGAATTGATTGGATAATGGTATCCAGAGACTGGAGAAATCGGGAACGGTCTTTTTTAGCAAAGACTTTCGGGCCGCTGGTATTGATCCCGATATTACGCAGATGAGCCATCAAATCGCGTGTTGCTAACATATTGCCAATGGAATTTTCCGTGAAAATAAGGCCCCGGTAATCCAATACTCGTGCGCCTTTTTTCAAACACCGCGCCGCCAGAGGGATGTCTCCGGTGACGACAATATCATTCTTTTGAACATGTTTAACGATCCAGTCATCCGCAGCGTCAAACTGGCCGCTGACGACCACCGATTCCAGCCAGTCCTCCTCCGGGATGTTAATCGGAGAATTGGCCACCAAGATGACTTTAATTCCGTAACGTAAAGCGACACGGAAAACCTCCTGCTTAACAGGAGCCGCATCAGCATCAACCAGTATCCTAAACATAATCACTTTACTTTCGAATATCAGTGTTCAGACGTCTTTGGATGATTTTCTCTCTTTTACTAAGTTCCGTTCTTTTTACCTGACGTAAAAGGGCAGCTTATTGCCGACACTTTTCGTTCGTAGCCTCTTTCAGAAAAGAGGTTTTACCACTCCCTCTCCACCTCTTTTATCTCCAATATCCTATCGAGACGGAAAGTACGGTCTTCGCCGCGGGTGAGACAAAAAGCGCGTACACCAATATATTTTTTCTCCTTGAACTCCATCTCCCCAATTGATTTCGGCGCAATCACCCGTTTCGATTTCTCGTCGTTAGGTTTTAGATACACTATCTCTAACAGTGTTTCGCTCTCAATTGCCCGCGCAATGATTTTGGACTTATCATCGCTGGAATACTCGGTTTCCGCTTTGTCGTATTGTAATTTAGTCAGGAATTTAATAACGTCAAAATCCATCAGAATGTGCCGCTTCAGGAAGGGTTGCTTGAGCACGATGCCTTCCAAAGAGGTGCAACGGCTCAATGCTACATAAGCCTGCCCGTGGGCAAATGTGCCGCGTCCGAAATCGATAATCACCTTATCAAAGGTTTTGCCCTGGCTTTTATGAATGGTGACTGCCCACGCCAGCATCAACGGATACTGTATGAAACTACCCACCGGTTTTGATGCCAGTTGTGCTCCTTCGATAAAGTAGCTGAAAATTTCCCACGTAAACGGCGTCACTTCTACCGTTTCGCCGTCTGCCAGCGCCACGTGAATGACAGACTTTCCTTCCGCATCCTGTATGATTTCTGTAATCTCCCCGATGCTCCCGTTCACCCAACGTCCCTCGGAGTCGTTATTCAGCATCATTACCTGCGCGCCGGGTTTGACGTTGAGGTCAATTCCGGTGGGTAGATACTCTTTCCCGAAATCACCGTCAATCTCGGCGGTAAATGTGTAGATATTTCCTTTGAGTTTTGCCAGACGCTCGCTATTAATCTGCTTCGCGAGGGCGTTGGTGGTAGTGAGATACACATAGAAATCACCCACCGGTGGTTCAAAGCGGGGTAAATACCTTTCGTTGAGGATTTTTAATCCATAGTCTTCAATTGTGCGGTTGCGGATGGTGTTCAGCAGATTGATGAATTCCTGGTCG
>JAURWL010000220.1 GCA_030654965.1 Dehalococcoidales bacterium | reverse complement strand
TGCTGCATCAACTGTTGCTGTCGTTGTTGTTGTTGTTGCAGCTGTTGCATTCGTTGTTGCTGTTCATGCTGTTGCGATTGCATCTGTTGAATATTACTCGGCGGTCTATTGAGTCCCTGTTGCTGTTGCATCTGTTGTAGCTGTTGCATACGCAATTGCTGCGGTGTCTGCAATGGCTGTGGTCCTCGACCGAGAGGTGTCGGTCCTCGTCCTCCTCCAAGTGGTGTCGGACCAAGATTGATGCTCATACTCGCGTTCTTCGGGATGATGCGTGGCTGTTGTTGTTGAGACGACGAAGAAGAAGACGGATGCAACGGCTGAATCGACATCGTGCCGAACGGATTCGGTAACTTCGTTTGCAACTTACTCGCAAGCTCCTTGATGCGCACTTGCTCGTGTATCGATAGTCGCTGCAGTGTAGCATACGTCTGTGCGAACGTCGGTTGACGTGTGATGTCGCTTGTTTCACACAGTCGTTCGATCGCCTTCAAACATACGACCACAAGCTCGATACTCAACTGAGCGGAGGTGAGTGGCACAGCAGGAGCGACGGGTGTAGTACTATCGGTCGATGCAGCGTCGACCATGGGTGCATCGGCCGTTGCGAGCGGTGTAGTCGGTGCAGCGTGTCCCGCTAATGCCGCCTTCGCGCTTGCTTGTCTTTCCATCGTGAGTGCGCCTGCGATGATCGCGATCGCACTCTCCATCCATCGTCTCAACACGTCTAATCCTTTGATATCATTCAAGAATCTCAATGCGAACGGCTTACCGGCTTCGAGAGATTGATCGAGGAACTCTTGGATGAGAGCGAGTTTATCCTTCGCGAGAGAGACAGCAGCGAAGCGTTGTAAGCGAGCTCGCATCGCCAACTCTTCGGAGGGAGTGAGAAGTACCAACGAAGAGGAGGAAGGAATGCTGTACGAAGGAACCGAATTCTTCTTCGGCATTGTCGGTCGACGAGTGAGCGAGGCTGATGCATGACCAGCAAGTTTCGCTGCTTGTTTCTTGATCGCATTCGCTTCTCTCTCCTCTTTCTTCACCTTGTCTCTCGCTTCTCTCTCTTTCGTCTTCTCTTTCGCTCTCTGTGCTCTCTCTTCCATCTTCTGTGCCGCACGTTCCTTCGCTAGTTCGTCATCAGCTGCATCTTGCTCACGGATACTCTGCTGTCGTGCGAGTGCACGAGCAGTCTCGAGGGATTGCTGCTGCTGGACGAAGTTAGTCAAGAGCTGTTGAAAAGCCTCGGGAGAAGAGAGGAAGGAAGGAATCTCGCCAGCGGATGCAGCGGGTGTATCGGCTGCAGCTGCAGCAGCAGTTGCTGCTGCTGATGCATCTCCACCGGCTGCCGCAGCCGCAGCCACAGCCGCCATCGCTTGTTGATGCGCCATCTGTTGCTGCTGTTGTTGCTGTTGTGCCGCGGCGAACATCATCATCTGCTGTAGGTGTTGTGCTTGCAATAGCTGTTGGAAAGCGAACGCCGCTTGTGGTGATGCTGAAGGGTTGAGCGCGACATGCGAAGAGGGATCGGCTGATGCGGAGACAGCTTGAGCGAGGTAGGGTTGATTCTGTTGTTGCTGTTGTTGTTCGAATGTCACTCGAGTCTGTTGCATGAGCGCCTGTAACATCTCCGGTGTCAATGCTTGTGGTTCGATGAGTGAATACTTCGGGAGTGCCGGTGCACGTTTCCTCGGTGCCGAGCCGCTTCCGGTCGCTTTCTTGGATGAACCAGCAGCACGATGCGGTGTCCCGAACGGTGTGGTTCGCAACTTTGGTGCTCTATAGCTTTCTAACTCCTGTCGTTCCATGCGTGCTTCCGCTTCGGCGTCGAGTACTCTCTGCTGTGCGGCCAGCTCTTCCAGAAGAGGATCGGGGTGAATGTCGAGCGAATCACAGTCGGAATCAGTCTCATTCGCACGCAGACGACGTCGCTCGAGGGTAGAAGTAGAGGGCCACCATTTACCAGGGTAGGGATTCTTGACGACATACTGATCCACTGACGGTCCTTCCGTCGATGGATCGACGAACTTGCGACGTTTCTTGTATGGACCTCTTTTCGCTCGTTTCGCCGCAGCTGAGCCTCCACCCGCCGTGCATTTGTGTGCTCGTTTCATGCTTCCACAGTCTGCGCACATGTACGCTTTCTGTTTCCGGACTCTCTTGCCATCCGAGTCTTCACTGAACTCATCGGAGGAGAGCACTTCACGATCGGAGGAAGAGAGATCGGGAGGAGAGAGATCATCATCGATACCGGGACGACGATCACCACCAGCGTCTTCATCTGAGCTCGATCCATCTGCATTCTTCTTCGTCGGTCGCCCTCGTTTCTTTGATCCCGGTTTCTGAAGTACGCGTTTACCGCGTTTCTTCTCCGGTGTGCCATCTCGACTCGAATCTGCATCTTCCGGTACATCATCTCGCGACGAGCCGGACATCTTCCATTTTCTGATGAGTAGTGATTTCTCCGTCGGGTCATCTCCGAGGTATCGATGTGGTGGGCAGTAGCACAATTTGAGTACATCATACGACGTGCCGATCTTCACCGGCTCCATCTCGATCTTCACCTTGTCGCGATTGCGACCACCACAACGAGGATGCATAGCGTAGCGACACGCATGCGCGAGACATTGGACACACGCGCCGCCTCGGACATTACACAGCTCGCACTTGAGATGAAATCGACTGCGCTCGATCGTGTCCACACCGACGATCGACTCCATCTTCGAAGGATCATGAAAACCCGTCTCCGGGATCCACACTGCACACGTCGCATGACACCAGCCCGATCCGTCGTGTAGCGGCTTGAACGCACCGGTGGTGTCATTACACAGGACGCACTTCCCGACGGTCTTCTTCAAATTAGCGGAAACCTTCTTCAAACCGCGACGAACGGCACAACCGTCACAGAACCAATCACCATCGGGCACCTGTGGCACAGAGACAAAATCAAAGAGAGTGAATATACTGTGTCAAACCGAACGAGCTCGCTCGCCTTCGCTGCATGTCCGTGAAGACGACGCACCTTGAATACACCGTAGCAGCCTTGATGTACGATCGTCGTACACGGCTTCCCATCCGCACCGGTTCCGTCACAGTATAGAATCAGATCCTCGTCTTCAATATCTCCACTGAAGCAGATCTCACATACATCCTCATTCTCCTCGATAGGCGCGGCGGTGGCAGTGGCAGCGTCGGTCGCGCCAGTGGCGGTTGTGGTCCCGTCTTCGGTTTTCATCTGTGTATCATCATCTCCGCCGTCTGTTGCATTCGATTTCGACTCATGTTTGACGAGCGTGTCGAGTGGCGTGTCATCATCGACATCGGCGCTGCCGCCGCCTGCAGCTGCTGATGCGC
>JAURWL010000216.1 GCA_030654965.1 Dehalococcoidales bacterium | reverse complement strand
GAGGATATCCACGCCGCCACCGCCGCCCAGCTTTACGGCGTAGCGCCGTCACAGGTTACGCCAGACATGCGCCGCCTCGCCAAGACGGTGAACTTCGGCGTTATTTACGGCATGAGCGAATACGGACTGGAGCAGGCAACCGAACTTTCCCGCGAAGAAGCCGGCAAATTTATCGCTAATTATTTTGAAAAGTACCCTGGCGTAAAGCGGTATCTTGAGTTGACTAAACAGCAGGCGCGTAGTCAGCGATACGTCCAGACTCTGCTCGGCAGCAGGCGTATTATTCCGGAAATCAACTCAGCCAATCGACAGATTCGAGAAGCCGCCGAGCGCATGGCAATCAATATGCCGGTGCAGGGCACCTCCGCCGATATTATCAAGAAGGCGATGGTTGACATTTACCGGGAAATGCTGAAGCGGGGATTGAAAAGCAGGATGTTGCTTCAGGTGCATGATGAGCTTGTTTTTGAAGTGCCGGAAGCAGAACTGGATGAAATGCGCCGTCTTGTCCCCGACCTGATGGTCAACGCCATCAAACTCAGTATCCCCATCAAAGTCGACTGCAAAGTGGGGCGGAATTGGGGCGAGATGGGAAAGTAATATGCCCGAACTGCCTGAAGTTGAAACCGTTAAGAATGAACTCACCCCGCATGTAATTGGCCATACAATTATCAGCATAACGCCGGTCTGGGCAGGCATTATTAAAGTGATTCCAGTCGAGGAATTCACAGAACGTGTCACCGGTCAAAAAATCACGGCTCTTTCCCGGCATGGCAAGTACTTACTCTTCCACCTCAGTAGTGGTGATAAACTCGTGGTGCATCTCAAGATGACCGGCTCGCTGATTCTGGGCGCGTCCGGGCCGCCGCAATATACCCGTGCCATTATCCATCTTGATAACGGGCAGAACATTTATTTCCGCGACCCGCGCAAGTTCGGCGTGCTTAAACTTATTAAGGACGTGAGCGAAGTCGAAAGCAAGCTGGGTCCGGAGCCTTTCGATAGGGACTTCACGGCCAAGGTATTTGCAGAGCGGCTCAAGAATCGCACATCACCTATCAAAGCCCTCCTGCTTGACCAGAAGTTTATGGCTGGGGTAGGGAATATGTACGCGGATGAAGCCCTTTTCGCCGCCCGCATCCATCCCGCCAGAATCAGCGGCAGTCTCACGACAGAGGAAATCGCCAAATTGCACCGAAGCATACGTAAGGTGTTGAAGGCGGGCATCAGCAACAAGGGTGCCAGTATTATGACGTACTACCACCCGGATGGCTCAACCGGCACAGCACACTTTCAGTTCAATGTGGCTCACGGTATGCGGGAGACGTGCACGGTCTGCGGCACACGGATAAAAAGAATCGTGGTTCGGGGGCGGGGAACATATTTCTGCCCGAAGTGCCAACCGGAAAGAAAATACTAAATCCAAAACCTTGTTCCCACGCAGGTGGGAATCTAAATTCGAAATTCCGATTTTATGCGGAATGTCCCGATTCCCAATGTCATACGGGATTTCCCGACTCCTAAATTCGTACGGGATGCCGTATGAAGCAATGAATCGGCACCGTATGAGGGATGAATCGGAACCGCACGGAGTCGGCACAAATTCAAATACCAGACACTGAAAAATCAGGAGTGGGGTTTTAATGTAAAACCGTTGTATCCGAATGGTGAGGCGACTATAATAGAGCAAACAATAGAAGAGGTTGGGTAATTGGCAGTTGAACTGAATACCAATGTCCTCTACTTCGGGGATAATCTTGAGATTCTACGGAAATATATCCCGGATAACTCCATTGACCTCATCTACCTTGACCCGCCTTTTAACAGCAAGAAAGATTACAATATTCTATTCAAAGAAAATGGCGGCGTAGAGTCGGAAGCTCAGATATATGCCTTCTCAGATACTTGGCACTGGACGCAAGCCGCGCAGGATACCTACCACGAGATTGCCATCAAAGGTTCTCTGAAAGTCGGCAAGCTGATTGATTCTCTGCGTGATGCCATCGGCAGTAATGATGTGATGGCGTACCTGGTGATGATGACCATCAGGCTGATTGAATTACACCGAGTCCTGAAACCGACCGGTAGTCTTTACCTGCACTGCGACCCTACCGCCAGTCATTACCTCAAGATTATCCTCGACCAGATTTTTGGGCATGCTAATTTCAGGAATGAGATTATCTGGAGAAGGGCTAATGCTCATAATGACCCAAAGCGTTTTGGTCGAATCTCAGACACTATTCTTTATTACGCGAAAAGTGATTCAGCCAAATGGAACGCGCAACATACCCCATATCGGGAGAATTATTATAAGAGCCACTATACACAAGATGCTGAGGGTAGATTTTATCGAACCGTCCCATTGGATGCACCTCGCCATGGAAAGGGAAGCCCGGCATTACTTTATGAATGGCACGGGAAATGGCCAGCAACAACGAGAACTTGGGCTGTACGTAAGGAGAAAATGGAGGAATATGAGCAATCTGGGTTACTGATATATACTAAGACAGGAACCCCAACACTTTTACAGTATTCAGATGAAATGCCTGGGGTTCTTCTTCAAAATATATGGACTGATATTCCACCAGTGAATCCTCAAGCTAAGGAACGTCTCGGTTACGAAACCCAGAAACCTCTTGCCCTTTTAGAGCGCATTATTTCTGCCAGTTCCAATAAGGGTGATGTAGTGCTGGACCCGTTCTGCGGTTGTGGCACGGCGGTGGTTGCGGCGCAGAAACTGAATCGCAAATGGATTGGTATCGATATTACCCACCTTGCCATCAATCTGATGCGTAACCGTCTTAAAGATAGTTTCCCCAGAATTAAATTTGAGGTCATTGGTGAGCCTAAAGATTTAGCAAGCGCCAGGTCTCTCGCGCATCAGGACAGGTACCAGTTCCAATATTGGGCAGGAGGTCTTATCGGCGCGCGTCCACCCGGTGGCTTAAAAAAGAAGGGAGCCGACCAGGGAATCGATGGCATTATACCCTTCATTGATAGTCCGGAGGGTAAAGCCAGTCGGGTCATTGTGCAGGTCAAGAGTGGACATATCGGGGTGAACGCTGTCAGGGAACTAACTGTCGTCGCCGCTAAAGAAGCCATTGGCGTGCTCATTACTTTGGAACCGCCCACCACTCCAATGATTACGGAGGCAATCAGCGCTGGCTACTATCATTCCCAGCTCTACGATAAGGACTACCCCAAAATCCAGATTCTCACTATCGAGGAACTTCTACAGGGCAAGACGGTGGATATGCCGTCGCAAACTCAAACCAGCATCGCCTTTCCTAAAGCCCCCAGAGTTAAGAAAAATCCGTCTCAACAGAGCAACATGATGTACGCGACACCCGCACGTAATACGCCCAGAGTTGCGGAGGGGACAGCCCAACTGCCGATGGCAGAAGCGGAATAACTGGGAAATCGTATCTACACGCTAAGGATTTGTAATTTTCTGTATTGATTCGTATTTCGTTCCCTACTTTCGCAGGGACAGGGCTTCGGATTCAGGATTTGGTGGGGAGTGTGAGGTGAGATGGCATTGATATTGACTAATACCCTATGCGGTTGTATTATTATGAAAAGTGCATAAAATAAAGCTCCAAAGTGAGGTTTCAGGTGATTAGAAAGATACTCGCCCTCGGGCTGGTTTTTATCATAGTGCTGACAATGTTCGCCGGCTGTTCAGGTAGTTCAAAAGAAACTCCGACAGGGAAGTACGAAATTCTGCGGAAAGCGGTATTAGGCGGTAAATGGCAGATGTACCAGTTTAGACTCAAAATGGAGCCTGGAAGCGAATTTGACATTGACCTGCTGGACCTCGTTATCGGCGATAAGGTAGACGGCTATTTCTATCCCGAAACAGAGAACGGAGCTACTGTGGAGATTATAGCTGGCGCTAATGTCATATATAAAATCGAACCGGCAGGCATCCCGGCGGGTGGTACCATGTCTGACCGGTTTTCTTTTGTTGCAAATCAGCCGCTAGGTACAGCCCATGTATTGAAGTTCACCAACAACGGAACTGAAAAAACCGTCTCTGTGTTTGTGGAGATTATTTACCCGACTACCGGTAAAATCCGCGGACCGCTGGATGTGAAATAACTTCGTCTTGCATTAAAATTAAGCATTATCGAAGCGACAGTAATATAGGTCCTCTGTTTCTTTTCAGATAATCATCCTGATTTCGAGAGCCGACGACAGAGGGTTTGGGTTTCATCCTAATATACCCTCCGCTTACACCCGCTTGACAATCTATTATCGTTAGAGCATAATATGCTCACTATGGTAAAAATAAGACTACGCCGAATGGGCGCCAAGAAACAACCAAGCTACCGGGTAGTAGTGGCTGATGAATCGGCACCGCGCGATGGTGCTTTTATTAGCATAATTGGACACTATAACCCCCGAACCAACCCAGAGACCATTTCTATCAAGGAAGAGGAAGCCCTTAAGTGGTTGAGACAGGGTGCTCAGCCCACAGCAACTGCGGCAAGACTGCTCTCCAAGATGGGTATCATGGAGAAGTTCAAGACCGGCAAGGAGAAAACATGAAGGACCTAGTGGAATACATCGCGAAATCAATCGTCAATGCACCGGATGCGGTGAAGGTCACTGAGGAGCAGGATGAGCAGGGAATTATCCTCAAATTGCAGGTCGCCGATGAGGATAAGGGAAGGGTGATTGGCAAACAAGGCAGGATAGCCGAGGCGATGCGGACTCTCATCAGAGTGAAAGCCGCTAAAAAAGGCACCAAAGCCACACTGGAAATTCTCTAGAAAGGGGCGGCATTTCCATATCTTTCTTCAAAGCTAGGTAGGGTAATTGTTACCAGGCGATAAGGTCAGTACCTTTCACACACCGAAGATGCTTGAGCACCGGTTGCTCCTTCCATAAGCGCACTGATAATCTGATATCATTTGTTCCTAGAACATCACAATATCGAAAGACAAGGTAGTATTACTTATAGATGTCATCAGTTCCAGATACCGAGGGACAATCAGCCAATCTTGAAGCCCAGAATGAGCTCTGGTTAATTTGTCCGATATGCAAACAGCCGAACCAGGCAGGGACACTCCACTGTAAATACTGCTGGGGTGCATCGCTGTATTCTGTAATCCCGGTCACTAACGAACAGCTTACGGGATTTATTCAGAAACGGGATGAGCGTCAAAGTAGATTACGCTTTCTCCGTAACTTGGTTATCGGCATCGGCGCCCCCCTTTTACTTATTGGCGCCGCGTTTTTCTGGGTTTACTCTTTCACCGACCTTATTTTTACACCTTCGGAGCATCTTAACTCCACGTCACTCCAGGGGGACTGGACTATGTTCCGCCACGACTCGAGCCGCACCGGAGCCACGGACATCATCGCTACAAACCCCCGTGGTGAGTTGAAATGGTCCTTCGAGACAGGCCGAGAAATCAGTTCTTCCCCGGCGATTGTTAACGGCATGGTCTATTTCGGCTCCAGAGATTTCAAACTTTACGCACTTGATGTCGATACCGGCGAGAAACAATGGGAATTTCAAGCCGAAAGCTGGATTGAGTCCTCTCCGGTGATTGCCAATGGAATCGTTTATTTCGGTTCGAATGATGGCAAATTCTATGCTCTTGATGCTCTCACCGGAAGCAAACTCTGGGACTTTCAGACGAAATACGTGGTGAAGTCGACAGCCGCAGTTGCCGGAAACACAGTCTATTTCGGAGGGGACGATTACTTTATCTACGCTCTCGATGCTAAAACAGGCGAGAAAAAATGGGACTTTAAGACCAGGAGCTACGTCATGTCCTCCCCTGTGGTTTCCAATGGCATTCTCTATGTTGGTTCTATGGACAATTCCTGTTATGCCCTCAATGCCGAAGATGGTCGGTTCCGTCTCAGGATGAGAACTCAGGAAGTAGTGAGTTCACCTGCGGTGAGTGGTGATACCGTCTATTTCACCAGCGCTCGTTATCTCTATGCTATGGACGGTAGAGCCCGTAACTGGCCTCGTGAGGAAGACCTACGACCATGGTGGATACAGTTCTGGGCATTTGGATTAGCGCCACCGCCACCTCCGGTTTCGGGCGTTCTCTGGGGATTGAAGTTAACCAGTACCGTTTCAAACACAACTCCAGTGATAGATGACACCACGCTCTATACTACCGGAGATAGTAGGGTCTTGCGAGTTGACCTGACGACCAGGAAATTCGATTGGACATTCCGTACCGGCGGCACAATAAGGTCTTCGCCGGCGCTGGCGAACGGTGTTATATATGTGGGCTCTGATGACGGACGACTCTATGCAATTAATGCGCAGGATGGTACGCCGCTCTGGAATTTTGCTACCGGCGGAAAGATAACCTCATCTCCGGCTTATGCGAATGGAATTATCTACGTGACTTCTTGGGACGGCAAGCTCTACGCAATTGAATAACCGCACCACAACGCCTCTACTCACCAAATTCGAAACACTAAATCCTAAACTCTAAACAATTCTCGAATGCCAAAAACAACGCAATGTGATGATTGATAACAAGAATGACAATTCGTGGATTATCGCTTTAAATACGATTTACCCTGACTTATGGTGTGAAGTGAGAAATGCAGAGCAAAGGAATTAAACGATAGGTCTCTGCCGACGGCGTATCTTTTCTGCCACTTTCAATCGCGCTAGAGAACGCTGTAGTGCCGCTTCAGTACGAGCAATATCCACTTCAGCAGTCCGGTGGGTTAATCTTTCTTCGGCGCGTTTCTTCGCTGCCTCGGCACGGGCAATATCAATCTCTTCAGCGCGTTCAGCGGCATCCGCCAGCACTATCACACGGTCGGGACGCACTTCAAGAAAGCCGCCGGTAATTACCAGTGAGTGCTCATCAGTACCTTTGCGAGTGCGTAGTTCACCCGGATGAAGCATGGTCATAAGCGGGGCGTGATGAGGCAGAATTGCCAGTTCACCTTCAATGCCGGGTGCCACTACGATATCAACCTCGTCCGAATAAACGAGGCGCTCAGCCGTGACTACATCCAGCTTGATGGTCATTAGACAGTCGCCGCCTTCATTCTTTCTGCTTCCTCCACCACATCCTCAATGGTGCCCTGCATCCAGAATGCCTGTTCGGGTAGAGCATCATGTTTACCATCCAGAATCTCTCTGAAACCGCGGACGGTTTCTTCTCTCGGCACATACCGCCCTTTGCGTCCGGTAAACGCTTCCGCTACAAACATCGGCTGGGAGAGGAAACGCTGAATCTTGCGGGCACGGGTGACAATGAGTTTATCTTCTTCGCTCAATTCCTCAATACCGAGGATGGCGATGACATCCTGCAAATCCTT
>JAURWL010000207.1 GCA_030654965.1 Dehalococcoidales bacterium | reverse complement strand
CGACCAGCGGCCGGGCACTCACCATCGACGATGTCGTCTTTTCCCTGAAGCGGGTGTGCACTGAACCCACGGCTTATATCAAGATGAACTATCCCAATCTAGCCAAGACCGCCGTGATTACGGGTGACGAGACCACCCGGACGGTTACTATCGAATGCCCTGATTCAGAATGGATAAATTCCATAACTCTGTTTACCGATTACGTTATGATTGTGCCGCGCGACGCTGCCGAGCAATTTGGGAAAGGCATGGACCAGTGGCAGAACAGCATCGGCACCGGGCCATTCGTGCTGACTGATTATGTGTCCAATAGCTCGCTTACCTTTGTACGAAACCATAACTACTGGGGAACCAACCCCATCGGTCCCGGCAAAGGTGACCAACTCCCTTACCTGGAGGGCGTCAAGATGCTGGTTATGACGGACACCGCCACCCGCCTGTCGGCAATGCGCACCGGAAAGATTGACTCCACCAGCGGCGAGTACGATGATGTCAAGGAATTTCTTGATAATCCCGAGATACAATACGTAAAATACGTATCCGATGCATGCTTGGTCATAGCCATGAGGACGGATAAACCGGATTCGCCGTTCAGTAAGAAAGAGGTCCGGCAGGCACTGACAATGGCTACCGACTTCAACAAAATTAAGGATGAATTCTACGATGGCAGAGCCGAGATATTGATCTGGCCTATTTCCCCTGAGAAGGAATCTGCGAAAGCTTATTTTCCTTTGGAACAACTACCTGCTAATGTGCAGGAGTTGTATTCCCACAACGTCACCAAAGCCAAAGAGCTTCTCACTGCCGCCGGCTATCCCACCGGTTTTAATGCGACCATTGTCACTTACAACACGGCCACCTATGTTGATTACCTCTCTTTGGTTAAGAATATGTGGGCTGATATCGGCGTGACCCTCACAATAGACGCCAAAGACTACGCCACCTGGATTTCCAGGATAAGAAACAGGAACTACGACGAAATGCTCTGGTCTTCTACATCGGGTGCCTGGGCAAAGATGCTTAACTTCAATGGGACGACTTTTTACAACGCAAGTTATGTGAATGACGCCCGTGCCGTAGAAACGGCTGCCCAGATATCTGAATACGTTGGTTTAGACGAAGACAAAATGGCTAAATTGTACCATGATTTGATGCCGTATGTCATCGAGCAGTGCTGGGTAATAGCCAAGCCGAACCCATATACCTATGTCGTCTGGTGGCCCTGGAGAAAAAACTGGCATGGCGAGCTTTATGTTGGTTACGTCAACTTTCCTTCCTACTTCAAATACATATGGCAGGACGTGGACCTGAAGTTCCAAATGACAGGGAAAAAGTAATCTACCAACCAGAGTAAAGTAACCGTGAATAGAATGGCTCGGAGTTCACACTCCGAGCCATCTTCTTTTTATTTCGCTGACAATACCACTGAAAAATTATTCGCTTACCACTTGACATTTTGCTGTTTTCATAATAGCATAGTCACATCCGATAGTCGTTACAGATGCATTCTCAGCCGGTCTTTCTGAAACACAACACGAGTAATGTGATGATATTAAAGGCATCACTCTGAAAAATCATATTTCAATAGAAGGAGGAATGAACGGAATGAGAAAAAAGGTATTATGGGTCTTTCTAACACTGCTAACCGTGATGGCGATGATTCTGACGTCCTGTAAGGAGGAACCACCAACAACCAGTGAAACGGTAATTATCAAAGGGAAACCGGAAACCTCAGCGCCTCCAACAGAAGAAAAGCGAGTAGTCACAACGCCCAGCGAAAAACCGCAATATGGAGGGGTAGCTACCGGCGCCATAGCTACTGACGTGGGGGGGTTCGATGAAGGCTGGCATGGTCCAACCGTCCTTTATACCCAACGCCTGACGCATGATGAGCTACTACAGGGTGACTGGGCAAAGGGACCCAAAGGCACCGGAGAGGCCGAATGGACCCTATCTACCATCAACTCAATGTCACTCAAGACAGGCTGTCTGGCGGATAGCTGGCAGATACCCCAAAAAGGAAAAATTATTTTCCACATCCGCGAGGGTGTCTACTGGCAAAATAAACCACCCACCAGCGGCCGGGCACTCACCATCGACGATGTCGTCTTTTCCCTGAAGCGGGTGTGCACCGAGCCCGCGGCTTATATTAAGATGTCATACCCCAACCTGGCCAAGACCGTCCTGATTACGGGTGACGAGGCCACCCGCACGGTTACTGTCGAGACACCTGAAATAGGAGAATGGATAAATGCCATAACCCTGTTCCCCGATTACATTACGATTGTGCCGCGCGACGCTGCCGAACAATTTGGAAAAGGCATGGACCAGTGGCAGAACAGCATCGGCACCGGACCATTCATGCTGACTGATTATGTTTCTAATAGCTCGCTTACCTTCGTACGAAACGACAAATACTGGGGAACCAACCCCGTCGGTCCCGGCAAGGGAGACCAGCTCCCCTACCTGCAGGGTGTCAAGTGGCTGGTTATGACGGACAGCGCCACCCGCTTTACGGCAATGCGCACCGGCAAGATTGACGGCACCTCCGGCGAGTACGATGATGTCAAGGAATTTCTTGATAATCCCGATATACAATACAAGAAATACGTAGCCGATGCGTGCTATGTCATCGCCATGAGGACGGATAAAGCGGATTCCCCGTTCAGCAAAAAAGAGGTCCGGCAGGCACTGACAATGGCTACCGACTTCAACAAGATAAAGAACGAGTACTACGATGGCAGAGCCGAGATACTGGTCTGGCCTATTTCCCCTGAGAAGGAATATTGGAACGCTTATTATCCTTTGGAACAACTACCTGCTAATGTGCAGGAGCTGTATTCCCACAATGTCACCAAAGCCAAGGCACTGCTCAATGCCGCCGGCTACCCCACCTTAAAGACAACCATTATCTGTTACAATACTGCCACCTCTGTGGATTACCTGTCTTTGATTAAGGAAATGTGGGCTGAGGCTGGCGTTGAACTGACAATCGATGCTAGAGACTACACCACCTGGATTACCAGGATAAGAACCAGGAACTACGACCAGATGCTGTATTCCAGTACTGCAGGCTGGGAGAAGCTGCTTAACTTCAATGGGAGTGCTTTTTACAACTCAAGTTATGTGAACGACCCACTCGTCGCAGAAACGGCGGCTAAGATGTCTGATTACATTGGTGTAGACGACGCCAAACTGATGCAATTGCACCATGATTTGATGCCGTACGTTCTTGAGCAGTGCTGGGTGATAGCCAAACCAAATCCATGGGGCTACTTCATCTGGTGGCCCTGGGTAAAGGACTACGAAGGCGCGTACAGTGTTGGTTATGTTAACTATTATTTATATTACAAATATAGATGGCAGGATGTAGCTCTGAAGCAACAGTTGACCGGAAAGAAGTAATCTGCAAACCAGAGTAAAGTAACCACGAAAAGTATGGCTCGGAGTCCAAACTCCGAGCCATCTTCTTTTCTTCCGTTGGCAAAATTTCCCCACTAAATCCAATCGAATCCTGACCATTGACAATACGTACACTTGACTTTTTCAATTTCCTCTTTTCAAAAAATAGTGCGAACTTTTTCAATTTACCACTTGACAAATTGCATAGTTCGTAATAGCATATTCGCATCCGATTATTATTCAAGATTTATACTCCGCCAGTCTTTCAGGTATACAGCACGGGTAATGCTGGAACAGAAAAGGCACTATTTTAAAAATACCAATTTTAAATATGTGAAGGAGTGAGCGCAAATGACAAAAAAAGTACTATGGGTCTTTCTAACACTGCTAACCGTGATGGCGGTGATTCTGACGTCCTGTGAAACGGAATCAACAACAACAGAAGAAAAACCGACAGTTATTACCGGAACTGTGAAGGAAACCCCGGCACCAGAAGCAGTAAAACCAGCAGACACAACGCGCAGTGAAAAACCCCAATACGGAGCAATAGTTACCCTCTCCCTGGCTGCTGACATAACAGGTTTCGATGAAGCTTTTGTAGCTCACAATCTCGCGACTACGCTCCACCTGACCAACGAAGAGCTACTACAGGGTGACTGGACAAAGGGACCCGCCGGCACCGGCGAAGCCGATTTTATCCTGGGTGGTATTAACGAGATAAGACTCAAGACTGGCTCTCTAGCGGATAGCTGGCAAATCCCCGAAAGAGGCAAAATGGTCTTCCACATCCGCAAAGGCGTCTACTGGCATAACAAGTCGCCTACCAGCGGCAGAGAGCTGACCGTCGACGATGTCGTCTTTTCTCTGAAGCGAATGTGCACCGAGCCCGGGGCTTATATTAAAATGGCGTACCCCAATCTAGCCAAGACCTCCGTGATTACCGGTGACGAGACCGCCCGCACGGTTACTATCGAGTGCCCCTTGAGTGAGTGGCCAAATTCCGTATCCCTATTCCCCGATTTCCTGTCGATTATGCCGCGCGACGCCATCGAGAAATTCGGCAACCTGAATGACTGGCGCAACAGTATCGGCACCGGGCCATTTATGCTGACCGATTTTGTGTCCAATGGCTCGGCTACCTTCATACGAAACCCCAACTACTGGGAAACCAACCCCATCGGTCCCGGCAAGGGAGACCAGCTCCCCTACCTGGACACTGTCAAGCTATTAATTATTACGGACACCGCCACCCGCATGACGGCAATGCGAACCGCTAAGATTGAAGGCGTCGGCGCCGAGTGGGACGATATCAAGGACATTGTCGAGAGTAACCCACAAATCAAAATTATGATGTATATAAGCGATTCAAACTATAACATATCCATGAGGACGGATAAAGCGGATTCGCCCTTCAGCAAGAAGGAGGTCCGGCAGGCTCTGACACTGGCTACCGACTTCAACAAGATTAAGGACGAATACTACGGTGGTAAGGCATCCATCCTTGTCTGGCCGATAAGCTACTGTAAGGAAAATGCAACCGCCTACGTCCCGATGGAGAAACTACCCGCCAATGTGCAGGCATTGTATTCCTACAACGTGACCAAAGCCAAAGAGCTCCTCACCACCGCCGGCTATCCCACCGGTTTCCCAACGACCATTATCTGCTACAATACCCCTACCCAGGTCGATTACCTCTCTTTGGTTAAGGAAATGTGGTCTGAGGTCGGTGTCACCCTGACCATCGACGCCAAGGATTACGCTACCTGGATAAGCAGGGTAAGAACCAGGAACTATGGCGCTAATGAACTGCTCTACTCCTATACTTCTGGCGCCTGGCAAAGGATGATTAACTTCAATGGAGCAGGTCAGTACAACTCAAGCTATATTAACGACCCAATCGTCACCGAGGCAGCCGCTAAGGTACCTGATTATTTCGGTGTTGATGAAGTCAAATTAGCTCAACAAAATGCTGATTTGATGCCGTACGTCATCGAGCAGTGCTGGGTGATAGCCAAACCAAACCCGTATGCCTACGTTATCTGGTGGCCCTGGAGAAAGAACTGGAACGGTGAACTCCAGGTCGGCTACTACAATTATCCTTCCTATCTGAAATATACATGGACGGACCAGGCTCTCAAGAAACAAATGACAGGACGGTAATCTCCTTCTATCTAGAAGTCAGACCAACTTTAAAGACGAATGGCTCGGAGTTCACACTCCGAGCCATTCGTCTTTTCTTCCGTTGGCAAAATTTCCCCACTAAATCCAATCGAATCCTGACCATTGACAATACGTACACTTGATTTTTTTCAATTTACCACTTGACAAATTGCAGAGTTCGTAA
The DNA here is from genome assembly GCA_030654965.1 of Dehalococcoidales bacterium. Taxonomy (GTDB): domain Bacteria; phylum Chloroflexota; class Dehalococcoidia; order Dehalococcoidales; family Fen-1064; genus JAURWL01. The sequence continues at coordinate 5,612 of JAURWL010000207.1, read as the reverse complement.
TAGCATTATCGCATCCGATTGTCGTTCCAGATACATTATCAGCCGGTCTTTATGAAATACAACACGAGTAATGTGATGATATTAAAGGCATTACTCTGAAAAATCATATTTCAATAGAAGGAGGGATAGAAATGAGAAGAAAGGTATTATGGGTCTTCCTAACGCTTCTAACCGTGATGGCGGTGATTTTGACGTCCTGTAAAACGGAAACAACGACAACAGGTGAAACGGAAGTTGTCAAAGGGGTTGTGACAAAACAGGCGGAAACCCCGGCACCAGAAGCAGTAAAACCAGCAGACACAACGCGCACTGAAAAACCCCAATACGGAGGAGTAGTCATCAGAGCCCTTGCTGCTGATATATTAAGTTTTGACGAAGGTGTCGCATTAAGTCACCCCTCCGTTGTTACACTCCACCTGACGAACGAAGAGCTATTGCAGTTTGACTGGACCAAGGGTCCCGGCGGCACCAATGAAGCCGACTTTATCCTGGGTGGTATCAACGATATGCGACTCAAGACTGGCTCCCTGGCGGATAGCTGGCAGATACCTGAAAGAGGGAAAATAGTCTTCCACATCCGCGAAGGCGTCTACTGGCATAACAAGCCACCGACCAGCGGTAGAAAACTGACCGTTGACGATGTCGTCTTTTCCATAAACCGAATGTGCACCGAATCCACGTCTTATATCAAGATGTCGTACCCCAATCTAGCCAAGACCGCCGTGATTACGGGTGACGAGACCACCCGGATGGTTACTATCGAGTGCCCCGTAAGTGAGTGGGGAAATTCCATAGCCATGTTCCCCGATTTCTGCACGATTATGCCGCGTGATGCCATCGAGAAATTCGGCAACCTGAATGACTGGCGAAATAGTATCGGCACCGGACCATTCATGCTGACTGATTTTGTTTCCAATGGCTCAGCTACCTTGATACGCAACCCCAACTACTGGGAAACCAATCCCATCGGTCCCGGCAAAGGCGATAAGCTACCCTACATAGATGGCGTCAAGATATTGATTATTGCGGATATCTCAACCCGTATGGCGGCAATGCGAACTGCCAAGATTGATTGGGTAAGTGGCACCGATTTTTATTATGATGACGTCAAGGAATTTCTCGATAATCCCAATATCAAATCTGTGATGTATACAAGTGACTCATCATATGTCATAGGCATGAGGACGGATATGGCGGATTCACCTTTCAGCAAGAAAGAGGTCAGGCAGGCACTGACACTGGCTACCGACTTCAACAAGATTAAGAACGAATTCTACGACGGTAAAGCCGTCATCCTGAACTGGCCGATAACCTATAAAAAGGAATATGCGGACGCTTACGTTCCTATGGAAAAACTACCCGCCAATGTGCAGGAGCTATTTTCCTATAACGTAGCCAAAGCCAAAGGACTCCTCACCGCCGCCGGTTACCCCACCTTAAAGACATCCATTATCTGCTACAACACCCCCACCCAGGTTGATTTCCTCTCTTTTATTCAGAACATGTGGTCTCAAGTCGGTGTTACCCTGACCATCGACGCCAAAGACTATGCTACTTGGGTAAGCAGGACAAGAACCAGGAATTATGGCGCTTCTGAACTGCTCTATGCTTCTACCTCAGGCGCCTGGCAGAGGATGATCAACTTCAATGGACCAGGACAGTACAACCCAAGCTATATTAACGACCCAATCGTCGCAGAGGCAGCCACCAAGGTACTTGAATATATTGGGATCGACGAAGGCAAGATAGCTCAGATGTACGTTGATTTGATGCCGTATGTCCTTGAGCAGTGCTGGGTGATATCCAAGCCAAGCCCGTATCTCTACACCGTCTGGTGGTCCTGGATTAAGAACTGGAACGGTGAGCTTTTTACCGGTTACTATAATACTTCCTACGTGAAATATATATGGACGGACCAGGCTCTCAAGAAGCAAATGACAGGACGGTAATCTCCTTCTATCCAGAAGTCAGAACAATTTTAAAGACGAATGGCTCGGAGTTCACACTCCGAGCCATTTCTTGTTATTTCATTGGCAATACCACTGAAAATTGGTCGATTCGCCTCTGCAAAAGTTCAGAAACATATTGGACTTTCAGGGAGGTGATTTGAGGGGATCCAGGTGAGACAGATCTACGTGGCGGCTGGCTCAATAAAGGGTTATATTCACCTCATGCAGTACCTTGAAGACATTGTCGGACATCCACAACAAGAGTGCATTGAGGAGAGGATAGAGATAATCAAGTTCTTTGAAAATTATGGGATGGAAGCTTACAACCCCTTGACAACAAATCAAGCAATTGTTACAATGCTTATCAATCAAGCGATTGATAGAATGGGGGAGCGATTTTTGACTAAGAGGATATATCCCAACGATAATAATAATTCGAAAGCAAATTTTGAATCGAGGCGCTTGCAGATACTGAGAAATAGTATCAAGCTGTTTGTAAAAAGTGGCTACAACAAAACTACAGTTCGCGATATCGCCCGCCAGAGTGGCATAACAGTCGGCACGCTATATCACTATTTCAGTTCAAAAAAGGAGATCCTGCATCAATTTGTTCTCCTCTGGACTGAAGCGGAAAAGTCTGTTGTGGAGAGACCTGAATATGCTCATATGCAACCGGCCGAAGCTCTCCGAAAACAAATCAAGATTTACTATAAATCAATAGATAGACATGAAGATATGGTTCTTTTCGTGAATCGTGAAATGCCAGCAATAGAAAGAAGTGACCAGGAGTTATTTTTCGAGAATTCGCGGCGTACTGTTTCTTATTTTGAAAAGGTGCTCAGAAAAGGTATCGAAGCCGGAGAATTCGTAATGGACGATCCCTTACTAATGGCACACAATATTGTGCTGATGTTCCATATTTGGGCGACGAAATCATGGCATTTGAGGGAGCATTGGAATAATGTGGATGAATACGCAGATGCGCAGGTTGATGCCATCCTAAGGGCAATAGCAGTTAAGAAAACACGGGAGCATATTATACTCGACTGCAGTTGAAGAATAAGTGGGATGAAGGAATGAAAATATCATACATAAGATATATCCCCGCCAGTAGATAAAAAAAGAGGAAAGGAGCATTCATTAATGAAGGGAAAAATTGTATGGTTACTATTGAGTCTGTTGTTGGTCACAGCCATGATTCTGGCATCCTGTACCACTACAGAAACAACAACGGAAGAAGAGCCGACCATTGTCACAGGAGTTGTGACAAAACCCGACGAGCCAGAAGTAGTCAAACCAGCAGATACATCGCGCGCAGAAAAACCTCAGTATGGAGCGGGAGTCACTCTATCATTGACTGCCGACATAACAGGGTTCGATGAAATCTTTGTAGGCCATTGGGCGGCTACTACCCTCCACCTGACCAACGATGAGCTACTGCAGGGTGATTGGACGAAAGGACCCGCCGGCACTAACGAAGCAAGCTTCATCCTTGGTGGCGTCAATGCCATGAACCTTAAAACGGGTGCTCTGGCAGACAGGTGGGAGATACCCTACAGAGGGAAAATAATCTTCCACATCCGCGAGGGTGTCCACTGGCAAAACAAGGCGCCCACCAGTGGTAGAGAATTAACCGTCGACGACGTCGTCTTTTCCATGAAAAGGGTGTGCACCGTAACCACGGCTTATATCTACAGAGCGTACAACGCCATGTCCAAAGCTGTCGTGATTACCGGTGACGAAGCTACCCGTACGGTTACTGTAGAGGTCCCCGCAACTTTGTGGATAGACGCATTAACCGTATTACCCGATTTGCTCTCGATTATGCCACGCGATGCCATTGAAAAATTCGGGAATTTAAATGATTGGCGGAACAGCATCGGTACTGGCCCATTCATACTGACTGATTTCGTCTCCAGTGGCTCAGCTTCCCTGATACGCAATCCCGACTACTGGGAAACTAATCCCATCGGTCCCGGCAAGGGAGACCAGTTGCCTTACCTTAACACCGTCAAGTTCCTGGTTATTACCGATGCCTCCAGCCGCATGGCGGCTTTCCGAACTGCTAAGATCGATGGCGCTGGTGGCGAGTACGATGATGTCAAGGAATTTCTTGATAATCCTGATGTTAAATCCATGATGTATTTAGTTGATGGATGTTATTGCCTGGGTATGAGACAAGATATGGCCGAGTCGCCATTTAGTAAGAAAGAGGTCCGGCAGGCATTGTATTATGCCACCGACTTCAACAAGATTAAGAACGAATACTACAATGGTAAGGCAGCCATCCTTGTCTGGCCGATAACCTACAGTAAGGAAAACTCAGCCGCTTATGTCCCAATGGAGAAACTACCAGCCAACGTGCAGGACCTGTTCTCCTATAATCCCACCAAAGCCAGAGATATGCTCAAAGCAGCCGGTTACCCAAGCTTAAATATAAACGCTATCACCTATAATACGGCCACCTTTGTGGATTTCCTCTCTCTAATTAAAAATATGTGGGCTGAGGCTGGCATCACCATGACAATTGATGCGAGGGATTATGGTACCTGGGTTACCAGGACGTCAACCAGAAACTATGGTGCCAATGATATGCTCTATGCTGGTTCCTCAGGCTCATGGCAGAGTTTTGACAACATCAATGGACCGAAGCAATTCAATGTGAGCTATATTAATGACCCGGTCATTGCCGAAGCAGCCACCAAAGTATCAGAATATATTGGCATTGACGATGCCAAGGTGGCTCAAATGCATGCGGAATTAATGCCGTATGTCATTGAGCAATGCTGGGTGATAGCCAAACCAGCCGCTTATACGTATGTTCTCTGGTGGTCCTGGAGAAAGAACTTTAATGGTGAGCTAAACGTCGGTTTCTACAATAATCCTTCATACATCAAATATACATGGACGGACCAGGCTCTGAAGAAACAATTGACAGGCAAGTAATCTGTTCCCATCCAAAATATAAATCTATTTTTATAAGACGAATGGCTCGGAGCTAATCTCCGAGCCATTTCCTTTCTATTTCGCAGGTAATACTGATTTGTGAATTACCCTGTGCCAAGAGCACAGGGCGTCTTAGCAACTCTTAAGAGTTTACGGCAATTCATCCCTGCGGCAGAGACCGCAGGGTGTTCTTGCAATAACCTATAAAACTCAATCCGATTCTAATCGCGACAATTCGTGCACTTTGCGAAAAACTCAAGCGGCTGTCCGGACTTTTGCGCCATCCAGGCAATCTGTTTCTTCGGTAGCCAGTACCGTCCGCACACGGAACACTTTGCCAGCTCAAACTCTACCGTGTTGTTCGGCATTTCAATACGCCGCTTGCTCCTAGCATCTGTCATTGTGATAGCGCCGGTCGGGCAGATGTAGGCACAGGTGCCGCAACCGATACACGCGTCTGAATTATCAAAGAATGGAATCGCCATCTCCCGCTCCACACCGCGGTTGACGAGACTGATAGCAGATTGCTCGACCACCTCGGCACAGGCGCGCGTACATAGAGCACAAAGAATGCAGTTGTGATGTTTCGCCGGGTCTTCCACCGAGAATGGAGTGCCATTCACCCCGAGTTTCTTTGCCATGTCTTGTAGTTCTTTTGATTCCGGACAACGGGCAAGCAGTAGTTGCATTAACATTTTGCGGTGCGCCGCCACCTGC
>JAURWL010000213.1 GCA_030654965.1 Dehalococcoidales bacterium | reverse complement strand
AAACGATGCGAGTCAAGGATGGAACGCCGATTTCAAAGGTGCATCAGTTCTAACTAACGAATGCATTCTCACGAGATCGACTGTTCGAGAATCAACCGCCCGCCAATGTTTGTCGCATGCGAGCAATCGCTTGTACTCTACTCATACACCATGCCAGCTGCGATGAAACTAGTTCAATCAACTTTGCACGCACAGATATAGAGCGCATGCGATATCGATCACGAGCTAGCCCTTGCAATTGCAATATTAATTGCTTCCGCTTGCATGCGCAGCGCTAGCTGCAACGTTAACGTACGAGTCCAGGATCGATCGCGAGCGTCCGCGCGGTCTAGATCTGCGTCGACGTCGCGATATCGATCACGATCGTGAATTCGATTGCGCGAGTTCGAAGCTTGCAATTGCACTTGCGACATGAACCCCGGTTATGCTGGACGTACTGAGGTCAGTGAAGCAGCGTGGCGCAGCGAGTTAGTGCATACGAGAGTCGCGATTGCGAATTTCGTCAGTTGCTCATGATCACTCAAATTGTGTGTCTGCTTTTTCCTTCCTTTCATGCAGCTTCCTGAGAACTTGAAGACTCTCTTCCGCTCCTGCGCCATGGTGTCACCAGATATAAATCTCATGCGAGGTAATTTAAAAGAGAGAGAGAGAGAGAGAGAGAGAGAGAGAGAGAGAGAGAGAGAGAGAGAGAGAGAGAGAGAGAGAAATTCGAATCGAGTCGATCGAGTCGATCGGGAGGCTCGCGGGACACTCACGATTTTAGTTTCTTGTGCCTCTCGCGATCGCATTTTCAGAACATGCTGATGTCTGAAGGTTTCTTGCAAGCTCACCGCCTGTCGGAGAAGTTCACCACTCTCTACTCACTTCTCGTCCGAGCTGTTGTCGAAGCAGCGACACTACGATTGAGGTCTCCGCGCTACGAAGGCGCTCGAGCTAGCGCGCGATCGATGTCAATTCCTATTCGATTGTTGAAGATGTTATCGAGTTGATATGTGTATTATTGCTCCGTTTGTGAACTAGATCGCAGTTGGCTAATGTAGCTCAAGCGCCGAATGAGGATGTGTGACGTGACAGACACGCGTGCAACGAATGTGAACACGCGATCAGAGGCACGACAGCAGGATGTAGGAAGTGCATGATGGATGGATGGAACGAGCGTGATGGATAACGACAGAATTCATCATCGCGAGAGGGCAGGGAGTGAGATGGAGCAGCCGCGCAAAAATGCAGAAAAAAAGAGAGCGGAGTGTGAAACAGATGCATGCAGGGAACAGTAGGTCGAGACGAGCGTCATCGTCAATGTTCGAATGTAGGTAAAGGAAGGAAGGAAGACAGCACGACACATCCGATGCGTATGTACAGGGATGATGACGGCTGGTAAGGATAGGAGCAGAACAGCTCTCACTGGTTTGCGTGACTTCGTGTGCGATGACCAACGGCAGCGGAGGAGTTGTCGAGATCGAGGCTCATGCGACTCATCGCATTCGAACCGACTGATGGTTGCGGACCATCACCCTCACCTTCGGACATGTTCGGATTACTCGACGCAGCAGCAGCGGCGGCAGCATCTGTCTTGCCGCCCTTCTTACCGCGCTTATTACGCTTCTTGCCACCGCTCTTCGTCGGAGTCACTTCTTGATCCGATGACGTCGGACCACTCGGCTCAATATCGACCATGCTGCTGCTGGAAGACGATGATGCAGCGGCTGTCGTTGCCGCTGCAGTGGTGACGCCCGCAGTTGGCAGGTTGACTGCACCAGGCGCGAACGATCCACTTCCTCCAGCTGTTGGCGCCTTCGGAGAAGAAGCGGCAGAAGCGTTTGCAGTCGTAGCTGTACTAGCATCAGGCACGACCAACGACGAGCCACGAGAACGAGCAGCAGATGCATCAGCAGGTTCAGGAGTGGAGCGACCGGAAGAAGAAGCACTGGACTCGTGAGAGGCATCAGCAGCCTTGCCTGAAGAACGAGTCACCATGCCGTGATGCTTCACAGGCGGCAAAGCGGATACAGACATCGAGAAGGAGTCAGGTTGACTGTCCTCCATTTGTGCATTGGACTCGTTACTCGGTTGAGCAGCAGGAGCCGCTTGAGTCTCAGGCTTCAGATCGACGGACGAATCCATCAGATTGTTGAGCTGTGGCTGTGCAGGAGCGGCGGACGAACTAGCGGCAGCTGCATGAGTCGTCTGTTGCTTCTGTTGCTTTTGAGCTTGTGCCAACAGAGTCTGATTGATGTGCGCATCGAGCGGTTGAATGCCTTGATGCACAGTGAACGGTGCACTGGTCGCACCGAATACTGGATTACTGTGCGGTCGCTTGCGGCTGCCGCTGCGTCCAGCATGATGTCCGTGATGATGTGCATGCAACTGCGCCTGTTGTTGCATCATCGCGAACTTCTGCTGCTGTGCGGCATCAGATGATTGATTGACAGCAGCAGGTGACGAGGTCGTGTCCATCGCCGATGCACCGGCGGGTGAACTTGCCATATGAGTGTCTCCACCTGCCGATGCTCCGAGCGCCGCCGCTACACCCGATCCGCTTCCGAGTGGATTGCCGCTCGGAGATTGTAATTTCGCTCCAGCAGCCGCTGCAGCAGCTTGAGCGCTACTACTCGCAGCGGCAGCAGTTTCACCCGCGATCAGACCGGCAACCGCTGCGAAGAACGGATGAGCCAGAGCTTGAGAAGGACGAATACGCTTCAACGGATCGTACAGCAACATCTGCGAGATCAGGTCCTCGAACTCGCGATACAGCTGTGTGTCTTCCCATTTGTGACCGAGCGACAAACGGATGGACGAGCCGAGATTGGCTGCGAACTTTCGCTTCAATCGGAACTGTCCACCCTTTTGATTCACATCGGCGTCGACGAGTTCGAAGAACTTCTCTGCCTTACGATTCTTCTCGAGCATGTGACGAGGAGGCACGCCGAGAATCTCAACCTGCTTCACCATCTGATCAGCTTCATCCTGACCGTCAAAGAGCGGCTTGCCGGTATGCATCTCCACGAGAATGCAACCCAACGACCACATATCGATCGCTCCATTGTAGCTCAAACCGAGCAGCACTTCTGGCGCACGATAGAATCGAGACTGGATGTATGTGTACGTCTTCTGATTGGCGAAGCAATTACCGACGATGATTGGACGTGATGCCTTCGTGACGATGCCTTCCACATTTCTATACGCACGCTGTGCGAGAATCAAGTGATCGGGATGATCGACTTGCACGCACCAAATACGACCGTGCTCAGAGGATGAGTATTCGACGCTCTTGACATCAGTTGTAGCGACATTCGGCTGCACCACTTGCTCATGCTCATCGAGCCATTGCACGTTCCATTCAGACTCAGACGCACCGACAGTGAAACTTGGCGAGTAGCCAGCATGGAGACAAGCGACTACGAGATCTTCGCGAAGTGACACCGATGTGACGCTGATAGCGTTGCTGTTCGAACGAGCAGCATCGAGCACCAAACGAATCTGCGATTTCGCCAGACGAGTCAACGTCCAATCGGCGAGTCGCGACGATGACAAGCTCTTGAAGTAGGATGCAAACATCTCAACAGGCTTGCCAGCGAGCCAGCAGCCATACTGTTGCAAGAATACGTGGAGCTGCTGTGCCGTACGAAGGTCGAGCTGAACAACCGGTGATGCCGTATCGACATCAAGTATGGACATCGGTCCTTCGGTATGCGTCAGATCGATACCAGCAGATGCGGTCGGTACCATCGTGGCTTGATTGCGTGAGCTTTCTTGCAACTCCGCCGCAGTCGCCTTGATTCGCTCGCCATCGATGTTGACGTACATCTGGTGATCGGGAGTGACACGCAGCGAGATGTGATTGCTCGCATCCGCCTTTGCAGTCACGAAATCACCAGAGTTGGAAGACCACTGCGATGCGTACTCACGTTGAGTGAAGTCGACGAGATGAGACGGAGTCTTCGCGGGATACACAAGATGACCAGGCGCGTAGACGAGCTTCTGTTGTTTCGTGTCATACGATGCGTAGAGTACCTCTGGCTCATGATCATCGAGCTCATGCGCACGCTCGAGTGCTTCGATTTCTTCGAGGAACATGAATCCTCGATTGGTGAGCACACGACTATCCGAACCGGTGAGACACGCCGATCCGAAATCGATCACTTTCACTGCACTCTTCTTGCAGTTTCCAGCGACGATCGGTCGAGACGCGGCTGTGACTGCACCGTTCTCGACAGTAGCGCGACGTACCATGATCAGCTGATCTTGTTGCGGCACAGTGACGCACCAGACTCGGCCTTGAATCTTGCGAGCACTGAAGTCCTTCGATGGCTGCAGCATCGAGCCTGAGTTGGCCGAGGTTGAATAATGAACACACCAACCGTCCTTCGCAGCAGAGAACGTCGCCGAAAACCCGGCGTGCAGCAGAAGTTGTACGAGCTGATCACGCAACACAATCGATGCCGCACCGATGGTACCGACGTGCTGTTGGGAGTGTTCAAGACCGCGAATGATTGCGCGTGCACGCGAATGGTCCAGTCGCAAAGACCACGACCAGATGGACGAGAGTGCGAGTGAGGATTGTGCAGCAAAATATGCGAACCAATCAGGCGAGGTGATTACGATGCCTTCGGCGGTCTGATACGAGTCGACCATCGGCAGACGTGCGAGGAGTGACTCAGCGTGACTTGACAGGACGATCGATTGTTGATGGTGGTTGAGCTTGCCATCAGCGAAGTAGCAGCCGAGCAACTCCAAGAATGATTGAACGTGCGATTCAGTCTGAAGACCAAGTTGTTGCTTCGCGATGTCAAGCTCTGGAAGCTTCTCAGCAGCTCGACCACCAGCAGCTGAGTCTAACATCCTCAACTTTCTTGAGTCGCCTCGTTTCGACATGAGTTCACCCGCCGTTCGCTTGGTGAAGTTGCGTTCGCCATCCATCTGCACATACATATCGTGACCACGAGTCGCAGTCAACGAGACGCCCTGTGGGTCGGACACCATATCAACCACGTCGTGTTCACCAAGCTGAATGGTGAGATCCTCAGCAACGATGGAATGATACTCAATCGCACGTGTCTCTGCATTGACACATGCGATGCGAACGGATTCGGAGTCGTGCAACTTCTTCGTCACGTCATCGAGATGCAAAAATCCATCTTCTGTCAGCAGCTGGTGATCGTCTGTGAAGCAGTTGCGAAGCACTGGCAGAGCAAGA
>JAURWL010000179.1 GCA_030654965.1 Dehalococcoidales bacterium | reverse complement strand
GGCTGTAGCTCAGTGGATAGAGTATTGGCCTCCGAAGCCAAGGGTCGTGGGTTCGATCCCCGCCAGCCGCACCAAACTCATACAAGTCCTTGCTTGACAAGGACGCTCCCGCATCCTTGCCTCTGCGACGTCCTTTGCTTTCAAAAGTGTACGGCGACATGCTCGTAGAGCAAGAGCGCCACGATATTGGAGCAAAGGCATATTGCCCGGCTTTCTAAGTTATCCACAATCTGCCCACAGAGCCTTAAATGGAGGTTTAAGGTGTCAAAAACGACCCTCCAAAACGATCCAGGAGCCACGATCTCAGGCTGGTCGGTGTGTTGGGTGCCGCATCGCATCCTAGCCCCTTGTAGGGCCTGGACGCGGGAAAGCCGGCATCACTTGAAATTCCTGATCAACACCTCGCCGACCGGCTTGCTTCGCACCGACCCGACCGAGTACCTGGTCTTGACCGACTCGATGCGAAATCCTTTGAAAATCTCACGCACCTGCGGGCGGTCATTCAGGCTCAAGATGAACTTGCCCTTGATACCGCCCAGCTGCTCGGCCAGGGCGGTGAAATCATCCTTGCTGAACAGGCCCTTGCCGTAGTCGTTCTCGCAATCCCAGTACGGCGGATCGACATAGAAAAACGTGCCCGGCTTATCGAAGCGGGTGATGATGTCCTGGTAGGGCCGATTCTCGATGAACACCCTGGACAGGCGCAAATGGGCCTCGCTCAAATCCTCCTCCATTCGCAACAAATTGAGCCTGGGTGCACCGGTGGCCGCGATGCCGAACGTGGGGCCCCGCACGCGGGCTCCAAAGGCGTTCTTGCTCAAGTAATAGAAGCGCGCTGCGCGCTGAATATCGGTCAGCGTATCGGCCGGTGTATTGAGGAACCGGTCAAACTCATCGCGGGCGATCAGCATCCATCTGAACTGCTCAACCAGGGCAGGCAGATGGTGCTTCACACACCGGTAGAGCGTCACCAGCTCGCGGTTGATATCGTTGATGATTTCAACCTTGCTTTCCGGCTTTTTAAAGAGCACCCAGGCCGCGCCTGCGAACACCTCGCAGTACGCGGTGTGAGCGGGGATCCGCTCAATGATCTGATTGGCCAGAAGGCTCTTGCCGCCCAGCCAGGCCAGCGGGCTTTTGAGTTGCGTCATCACATACTTTCGTGGTTGACGCTCTCTGGCGCGCTGGTGGGGGGCTCAAGGCCCTCACATCGTTCAAAGTCCCGCAGCGCGGGCACTTGATCTGCAATCTCTCAAACTGGCCTTCTGCCAACTTGCGCTGGCACTGGCCGCATCTCACTGTCTGCATGGCATCTCCGATAATGCCCTGGCCTGTACAGGTGGCAGGGTCTTCGGTCAATGCCGTGCTTACTCACGGCGGAGGCGGGGGCCTGGGGTGTTAGCGCACCACAGGCCTTCGCCCTG
>JAURWL010000155.1 GCA_030654965.1 Dehalococcoidales bacterium | reverse complement strand
CAGGTATGTCGAAGCAAGGGTAAACAACAGCGAGGCAGTGAGTGAGAAATTATGGACATTGCAGCGAATGAAGAGCACAAGTACGAGCATCTGTGCGGATATCTGCTGGCTCGCTGCTGCTGTGCACTTGTACTGACCTCCACTGCCATTGTCTCCTGGTCATCATCTCGCACTTCGACTTCGTTCGAAACCTCGGCCAGCGCTTCGTCTTCGTCCACCTCTTTCACCAACTCTGGTTCACATGGTTCGATGTGCTTCTCCACATCTTCACCTTCGTGTATGTTCATGTCCACATACGAGTTGGATTCATCGGAGGTGAGCCCCTGCGCACGCCTGTTTACCAGCCTACCAGCGACTTCGAATTCGGCTTCGACGATCGGCTTGCTTCCAACGCACAAGGGGCGCTTCTTGGACGAACGGTCGACGCGAGTTTCCATCTCGGTTGAATGTTGTGACGATGATGACATGTTATGGTGCGGATGCAGTGTGAGGGTGAAAATCCGATATGTTTCAGCGCGATCAGACTGAGTCTCACTCGAGCGCGAAGCAATGAAAGTGTGACGACCAGCAGATCAGATCGATGGTGTTGAAGCGAAGCGAAGTGCAGTCCACTTCAGAACCGCCATATGACGTCATTGTCGTCATCGGTCACTTTACATTCCGATGCAGATCAACTGATTTCCGATGACTTGCCACTGCGGCACAAACGAGTGATCGAGTGAGCGATCGTGGCCGCGATGCATTACACGAGCATGGCTCATCGTGATGACTGCCTGCAACTCGCTCATGCACTAGCACACCATTAGTTGCACTTTCGCTCCCTTACACATCCACTCACGAGGCAGCAAGACAACGAATATTCGAGTCGTGCACGTGCACTGAAAAGTCGCCATGCTCTCCTGCAACAAGCAAATTAACAATCAGAAGTTCCCCCCGCGTGTAGATAGTAACAACTAATTTTCAAGCATCAAATCCGTGCCATAATCCATATGTTCATATTTGCGTGTGCAATATCGTTCCAAACTTGACTGCGCGACATTTTGACGTGCACGTCGTTCGTTCGACGCCAACGTGCGAAAACAGACATTTCGCTTGCCATGCCTGTCAACAGTATGCCACGCCCACGAGCGCTGCTCCGGCAAGGTGTCTGGGCAGATGCGACTTGCTGCCTTCGATTGCGATTGCGTGAACGACACCTTCGATCCATCTCGTGTCAATCGTTTGGTACGAATCGCTTCACACAAAGAGTTCTGTGTGACGTGCGCAGACAGACTAGGCAGAATGTGATGCGTGCATATTCTGAAATGAGAATGCGATGCGCCGTATCAGGCGAGTTGCCGAGCAACGGCTGAAGCGTTGCTCTTCTCTTTCTAGATCAATTGCTCGCACAACTTCATCTTGCGCATCGCTCCGCCTCCATTCACTCCATCGATCCATGTCGAGCGCACCGTTGATCATCTGTCGCAAGTGTGGATTGGCGCCTGGTGGCGCTGCCTTTCCCGGTATCTGTGCTCATGACATGTACGATGCCCATGCGCCGGCCACTGCTGCAGTGTCCGCAGCCTCAGGTCAGAACAATTTGACCACGCGCTCTTACTTGGGGCAGTGAGGATGAAATTGGTGCAGTAACTGTAAAAGTTGCTCATCTCTCTTCTCTCTCTCTCTCTCTCTCTCTCTCTCTCTCTCTCTCTCTCTCTCTGTCTGTCTGTCTGTCTGTCTGTCTTCTCTCCCTTAAGCAGTCGCGCTGCCCTCCGCCTCAACTTCGACCTTGGCCGTTCGATCAGACGCGGATGTTGCAGGTCAGTACTTCCGCCGTTTTGTATGCAGGCACATGTTAGCGGATTGCACGTTGACATTTTCATTGTGTATTTTTGTGCTCTAGTCCTCGCATCTGCGAATGCAATCTGGCATCAAATCCAACAAGTGTCGGGTGACGAGAACTTATACAGCGATCCCTCTCATCAAACGCATCTTCCCTTTCCATTCCCAGGCCGAAAGCCATCAGATCGCTTCGAACTGCACGACCCATCCGCTCTCAACGTCAACACATTCACGTACATGGGTCGGACACGTTTCCAGCACATCCTCGGTAAACTTCCTATCCCGCCATCTGTTCTCTCTGCGCACTGGATCGCCAAGAACGCGATCACCGATGCTGCATCCGGGCTTGCTGCGGCTGCGGCTGCTTTTACTCCTCACGCGGGTTCTGGGTCTTCGTCGGCCTCTCCTTCGTTATTCTTTCCTCCTATCCCCGCGAAGGCTGCTTCGAAGTCCGAAGTGATGTTTCTCTACGGTACGATCGGTTGGGGTAAATCTCATCTGCTCGCCGCGATGGTGTGTCTGCTCATGCGTAAGGGTCGCAAGGTGGTCTACCTACCAGACTGTAAAGTCATGCTCGATGACCCGATCAAGTACTTTCGTTCAGCCTTGCTTCTTACTTTTGCGTCGGAGCCAGATATTCAGCAGCAGGCGGCTCGACTTGATAGTGCAGAGCATATCATTCGCTTTTGCGATCAGTTTCCGGACCTCACCTATGTCATCGATCAGTTCAACGCACTGGAGCAGGACATGACCAAGGATTCAACAGAGATGCTCGCTATGAAGGCCAGTGTGCACAAGATGATCAATAGTGCGACTTTTAACCGCGCACTCGTCAAGGCTGCTTCAGCGAATAATCTCACAGCGCGTGTCATTCATGACAAGCAACTCAATATGAATATTCAAACACTCTTCGGTGGAATGGATCAGGTCACAATTGTCAGAGTACGAGTTGGTTCGGTCGACCGTGTCTCTGACGTAGATTTGTTGTTGTTACTTTGTCCAGGTGGAAACGCAGCATTGGTATCGCCACCATGCGCATCTTCTGGCAGATGAAGTCGCTGTATCTGCTGCGAATATCCCTACTGGCGATGATGCAGCAATTCCATCAACAGCGTCCAGCGTCACAGAAGATACGACAATGCAGGATGCTTCGATTGCAACCGACCGCGAGATTCTCGCCGACATGCGCCGGCGACTGGAGGACGCGACAGGCTGCATACCGCTCTACCTTCGATGCTTCGCCGGTTGCTCCTCCTCAACGTTTGAATCGACGTGGAAGGACCATTTCGCACAGGAGCGACGCGTTCGTCGTGTCTTTCACCACATGTATACCTTCTACGAAGATTTCAAAGTAAAGCGGGGTGAGGCCATCTGGCGATCGCATGTGCGCATACTTCGTTCTTTTTTACTTGGAGGTATGCCTTACTCCGATGTCTACGATCATCGTTACTTGTACGAGGACGATCTTGGCGTCGGCCACATTGCGTGTGGCCTCGCGCGAGATTGTCTCGTAGCAGTCATCCGGCAACTCGATGGTGATAGCCATTTTGTCGATGGCTCCTTCCTAAGTAATATGAAGACGACGCGAAATCCATCCATGCGTGGATTTCTAATCGAACAGGCGTGTCTCACCTATATACGAAACAGTGGCCTTCTTCTTCCGTCTCCTGTTGGTCTGCTGAAACCCGACCAGGTGGTATATTTTGATGCAGGTTCCGAAGATATCGCTCGCAGTGCGTCGATTCGTACACCGTGTGTCCTCTACATTCCACGACCATTCAACTATCGTGCGATTGACGCTGTTATTCGTCGTGTCACGTTCGGTCAGAACGCCGCAGGCGAAGAGATCATCACTGGCGTACTGCTCGTGCCGATTCAAGTGACTGTCAGTGCATCGCACAAGTTCTCTCCTGCTGCCTTCTACCCTCGTCATCATGTCTGGCTAAGCGATATCGACGCTAGTGTTCCTCGTCAGCACGTGTTCGCGTGGCTTCGACGAGATCGTCAGGATTCGATTGATCATCAAGAGCATCAACGAGACACTCGAGGACGATTGGTCGCCACACCACCGTACACAGAGGTGACGGTCACTTTCAACACTCTTTCAGGCGATCTGCACGTCAATACGAGTCCTCCACGCAAGCAATCCCACTCGCTCTGTCTCGGATCTGCTGCATCACCTATTCCGTTTGCAATACCAAGTAAGATTGAACGACAACAGCCTTGCACCGCTTAAGTACTAGTAAATGAATCGCGATGCTGACTCGCATGGCCTTGTGTGATCATGCTCGACCTTGTAGATCCGTCGCTGAATGTCACTTCCTCGCCAGGATCGATAGTTGATGATGACTTATCGCGTGCCATGGAGGTTGATTCTTCGGATCACGAACACACTGCGACAGCAGGTACGATCAATCGATGGACAACATTTCGAATTACACTGTTATCAAATGTTTGTTTATTGACCTTTCTGCTTTGGTTGTTCTGGTAGGTCATGTCACTGCTACTGCCGCTG
>JAURWL010000152.1 GCA_030654965.1 Dehalococcoidales bacterium | reverse complement strand
GTAAGCGTCCAAACGGATCATCTACGAATTATGTCAATACCTTCCCAGGCGTCAAGCTCCTCACGATACGGGTCAATATCTACCCGACACGGAGCATCGAATATCATCGTTGCCCGGTTTTTAGGCGTGTAGGGTGACCATTTCGGAATTCCCGCGTAGTTGGGGTCTCCATTACGAGCAAAAGCAATCCACGCCTCACTCATCTGTTCCGCGAGCTTGTATTTATCAGGTCGACTGCCAGTCAGAGGCATGGCATCGATATTATCGAAAACAAACGATAGTTCCATGGCATGACTTGCCTTGAGAAGGTATCCTTTGTAATCGGACTGCCAGCTAAACAGGTACATATAGACCGGGGCTTTACCACCTGCCCCCTTGCGTTCAGCCAGTAGAATCGATGACCGCCGGGCTCCTTCACTCTGGATGCCGACTAATAAGTCCCATGGCGTAGCCTCGGGTCTCGTCTTCTTGTAGACACTGATTATTCTATCCATGTGGCTACCGAGCACCGGTGTCAAACGCTGGCGCAGTTCCGGCTCTGTCAGTCTGCGACGCCGGGGGTCTCCGGACAGGTTGAGTAATGCTTCATCCCGGTTACACCCTATTATAAGGGGCACATTTGTCGCTGTTGGCGCCGCCACAGGGTCAAAGGGGTGATTAGGGAGGTAACGACCATCTACTACCGGAGATAGACGCAGGACGCCACGACCTCCGGAAGATGCCGAAGTCATGGCATCCAGAACCTGTTGTATCGGCAATTGT
Source organism: Dehalococcoidales bacterium (assembly GCA_030654965.1). Lineage (GTDB taxonomy): Bacteria > Chloroflexota > Dehalococcoidia > Dehalococcoidales > Fen-1064 > JAURWL01. The sequence goes on along the minus strand of JAURWL010000152.1, from coordinate 9,801 downwards.
TGGAGCTTATCAATCTCATTTGCCTTGATATTCAGTTCCGCCAGTATACGTTCGGCTGTCTCCGTGGCAATTTTAGGCTCAACACCACGCAATCCCGGACCGCTCTCAATCACAGCACGGTGAAACAATCCTTTTGCCGAAGGCATCGCCAGCAGGGTACTCACCTTAGCACCGCCTCCGGACTCACCGAAAATCATCACTTTATTGGGGTCGCCGCCGAAGGTTTCGATATTGTCCCGAATCCATTTGAGAGCCAGCACCAGGTCCAACATCCCAGCTAAACCCGAACCGGCATACTTCTCACCACCGATATCTGCCAGGTGTAAATAACCGACAACATTCAGCCGGTGGTTGATTGTAACCATAACTACATTGCCACGTTTGCTGACTGCGGCGCCATTTGTGTATGTTTGCCCCCCAGTGCCTTCCGCATAGCCGCCGCCATGTATCCACATCATTACCGGACGCTTTCCCCCATCCTTTACGGCGGGCGTCCACACATTCAATACTAAACAGTCTTCACTCATTGTGAAATTTACGCGCGACCCGAAGATAAGGGCATCAGCTTCAGTCTGATTCCCAACCTGCCTTCCAACCTGCGGGCTGATTGGCCCGAATTCAGCGGCATCACGCACACCCGCCCATGGTTCAGGCGGTACTGGTGGCAGGAAACGACGCTTGCCACCAGTTGAGGCACCGTAAGGGATGCCTTTGAATGCTAGGACACCCTTCTCTATCATGCCACTGATTTTCCCCGCGGTTGTTTCAACAATAATCTCACCCATGACTACTCCTTTTTAATATCCTTGATAACGCCTACTTCACAGACAACGGTGTTTATTATCCACCTTATTATTTTCTTTTGCAACTATCTGAACTAGTTCACTATCCTAAAAACAATGTGCTATAATACGTCAACCATACTATCGATGAGGTGCAGGCAGAAACCGTATGCTGGGAGATTCGTTATACGCTAGACTGATTGTGAATCCTGCCGCTGGCGCCGGCAGAACTGCAAAGCGCTGGCCTCAAATCAAAGAGTTCCTGAAAAAAATCGGGGTGGAATTTGAGCACGACCTGACGGAAGCCCCAGGCCACGCCATTGAACTCGCTAAAACAGCCGTAGGCAAAGGCTATACATTGATTGTGTCTGTCGGCGGAGACGGCACTATTAATGAAGTCGTGAACGGCATATACGATACCGGCAATCTGAAAGACGTAACACTCGGCATTATCGGCACAGGCACAGGTGGCGATTACATCCGTACATTGGGCATACCCAGGCATTATCAACAGTCCTGTGAACGCCTTTTACATCCCGATAAGATAGTGGTCGACCTGGGAATAGTGGAACATACCATTAACGGGGAAAAAAAGCGTCGTCTCTTTACCAATTTTGCCGGGTTGGGCTTTGACGCGGAAGTGGTCAAGGCAACTACCAAGAAATACAAATCGCTGGGGAGCGTTTCTTCCTACCTGATGGGTCTGCTTTCCACTTTGGTCTGTTACCACAATCGTGAAATTTCGTTGAAGATTGATGGGAAAGAGGAGGAACGAAGGGTCTGCACCATCGTGATGAGCAACGGCAAGTATGGTGGCGGTAGTATGTATATTGCTCCACAGGCAGATATCAAAGACGGATTGTTTGATGTGGTAATTATCGGCGATGTCAGCAAACCCGACCTTCTGGCATCTCTGCCGCGCATTTATCGAGGTACTCACCTCACTCACCCTAAAGTTATTATCAAACGTGCCCGGGAAGTTGAGATTCAATCGAAGGTCAGTATTGCGCTCCAGGCAGATGGTGAACTCCTGGGTGAAGCACCAGCCCGTTTCAGCATACTACCATTGGCGTTAACAATCCTCGTCTGATTCATCCACATCGGTAATTAGAAGTATTGGAGGTACATAATGGCATACCGTACTTTTACAGTTCCTCGGAACATCTACTATGGACCCGGCGCTCTGCAGAGCCTGACAACCGTCGGCGGACAGCGAGCGCTCATCGTTACCGACCCCGGCGTCCGCGCTCAGGGATTGGTGGCAAAAGTCGAGCAGATTTGTGCCGCCGGCAACATTAAAACCGCTGTCTTTGACAAAGTAGAACCCGACCCTTCAAAAGAGACATCCTGGGCTGTTTTTGCCCTCGCACAGGAGTTTAAACCCGACCTGTTCATCGGGCTGGGAGGCGGCTCTTCCATAGATGCAGGCAAGACCGCCTGGATTCTATATGAACACCCGGACCTGGCAAATCTGTCATTTATGGAATTCCTCAGAGAAGCATCACGCCGGGAACTACGCAAGAAAGCCCGGTATGTCGCCATCTCGACGACAAGCGGCACCGGCTCGGAAGTGACTTCAGCCGCCGTCGTTACCGACCGCAGTGTCAACCCGCCATACAAAGCCGGATTCGGTTCGAGACACCTCGTACCCGATGTCGCCATCGCTGACCCGGAGCTTGCCGCCAGTATGCCGCCCGTAGTCACTGCTAACTCCGGATACGACGCGCTCGTTCATGCCACGGAATGCTACGCGCTGACTCAGCCATCTGATATGGTCGACGCACTGGCAATCTGGTCGGCACGGACCATCTTTGAATGGCTTCCGCGAGCTTACAGTCAGGGCAGTGATATGCAGGCACGAGATAAAATGCATCTAGCGGCGCTTCAGGCGGGGATTGCCTTCTCCAATGGCAGGCTGGGGATGGTCCATGGCATGGCTCACGTGCTCGGCGCAACTTTCGGCATCCCGCACGGTCGTGCCAATGCTTTTATGCTCTGCCCGTGTTTCGCCTTTTTATACCCTGCATATAAGGCGCGTCTTAATAGCCTGGCAGGTTTTCTCGGCGCTTCCGGGAGAGACGACCATAGTCTGATAAACAACCTCCTCACCGACCTGGATAATCTCAAGAAAAAGGTCGGTATCCCGCTAGCTATTAAAGATTCCGGGCTGGACAAGAAACGTTTTGACGAGATGCTGGAACCAATATCCGTTGATTACTTTAACCAGCTTTCACGCTCGCCGGTCAATAGCCGGATGAGCATCGAAGAGCGCCGTAAAGCCGGTGTCCCTGTCACCGTAGATGAGGTAAGAGGGCTTTTCCTGCACGCCTGGAATGGCACAAGGGCAGAATTGAAGTAATCCGTAATATAATACCAGTCGAAAAATCCTTTGGGGAAAGGAGACAGAAGGAATCCTGAACAAGGGTTGGACTGCCGTTTTCGATTAATGGAAAGATGATTCCGCGGGCAGGCTATTTGCCTGCGTGTTTCCTCAATATGTCCCAGTAGGCTCCCCGCGCGCCTTCCTGAATCAGGCGGCTGAGCAAGTCATCGCCCGCATAATTGTAGCTTCCTTTTTCACCAGGGGCTGCCAGTAGTAGAAACCTGGGGTCATCACCTACCAGATTACGGATAAATCCCGTTACGTCTTCTCCCAAAGCCGGCGATAAATAGAAGAGAGGTGTTTCCTGTTTTCTGTCATACGCAGGATGCAGTCCATCTATATCCTTACCCTTTTTCAAGTCTCTAGCAAATCGCGTGCCCGGATAAACCCTCACCCCCACCGCAATCCCCGCCGCTTCGACTCCGTACTCCTTGACACGCTCGATGGTCGTTTGCACTGTCTCCGGTGTTTCGCCGGGCGCGCCAATCAGAAAATCAAACAGATAATTGAAGCTCTCCTGATTGAGCAGGCCGACCAGTTGCCTGACATCCTCACTGGAATAATGACGTCCGAGTCGGCGCAATTGTCCATCGTCCAGAGAATCAACTCCGAAGTTGATACCGGCGCACCCCGCCGCTTTCATTAGAGCCGCCAGTTCACGGTCGAAGGGAGCAGGTGCACAGTAGGTATACCAGCGGATTCTGTTGCTCAACCCGCTTTCAATCAAAGCGCGGCAGATGTCTTTGGCATGGGTAAGCGGCAGATTAAATTCGCTGTCACAGAGATGGAACCACGTCACCCCCTGCGCGAATAGATTCCCGAACTCTTGAGCCACTACTTGAGGAGGGCGTAAACGTGCCCGTGAGCCTCTGGCAACAGGGTCGGCACAGTAAATGCAGGACTGCCCACAACCACGCTTCGTCTCAATACCGACCATCGCCCCCTGCGTTTCATACCGCTTGTTGTTAAAGACAGAACGGGCAGGCGCAGGTAGCTGCGTCAGGTCAACCTCATTCCTCGGATTACGCATTATGGTTCCGTGCTTACGGAAAACAAGGTTCGGAAGAGATTCCACTCCTTCATTATGTAAAAGAGCCTGTGCAAGAGCAACCACGGCATCCTCACCGTCACCTTCGATGCCGCCGTCAGCGCCGGTCGCCTGCACCACAATGTCCGGCATCACTGAAAATCCGACTCCGCCCAGAAAAACCGGCGCCTCTGTGTGCTTTTTGATTTCGGTAACAACTTCATGTATCCATGGCAGGAATGACTTGCCGGAAATAAAAGAGCAGTCGTCCGTATTCCTGACCGACACACCTACGAAGAGAATATCATCGGCTTTCAACTCTCTTTGGAGACAGGCTCGCCAGTCCTTCTCGAACGCCAGGTCAATCACGCGCAACGGCAAATCTGCCCGCATCACTGACTCGGCGACATATTCCAACCCAACCGGACTGACCGGCGGCTGGAGAACATTCGCATTAATGAGAATGACTTCTTGTGTCATATCAGTCAAGCGGCGGGTACTTATCAGCCCAGGGTTTTACACGTTCAAACGCCGCTGAGGCTTTCAGTACGTTAACCTCATCATATTTCCGCCCGATAATCTGCAATCCGATAGGCAATCCATCTTCGGTATATCCGCAGGGCACGGAAGCGGCCGGTTGCCCTGTGATATTAAAGGGATAGGTAAACGGCATCCAGGCGATGGGTGGCACCTTCTGTCCGTTGATTTCGCTCGGACTGTATATTCCGACCGGGAAAGGTGGTACTGCCAGTACCGGTGTCAGGAGCAAATCATATTTATCGAAGAAAACGCGAATTTTAGCCCAGTATTCCAGGTGCTTCACCCTTGCCTTGACATAGTCCCTTGCCAGGATATCTTTACTTCTTTCAACATATGCCGCCAATCCCGGGTCGAACTGTTTACCCCACTCCGGTAACTCGTCATAGAGCTGTGCCGCTACGGCGCTGGCAACCTGCGTGGAAAACGCCGCCTGTGGGTCGCCGGCATCCGGGTGTGCCTCTTCAACCAGACATCCCAGTTTTTCAAACACCTTCGCCGCCGCTTCAATAGCTCGCGCCACTTGCTTATCTACGATGGCATAACCCATATCCTTAGTCCACGCTATCTTCATTCTCTTAAGATTAGGCTCACCCCGGACTGCCGAAAGGTAATGCGGCGCTTTCTGTGGTATAGAATAAAAATCTCGTTCATCGTAGCCGCTCATTACTTCCAGCATTAAAGCGGCATCAGACACAGTGCGCGTAATGGGTCCCGTGACCGAAAGTCCTTCCCACAAGCCGGGAAAACCGGGCGATGTCGGCACCCGACCAAATGATGGTTTCAGACCGTAGACTCCACAGAAACTGCTCGGGATACGGATGGAACCACCGCCGTCACTCCCCTGAGCAATGGGACCAAGACAAGCCGCCACTGCCGCCGCCGCTCCACCGCTGGAACCGCCGGTAGTATATTCCGTATTCCACGGATTCCGTGATACGCCAAAGACCGGGTTTGTGGTGACGGCAATCCACCCGAATTCCGGGGTGTTTGTCTTACCCAGAATTATCGCGCCCGCCGCTTTCAACCGCTCCACAAAGACGGCATCCTGGTCGGGTACAAAGTTTTCATACATCTTTGAACCGCCGGTAGTACGGATACCTTTGGTGAAGGCAAGGTCTTTAATAGAGACAGGGACACCGTACAGAGAACCGAGCGATTCACCTTTCATAACCTTGCGTTCTGCTTTCTTCGCTTCGGCGCGGGCGCTTTCGGGTACGAGCGTGCAGTAGGCATTGATTTTCGGATTAATGCGGTCAATACGTTCCAGTACGGCATCCACCACTTCAACTGGTGAAAGCTTCCTGGCTCTGATTACCTTGCGCAATTGCATGGCTGTCATCCGGCAGATTTCGAGATTGTCCATTCTAACTCGCCTCGCACGCGAACTTTTTACAATCGAAAACCATTATAGCATCATTGACGTTCTGGTGCGGTATGCCTATACTGTATAGATAGTATTTAAAGGAGCGACTGAACCATGCGCAAAAGCAGACTCCTCATACTATGGGTATTTTCCCTGATTTTTATCATGTTACTGATTTCATGTGGAGGGCAAGACTTGGATAAAAAATCGACATCACAATCAACAACTGAATCTACCACCTCTTCAAAACCAAAAACGTATTCCGCTCCCTCACCGATGAATATTTTCGCCAATAAAAAATATACGGCTATAATGGAAACGAGCAAGGGTAACATGGTTCTGGAGCTTTTTGCGAAAGATGTCCCAAGAACCGTAAATAACTTTGTGTTCCTTGCCCGTGAAGGCTACTACGATAACACTATCTTCCACCGCGTGATTGCCGGCTTCATGGCACAAGGCGGTGACCCCACCGGTACGGGAACTGGCGGACCCGGCTATAAATTCGCTGACGAATTTACCAGCCACACCCATGTTACCGGTACACTTTCCATGGCAAATGCGGGTCCGAATACCAACGGCAGTCAATTTTTTATCTGTTTTGCTCCCCAACCTCACCTGAATGGCAAGCATACGGTTTTCGGTCAGCTTATTGAGGGGATGGATGTCCTGAATAAAATCGTCCAAGGCGATAAACTCATCCGCGTCACCATCACAGAAGAATAGGCAGGTATCAAACCAGTTACCCACTGGTCCTATTGCCCCATTGTCCCATTAGTCCCCTCTCTATATGGGGGATGGGGTATTGCTTTCAAGATTGCGCTCGATACAGATTTGCGGGTTTGTGAATAATCAGGAATATCTGAAACCGAATTGTGCCCACTCCAAAAAGGTTATGTCTTGTGTGAACTAAAAATCAGGCGTATGTCGATGGTCTACGATTAGGTCAGTAGACGACAGTTCAGGGAAAATGTCAGTTGATGAAAGGACTTCTTTTTGGTACGCGTTCTTGGTAGAACTCGGCTGCCATGATTCAATTGGTCGATGGTTCTGTCCTCGAGCAACTCCACGTTCGGCCAGCAAATCCAGCTGGTTTCAGACGTGTTGCCACCACTGCCAGAGAGACTCGTCAGAAGCCACAATTAGGGGGTATTGGACTTCCCAAAGATCGTCTGCAAGCTCATGTCACCAAAATGTGGCGAATGTTCGGGAACTGTTTCCTTACCGTGTGCCAAGTACACGGCGGGTTAAGACCTATAACAGTATGGGGGTATTGATTGATGAGCGGGTGAGGTGGTCCCCAAAAACTGGACAGGTTGTTAAGATAGAGTTCTGCTCCTAAAATAAAGAGAATACAGGAGGAGCAGAAAATTGAAACAGACCCGCAGACAGTATAGTCCGGACTTTAAAGCCCGGGTTGCCATGGAAGCACTCAAGGGCGAGGAGACCATCGCTGAATTAGCCATACGATTTGAGGTACACCCGACCCAAATAAATAAGTGGAAGAAAGAACTGATAAAAGGTGCCGCTAATATCTTCGGTACCGATCCGAGCAAGAAGAGCAAGGATGATAAAAACCTGATAAATCAGCTCTACCAGCAGATTGGACAGCTTAAGGTAGAGAAGGATTTTTTAGAGAAAGGGTTGAGTCGTTGGACGTAGAGCAAAGACGTGCTGTGGTTGACCGCCAGCGTCCATCTCTCTCAGTGGTACATCAGTGCCAATTATTGGACATCAGTCGCTCCGGATTGTATTACCAGCCGGTAGTCCCGATTCATCGGGATGACGATGACCTCAACCTGATGAAATTGATTGACCATCAATATATGGCTACGCCGTTTTACGGAGCCCGCAAGATAGCCGCCTGGCTGAAGAGTGAGCACTACAATGTCAACCGAAAACGAGTACGGCGACTGATGCAATTAATGGGTCTCAAGGCTATTTACCGCCGTCCGAGGACCAGCATGCCAGTACCCGGTAATAAAATCTACCCGTATCTTTTAAATGGTATGGAGATAACACGGCCAAATCAAGTATGGTGTGCCGACATCACCTATATACCGATGGCACATGGCTTCCTGTATCTGGTAGTCATCATGGACTGGTACAGCCGGTATGTACTGGCGTGGAGGCTGTCAAATACTCTGGATACTGATTTCTGTGTAGCAGCTCTGGAAGAGGCGCTCAGTAAAGGAAGACCGGAAGTTTTTAATACCGATCAGGGATCCCAGTTCACCAGTAATGTTTTTACCAGGATTTTAGAGCAACATGGAGTGAGAATCAGCATGGATGGGAGGGGGAGTTATCGAGATAACCTGTTTATTGAGAGGCTTTGGCGAACAGTAAAGTACGAGGAGGTGTATTTAAAAGCATATCAGAATGGAAAAGATGCTCGAATCGGAATCGGTGATTATTTCCGGTTCTATAACGCCGGACGTCCCCACCAAGCACTCGGGTATCGAACACCGGCAGAGGTATTTACCTCAATCCCCTTTGAAGTTACCGAAGGAGGTATGATAGAATCCTTAACACTGGGTACCATAAAGACAGCAGGACACTATCTTAATTTAGCCCCTATGTTGTCCTAACAATGGGGACCACCTCAATTCGCACCTCCCCAAAAGTTTTAGGTTCAGTCTATACAAAAGCCAGAACCGCCCCAAATATGTCTTCGCTCAAATCTGGCCGGGGAGCAGACTAATTCTTTGCATAATGTCTTCAGCAAAAGGGTGGGCGACTGAAGCCCGAGTCGATGGAACCACAGATAAGGCAAGAACTAACGGCTGGTACGGCAGGGATGATGCTGTGTACTGGTACGTTAAAACAGTCGATGATGGTCGTTACAAAGAAATTATAAGAGCCATAGCCAGAATCTGCCAAGTGCGATAGGCAAAATGGTTTATCAAACAAATCTGATTCCGAGTATCTAGAGTAGCTTGCGACTCTAATCGCTAACGCTTTCTAAATCTGAATGGGTCGAAGCCGTATCTTTTAAGAATCGAGTCTGGTGAATTGTCATGTTCTTGTCTCTGTGTCCCTGGCCTATCCTCTATAGCGGATATTAAACTCTCCCTATCGCTCCAGTTCAAAATTTTAGTCTGCCGAAGGGCTATATCTAATTCTTCATTGGTTGGTATTTTCCCTTCTTTAAAAGCGCGAATGAGTCTTCGTGTCGTGAAAGGGTCGGCTAAATCATTCTCAAAATGTGATGATGTGTTTACCGATTCGCTGGGGTCAATGAATTCATGAGTCCCAACATGCTCACCGGTGTTGGGTGGTGGATTTATGGTGGTGGTTTGGGCCCCACCTGGTCCAACAGTAAAAGTCGTACCTTCTTCTGGTGTAGGAGTAACACCTAATGGAGACGGCGCACGGTCAGCTCTTAGTTTTGGCTGAGAAAGAGGAGTAGCCTTCTGTCTTCTATAATCTAGTACCCAAGATGATATGGAGTGGACTGCACCCCTATGAGTGGACAGATAGGGTTAGGAGGGTCTGGCGGGGTCGGTTCTCATTCTGCTGAATAATTGGTAGCTCCTCGAACTCATTCGGTGGCCGGTAGCCTAGTGCTGAATGGAGCCTCTTACGATTATAGACCTCCTCGATGAAATAGGGAAGCCGGGCTGTCACGTCATCTATGATTTCGTACTCGTATAGGTACACCTCCTCCTGCTTCAGAGTCTTGAAAAAGCTTTCCATCACGGCGTTTTCA
>JAURWL010000211.1 GCA_030654965.1 Dehalococcoidales bacterium | reverse complement strand
CTCTCTCTCTCTCTCTCTCTCTCTCTCTCTCTCTCTCTCTCTCTCTCTCTCTCTCTCTCTCTCTCTCTCTCTCTCTCAGGCGTCAGCAAGTTCGCAATCCTACCGTTCAAGTGACGTTCGAGTCTATGTCCCAAGTGCCTCTGATGCAAGGTGTGATCTTCGCACTGCCTGTCTGGTTGTTCGACATTCCTTGGATTGTTCAGCAGAACACGACCGAGTCACCGAACACACTCGAACATGTGCTGTACTACACTGGAAGCGCGAGCGCAGTCCCGACTCGCAACGGTGGTTCGATCATGTGCCAGTCGCTCGATCAGCGCAACTCGTCGTATCTGTGTCAACCGACGCAGAATGGCAAACGCGTCTTCGGAAGTGACTTGGACGCACCACTACCAGACCTCACCGATCCGAATGTGTGGGGATATCAAGCGACACTCGATCATGAGGCGGATCTGTGTATTGGTATGTTATCGTTCGTAGATATGGCGCCTGTTCGCGCGTATTACAACACGAGTGACACTCCTTATCAACTTCCATTCCTCGGTGCCCGATTGATGAACTCGCGCGAGATCGTCGGCGTGAACGCGATTACAGATGTGGAAATGCCTCGTACGCGAGATCGCTACGTGGAGGTTCTGAATAACAACTTTCGTATGAGCTATTTCGACTTCAATGCCGAGCACATCACTTCCTTATCCCTCTCCAAGTATACTGACGTTCATTCGAACACCAAGTTGACTTTCGCAATCACCGACCGTGACGTGTTTAGAATGTCACCGACACAAGTAGAATTGAGCTTCCAAACAGCAGTACAAGACAAGCCACCGGAGGTAGTGGAGAGGATCACGAAATATCGAACGAACCCGAATGTGGAGATGTTCTCGATGCAATTCTGTCTCAGACCCGCTGCACTGACGGCGATCGTGTCCACGGAGCTGACTCCCTATGGCATTTTGCCGTTCCTGAGTGATCTCGGCGGCTTCTTGAATCTCGCGTTCATTCTCGTGACTTTACTCTTCCCAATCGTCGCTCGAATTCATGAACCGCGCAAGTTCCTCGCGTTCGTGATACATACATGGTGGACGAATCGACAGAACAAGCAGGAAGGAGATGAATTCGATCTTGCGACCATCGGAGCGACGACGACGACGACGACG
>JAURWL010000140.1 GCA_030654965.1 Dehalococcoidales bacterium | reverse complement strand
GAACTGAACTTCCGGGGTGCTTTAGGTTATCTGAGGGGTTTTAATTAGAGTTGACAATTAGATGGGCTGGGTATATCATCGGTTTCAAGGACAAAAATGTTCGAGGTCGGCTCACTGCGAGTTGATATGGGAAATCCCGGTTTAAATAGTGGCTGCTGCACGATTCTCAGTTTTGTTCAAATATGGTTTCGAGGTTCTTTACAGGGAAATCAGAAAATAGCTGCCTTTGTAGCACCGATGTATAATATCAATATCGTGGATACACAGAACGAAAATATTCATAAATCAACTTTACTGTATGATGCTGGTGGTTGGTTCTTGATCACCATGTTCTTTGGCGTGGCGTTTATCGGGGTAGCTCTCGACTATTTTTGGAATTACTTGATTTTATCTCTAACTTTACGTTGGCTACACATAAGCGTCACCAGAAAGAGAAAAATTGTATATATCGCTATCATTACAGCATTTGGATTACTTATTGACTGGCTGCATTATGAATTAACCTGGGGGACCCTGGTCATCGGTAATTTAATAGTACCAGCTGCATTTCCAAAACCTGGAAATCAACTCGGCTTAGAGATAAGTACAGTATTGATTCCAATAGCTTTAATTGGGATAGTGAACTATTTCGCTTCACGACTTCACTTACATTTGAACGCAAAAAATGCGTTGGTAGTCGGTGGTATAATGGCGGTTTTTACAGCACCCTGGTTGATATTGGCGTTTGTGTTGCTGAACTGGTGATAAGTCCTTATTTCACCATAGCAACATGCAGATTATGCGTCTTTTTCCACTACACCTTTTAGCGAAATGTGACCTAACTCATGAGAATAGATACCCACAGTTGAATATTATGGTAACACAGAGTAGGATAAGATAAAAATCACTTTCTACTATTATAGTAGACACCACATTTATCACTAACGAGAGCAATAAGAAACTAAAGGACAGAATTGCTGAGCTGATTGGGCACAGTGATGACTTCGATAATCAGGCCTTTTATGACCAGGCTCGATTCTTCATTGAAGCTATCAAAAGATATAAGCTGCGAATCCGGAAAACTTACGACCCTAATCACGCAAAACTATATATTTTCAAGATGAAGGATGAACTCGCTGACTTGAAGAAATCATTCTTTATTACTGGCAGGAGCAACCTGACAAAAGCGGGGCTCGTTGATTGTATCATATCTCTAGCGCATTCGGGTGATTACATCCAAAATCCTATCAAGACAGGCTAAAGTCATTAAGTTACACTCAAATATAGAAAAACAAGCAATAATTTGCAGACTCAATCCTAGAGCAGGAATCCACAGAACAAGTGGTGCCTAAACTACATCCCATCCTTCAGGTAAAACAGGGACTTTCCATGACGGGTCGGGCTTCCAATGCTCCCATCCGTTAAAGATGGACATACCGGACTGTAACAACTTGAGAGCTTTTTTACCTTCGGCACGAAATGTTTTAGCTTCCTGAGGAGATATTAAGCCCAAATCCTGTGCTTCTTGAAACTCATCCTCATCTTTCCAGTGCCACGTCTTCAGGTCGGGCTCTACGATTATGTCAAGAATCTTGTCGATATAGTCGAACCCTCTGTCAGTGCGGGTGAGCGGGTCTTCAAGGTTGATGTACCAGTTGCTGATAGTGTTATCCGTGTTACGGAAGATGAGCATTGAATACTTAGCACCTGGAACCCCAAGTCGTAGCGTGCCTTCACCTTCCCAGGTTAGATCATGTAATTCCCATTTCTGCATCTTACGGTCAAAGGCAGTAACCTCGCCACCCTGATGATTTCTCGCCTGCTTCCAGAACGTGCCCGGCACCCAGTAGAGAGCCAATATCTCGGTGGTATCTTGCACTAACACCATCGGCCTTGCCGTCCATACCTTTCCCTGCCAGATTTCTCTGACAAGCAATGTTTGTCCCGGTTTAAATGGTTTTACTCGTGAGTTGGCCACAAACATCCCTCTTCTGGATTCCCGGGTCAAGCTCCGACTTGTCGCGAGTCCGTATCCCGATGAAGTGGGAATCGGACCCGAGAATGACACAGGGTGGTTATTTCTCCGCCCCTGCAAAATCCACAATATTCAGTCGCAACGTAGACCTGCCGCCCCACTGGTCAAGCTCCACCTGATAGGCAATGTCCAGTGGCGATTTCATCTCCGGCAGGTTCTCTCCACACCCGAAGGCAACTGCATCCCAGATACTCCCGTTCTGTTCCAGTCTGAGCCTGAGGTGGTCTCCAGTGGCGCCCATTGTCCGGCAATTCACCACTTTGACTTTACGGCTGACCAGTATCGGCACCGGATTGCCCTGTCCGAACGGCGCCAGCTTCTGAATGTAGTTATACGTGTCTCCGGTCAGATCGCGAAGTGAAATTTCAGCATCAATATTAATTCTGGGTCGCAAGTCGACTCCTGCCAGTTGCGCATCTGCCAGTTTGAGCAGTCTTTCCCGCAGGTGAGCAAGATTATGAGTGAGCATGACAAAACCCGCCGCCCCCGCATGGCCGCCGAACTCCAGGAACAGGTCGCGGCACTGCGTCAGCGCTTCGATGATATTGAATTCGGGGATGCTCCGGCAACTCCCAGTGCTGACCCGCTTGCCTTCACGGATAACCACTGCCGGCCGGTAGAATTCGTCCGTAAGACGGCTTGCCACCAGCCCGGAGACACCCGCCGGATAGTCCGCATCGCCAACCATTAACAACGGCGTCAGCCCGTCTTTCAACACCTGTTCCCTTGCCTTGTTCGCCGCCCGCGTGGTCATCTGTTGTCGCTCACCATTCTTCTGTTCCAGCCAAAGCGCCAATTCCTGTGCCCGCTCCGGTGAATCCGTGGTCAAAAGCTCATAGGAAGGCAGTGCGTGGTCGAGCCGGCTCGCTGTATTAATGCGGGGCGCGATTGTCCAGGTGATATTTTCAGAGCCCAGACTGCCGGAAGGCATGCCGGCACAGGTGAGCAGTTCCTTCAATCCCAGCCGGAGAGTGGAATTCATACGCTGGAGACCCTCTTTGACCAGGTAGCGGTTCTCCCCGAGCAACGGCGTCATATCCGCCACCGTCCCCAGCGCCACCAGGTCAGTGACTTCTTCCAGGGTGCTTTCTTTTCCCAATCCATTAAGCACTGCCTGGAGCAATTTATAGGCGACACCCACGCCTGCTAATTCGACAAACGGGTAAGATGAACCGGCGAGTTTAGGATTAACGACTGCCAGCGCAGGAGGCAATTCGGTAGACGGAGTATGGTGGTCGGTGACAATGATGTCCATTCCCAGCCGCTGTGCCCTCTTTACCGGCATAGTGCCAGTCACGCCGCAATCGACGGTGATAACCAGGCTCACGCCTTCTTTCCGGAGACTCTCCAGCGCGGCAATCTTCAGACCGTGCCCTTCATTGAGACGGTGGGGAATATAGGGCACGATGTTCGGGGTCAGAGAAGAAAGCCCGTGCACGAGAAGCGCAGTGGCAGTGATACCATCGGCGTCAAAATCTCCGTAGACAGCAATCTTTTCCGCCCCGAGGATAGCGCGGTAAATACGCCCGACCGCCGGTTCCATATCCGGCAACAGCAAAGGGTCGAAGGAGAGACGCCGGTCAGCCGCAAAAAACGGCTCGACCTGTGACGGCGCGGTAATGCCCCGATTATGGAGAAGCTGGGCAATGAGCGGTGGCAGTCCGGATGCAACGAGAGAATGCCCCTTCGGCAGGAGTGGCAAGAGGTTCCACCGCTTATGATTCAAGGCTAAGCCTCGCTGAACTTCTTGACGACCAGCACCGAATTGTGCCCGCCGAAGCCAAACGAATTGGATAGCGCAGTAGTAATGTCCGCCTTGCGTGCTGTATTCGGCACATAGTCAAGGTCGCAATCCGGGTCTGGATTAGCATAGTTGATGGTCGGTGGAATGATACCGTTCCGGATGGCAAGCATACAGATTGCCGCCTCGATAGCACCACCTGCACCTACCATATGCCCTGTCATAGACTTGGTACTGCTGATTGCCACCTTACTGGAGTGTCCGTTAAAGACCGCCTTGATGGCTTTGGTCTCGATTTTGTCATTGAGCGGAGTGGATGTACCGTGAGCATTGATATAATCAATTTCCGAAGGCTGGATACCGGCTTTACGTAGAGCCATCTTCATCGCACGGATAGCACCATCGCCATTCTCATCGGGGGCGGTGATATGGAAGGCGTCACTGCTGGCGCCGTAACCGATAATTTCCCCAAGAATATTGGCACCACGCCGTCTTGCATAATCAAGGTCTTCCAGCACCAGAACACAGGCGCCTTCCGCCAGCACAAACCCATCCCTCTGGGCATCGAAAGGTCGTGATGCCGTCTTGGGGCTGTCATTGCGGGTGGAGAGAGCGCGCGCGGAATTGAAGCCAGCTATACCGACTGGTGTGATGACTGCCTCCGTACCGCCGGCAAATGCCGCGACACAATCGCCCCTTTTAATAGTTTCGTAGGCGGTGCCTACAGCATCCGAACCGCTGGAACAGGCAGAGGTCGGGCAGAAATTCATACCCCGTATCCCCAAGGTGATAGAAATCTGTGCCCCTGCCATGTCCGAAATCATCATCGGCACCATGAACGGACTGACCCTATCCGGACCCTTTTCAAACAAGATTCTTATCTGTTCCGAGAGGGTAATCAATCCACCGATACCACTCCCGACAATCACCGCAATTTCATCACGGTTGCTTTCATTGATTCGCAGACCGGAGTTTTTGAGCGCCTCAATTGCGGCGGCAACTGCAAACTGCGCAAAGCGGTCCATTCTTCGGACTTCTTTACGGTTAATATAGTTATTCGGGTCGAAGCCCTTTACTTCGGCGGCGAATTTTGTTTCGTGTTGACTGGCATCAAAGAGCGTGATGTTGTCAGCCCCCGACTTGCCACTGATGAGCGCTTCCCAGGTGCTTGCCGTATCCAGCCCCAGCGGACTGATGGTCCCGATGCCGGTGACAACAACTCTTTTCATTTCGCTACTGGACAAGCTATCCTCCTCACAGCACAAACGGTTGTGAAATACTCATGATTTGATGTGTGCAGTTACGGTTAAGTATACTGAATAGTGAGCTATCCGTCAATCGGCAACGGATAAATCAGGCTCACGCAAACGTCATCTTTTTCGCTTCACTTTCAATGAAAATTGCTTTAGAAACCCTCGGCTGTAAACTCAATCAGGCGGAAACGGAGACACTCGTTCGCCAGTTTACTCAGGCCGGACACGAACTGGTCACACGGGTTGAGGATGCTGACATCTATATCCTGAATACCTGCACTGTCACCCATACCGCCGATAGCAAGTCCCGCCACCTGCTCCGGCAGGCACGGCGACGCAATCCCACCGCGCGCATTGTCGTCACCGGGTGTTATGCCGACCGCGCGCCTTTAGACCTGGCAAAACTGGAAGGGGTCGACCTCGTCAGCGGGAATAAAGGTAAAATGACCCTGCTGGAACGGCTGCAGGAGGAAGGCTACTTAAGAAATGTAAACTCCGGTGCCTCCGTAAGTACGAATCCCGCCCTCCGCACCCGCGCCTTTGTCAAGATTCAGGATGGATGCCGCAACTACTGCGCCTACTGTATCGTGCCTTACGTGCGCCGCATCGAGAAAAGTATCCCCCTCGATGAAGTTATCAAGCAGGTCAAGCAGAGAGTTGCCGAGAGTTATCATGAGGTGGTACTCACCGGGACGAGAATTGGGGCGTATGACAGCAACGGACTGCAACTGAAAGACTTGATTAAGCTTATTCTATCGGAGACGGAGATTCGCCGTTTGCGACTCTCCTCACTCCAGCCGCAGGAGATTTCTCTGGAACTTCTTAAGTTGTGGCGGGACAGCCGACTCTGCCCTCACTTCCATCTTTCTTTACAGAGCGGGAGTGATAGTGTACTCAGACGGATGCGCCGCCGCTATACTACCGGAGAATACGAAAAAACGGTTGCCCTCATCCGGGCTATGGTCCCGAAGGTGGCAGTCACCACGGATATCATCGTGGGCTTCCCGGGTGAGACGGATGAGGAGTTCCATGAGAGCCTCGATTTCTGCCGTCGACTGAATTTCGCCCGCATCCATGTCTTCCCCTTTTCCCCACGCGCCGGCACCGAAGCGGCGCAGATGCCCGGACAAATCCCTGAAAAAGTCAAAAAAGAGCGCACCCGGCTGATGCTGGCGCTCGCCGAGGAGAGCATCCGGCGCTTTCGCGAGCAATTCGCCGGCGATGAATTTGACGTCCTCTGGGAAAAACAGACGGGACAAGGTGTCTGGTCCGGCGTCACGGGTAATTACCTCCGCGTGTACAAAAAGGATAACAGGGATTTAAGCAACAAACTGTCGTCGGTCAAGTTGGATTGAGGGAGAAATCAG
>JAURWL010000210.1 GCA_030654965.1 Dehalococcoidales bacterium | reverse complement strand
ATTTCACCCCCTTCACGTCAACCTGATGTACAAATTCCCCTGATTTGCCCATTATACTACACGATTTGGTCATGAACTCTACACAGTATTTCACGGTTTCTACTAAGCGGGGGATACCCGTCACCAGGTACACCGTTTTTTTCCGATTACTCGCTCAACGAATAGTCAATTCTTAGGCTTGTCTGTCCTTGCATCGGACACGCGAACGCTCACGCCTTCATTGGGAAATGTTTGGAGAGGAAACCCAGCAGTGTTCTCAATCCCTTTGAGTATTCTGTAATCCATTACCATTTTTCAGTTACTTCCTGCTCTATCATCGAGTATCTAAAGAATTCTAACACTAGAGCATGAATTACGCAAAAGCCCAAATGTGTAACGCCTTAATTTTATCAAAGAAAATGACTAGTGGATAGCTTCTATTGCTGCCTGCGTGGATGGTTATTCATAGGCAAGGTCGAATTTTTATAAAATCCGACCACATTATGTCACTGTTGATTTGCGAGACTAATCCTGCCCTGGCAAAGAGGACATAAAAAAGCGTCCTCTTTGCCGGACAACATTATTCTATTTTGGAGCGTCAGGGTTCTCGAAGATAACGGTCATGCCCTGTCCAGAACCAACGCACTGCGTAGCCATTCCGTAACGCTTGTTACTGCGCTTCAGTTCCTTGCAGACCGTCATCCACAACCGGTTTCCGGTGGCAGAGATGGGATGGCCGATGCCTACGGACCCACCATTGACATTCACTTTCTCCTCGGTGATTTTAAACTCCCTGAGGCTGGCGATAACCTGGCAGGCAAAGGCTTCGTTGAACTCAATACGGTCTATCTGGTCAATCTCAAGGCCGGCATGCTTGAGAGCCATCGGGGTGGATACAACGGGACCGACACCCATGATCTGCTGTTTGACGCCGCCGTTCCCCCAACCGATAACCCGTGCCAGGAACTCAACTCCCAGCTTGAGGGCCATCTCTTCGGACATGATTAACTGGACGGTCAAGCCGCAGTTGGTCGGGCAGGAATTACCGGCCGTAATCATAAGAGGCCCGGGTTTATAGCTCACAATTCCCTGGACCGGCGGCAGTTTTGCCAGCCCTTCCATCGTTGTGTTTGGTCTTAAACCCTCGTCGGTGTCAAGGATGACCATCGGACCTACTTGATCCGGCAGCCAGTTCCCATCTTTATCAAAGACCGGGTTTTCGACTTCAACGGGCAGGATCTCGTCTTTATAGATGCCGGCAGCATAAGCCTTGGCCAGCTTGTGCTGGCTCCGCATGGAAAAGGCATCGATTTCTTCACGAGTCAGGTCATACATCTCGCATACATTCTGGCCGGACTGAACCATCGAAGCTCCCGGAGAGTCCAGGATGTAGTCCGGAATGGGCACCGAGAAATAGTCGAAATGGTTCGCGGGCATGTCACGCTGTAATTTGGTCCGCTGACCGCCCTTGGGGTTAGGGCCCTCTCTGCGTGTCCATCTTCCTGTTCCTGGTGGCCTATTGCCACCCATCCCCCTACCCATGCGCTCGGCGCCGAAGGAGATGCCGCAATCATACTCACCGAGCATGATAGCCATGCTGAGGCGCGTCGCGGTTTCCTGAGTGGTGGCGCATTGACGAGCACTGGAGAAGCCGGTCGTCTCGGCGGGTATTCCGGCGAGATTGGCAACACCAACCGCCAAATCTCCGCCCGTAGCGAAATCATTGATCATGGTCGGCTTGACCTTGGGATTTCTTGCCAGAAGAGCTCTGACGAGGGTTGCGCCCAGGTCGTCAAAGCGTACGGCTTCCAATTTACCCCGTCCGCCCTTGGTAAAAGCCGTCCTCAAGCCATCAACAACAACTGCATTTCTTAGTTTCAAATTATCTCCTTATTATATGGATTTTGTGTGTGGTATTTAAAATATTTTTCGGTTCTCACAGTTTAAATTTTTTAAAAAATTCCACCTCCTTCATCTCTATTAACCTATCGCGCACAATTCAACCCTTTCGGATAACTTTATTAATGCCCATTATACTATCTTAGGCGGTCATAAACAAAACCACGAATTAAGAATTTTTTTATTTGGTACTAGATACGTTCCCCTCGATCAGGTCG
>JAURWL010000119.1 GCA_030654965.1 Dehalococcoidales bacterium | reverse complement strand
CAGTCATGGACAAAAATGGCTGGACACTAAGAAAATCGCCCGCTGCTCGATCTCAGTGACGCAGAGTGATAGCAAGGTCGCTGTAGCACTGTTCGATGTGTGTTGACTAGTGTGCGTTACCATAGCAATAGCAGGCTTGCGACTCATTGCGCGCGTGAGAGCCAGCCTCTGTCTCTTGCCAGCAGGAGACGCCCTTGCTCAGCATGGTCGATTTTCATTTTCGACTCCGCTTGCTCGCTGTGCTGCACCGATCGAGGTGAGACGACGCATGCGTAGAGGGTGCGATGTGTGCTATCTGACACTGTACTGACATTGCTGCGATCGCTGCTGGTTGTGTAGGTAGGCAGCTCTTCATCGCTCGACTGATTTCCTGCCGATTCACTTCATTGCCTAGTATGAAGAAAGGAGTGAGTGCGTACACAATCGGACACAGCGATTATGTGCAGCATCTGCGCTTCTACCATGCCGTAGCAGCTGTACTGGTTCTCATGCTGTCGCACGCTGTCGCACTTTGCTTTTGGATGTTAGGATTGCTCGGGCTGTGGCAACTACCGCCGCCTGACACACGGACGCAAGTGTCGCGAGTGCCACACGTCTGATGCGAATCAGACCCGTGCCCAGCACATACCACTGCCACCCAGTCCTCCTCCCTCGCCTTCTCTGCCTCCAGCGCTCTTCGATCGTCCGATCGGCTGTATCGACCCACTTTCGATCGAGCAGCGAGCAGCAATCATAACTCTGCACAAGACAGGTTGCAGTCAAGTCGAGATCGCAGATAAAATTCCCTGCAACCGACACACCGTTGCCGAGTGGATACATCGATACGAGAATGAACACTCGCTGCAGGACAAGGAGCGAAGCGGTCGACCTCGAGCGACTGACGAAGCGACCGATGATGCGATCGTCTCGTTGGCTGAAGAAGAGAAGTTCATCACTCCAAAGCAGATCACCGCTCAGTTGGAATTACCTGTCTCTACTCGCACGGTACGTCGTCGTCTCGACGAAGTCGATCTGCACGGTCGTGTGGCTCGCGCAGAATATCCGTTCGACGAGAATGATATTCGTCGACGACTTTCGTTTGCTGAAGGCTACGGTGATTGGAGTGAGGAGAAGTGGGAGCGAGTAATCTTCAGCGATGAGACTCATATCGAAATATGGGGTCGCACGAAAGTGTGGGTGCAGCGTCCTCCGGGCACAGCCTTCGACGACGAGTACATGACCAATCGAATGCCGCACTCTGAACGCGTCTCGCTCTGGGGCTGCTTCTGCGCACGAGGGGTCGGACAGGCGGAGATATTCGTAGGTGCGTTCGATGCTGCGCGCTACGTCGATATTCTTCAACACAACCTCATTCAGACGGCGCTACACTTCTATCCTCGCGAGCAGTGGTTTTTTCAGCAGGACAACGCGCCTCAACACACATCTCGAGCAGCACGCAGCTGGTTCCACAATCATGGTGTCACTCTTCTCGACTTCCCTCCCTACTCACCCGACCTCAACCCGATCGAAAATCTCTGGTCGATCGTGAAGATGAGAGTTGAGAAAAGACTGGCTCGCACGACGGACGAACTCGAACGAATTTTGAAGGAAGAGTGGGAGGCATTAGATGAGAACTTGCTACGAACACTCGCACACAGCATGCCCGCGCGTTGTGCAGCTGTTATCGCTAATAACGGCCACAAGGCTGCATACTAAGCCATCGAGAGTTCAATGTCCAGAGACTTTTGTCCATGACTG
>JAURWL010000118.1 GCA_030654965.1 Dehalococcoidales bacterium | reverse complement strand
AAAGACCAAGCAATCGAGGAGAAGGCAACGGCGAGGGCGACCACGGATGCACTCACGCGCAAACTCAAACAACAATTCGGTTCGGACGAAGTTGATACAGATGTCAAGATGAACGAAGAAGCGACTACTAAACCCTCATCTTCCAAGAAAGGCGAATCCACTGCTGTTGCTGCTGTCCCCTCCACTTCCTCTCGTCGTGGTGTGAAGCGTAGCGGTTCGCCTTCTCTGCCGACTACTGCCGCTGCTAGTGCCGCCGCGAGCTCGTCTTCTCCGTCCGCCGTCAACTCCGCTGCGACTGCGACTGCACAGACCAAAGACACGAGGCCGCTCGTATGGAGATTGAGAGCTGAAGCGGCTGAGAGAGCGAATGGAAGTGGAAGTACTACACTGCCTGCTGCTGTTCCCGCTCCTACTCCCGCTCCGACTGCAGCAACTGCTACCACCACCGCCTCCGTCTCTCGCAAGCGCAAGTCCAAGTCGTCCTCTTCATCAAAATCCGTCTCCTGTGGTGGCGAGGATATCGTACCCACTTCCGATTCCGACGCGCGCGACTCGGACGATGCGCTGTGTGAGGGCGAGGAACGAAAGACGACGACGACATCGAAACGGAAGTTGCTGAAAACATCGGATATTGATGCACCGGTGAAGCTGGAAACCGATGTGCATATGATGGCAGTCGATGAGCAGAAAGACGCTGCAGCGAGTCATGACCAGACGCTGAAGCGAGCTGCTCGTGGTCCAGCTTCCTCCACCACCGCCGCCACGACGAACTTGCGCGCGCCACCGCCCGCGCTACTACACACACCGTCGCAAGTCGACGCATGATGATGAGCGACCTATCGAATCAGGCGGACAGTTAACCTGCCGAACGAACACTCATATTTGATGCATGATTTGAAACGAGCTCGAGTTCGATCTTGCGCTGTCATGCACGCAAGCCGCAAGCACGCGGTTGTACGTGTTGACTTCGTCACGCTGGCGCCATGAGTCGCAAATCGAAAGTGTCTCAGACAAATTGTTGCACGAGCTACAGCGCGAATGAGAGCATGATATTTCGTGGTATATGCATCCATATTGCATGTTCAATATTTCCAACCTCTTTCCTCTGTCGTCGTGTTACCTCCGTGGTTTTGTCGTCGTTGTTCGCGTTCCGTCTGTATTGGTGAGACGTCAGTCGTTCAGACGATCGAATGTCACACAATTCGATTTGGTTCACACACAGCGCCGACAACAGACGCACGTACGAGCGCGACTCGACTGACACTGCAATCGCGAACACTGGTACCAACGTCGACCACTGTGAACTCCACTGCGAATGGTCGGAGATTGGTTCTGCCGCAGCTGGCGCAGTTTGACTTGATCGATCGATGACGTCGTCGATACTCCCGCCCCGACAGCACACACAATCACACATTGCGAGAGCGCCACCTCGATTGTTGAACGCTCGACTGTCGCATCTATCTCCGCACCGAACTCACGTTCGCGGGCTCGAAGACGCACCGACGAACGCGGCGGCTGTCGATGCTCATTCGTCTCTTCGCGCGCTGTCACTGTCGTAGATCATCTTCATCGTCATGTCTCCTTCTTCTCTCTTCTTCTGCGTCGTTCTCGCATTGTGCGTGTCGTCCTCCTCGCTCGTGTCCGTACTCGGTGAGGATGCGAGTATGCTGTCGTGCGAGGTCTCCAACTGTGGTGGTGCAACCTCCACCAACCCGATGGATTGCTCTCTAGTCAACATCACTTCCGCGGGGGGGCTAGGCGCGTGTATCGAACCATACGGCGCGGGATACGGATACGGTCGAGTGTTCTGCTCCGCGTCGGCCGGGTCTGCCTCCATCGTACTCTTCGGTATGGACGCACTCTGTCTCGTCGGCAACGCGACCGAGATCGTGTCTCAGAAGCAGAACGTGTGTGCTCAGTCCAACATCATCACTTGCCCCGGTTCCGACGTGCCTCTCCCTTCGGTGTACCTGTCGATCTCGTATGTGACCAAGACGTTCTGCAACAGTGCGGACTGCAGCGGAGACTCGTGCGCAGAAGTAGTGTACAAGGCGGACTTCTGTAACTCGGACTATATCGCGGATAGCTACACCTACAGTGCATGCTCATCGAGCAACAACATCGTACAAGCACTGTTCACCGCGAATAACAACGACAACTGGGCGACTTGCGGTGCAGGGAACTCGAGAAACTTCTCGAGACATACTGGCATGTGCATGGCTGAAGCGGACACACCGTCGTACTACGGAAACTACACTCGGTATTCATGCGGTAACACTGGGTCAGTTTCGAGACCGACGCGACACGCCCATCAGAATGTGTGTGATCGTGATCGCGTTCTCACTTTTGCTTTCGTGTGTTCTGCTTCCTTTTTAGCGTCACCGGTTCCTCGACTGGTTTGAACTCCGCTTCAGGTGTCTCCACTTCATTCAGCGTGTTTGCTCTCCTCGCCGCGTCGGTCTTTGCCGCTCTTCGCATGTAAACAAGACTACATTAACTGGTCGAAAAACCGCCTCGAAAGTGCGTGTAGCATGGCCTACAACATGCCACGCACTACCATTGTCCAACATACGAACTAGCTCGTGAGGATGATACGAGGCGATTGCTCTCTCTCTCTCTCTCTCTCTCTCTCTCTCTCTCTATCTCCATCTATCTATCTCCCTCTCCCTCTGCACGTCCACTATCATCTTCCTTCTCGGCTCTGCTCGCATGCCACTGCCGCGTACAAATCGCGACGTCAGTCGGGTGCACGCATCCCCCGCCACTCGCCCCTCTTCGCATCTCTTGTTCCCTCGCCCTTCACTTTGTATCGCCTTCACTTTGTATCGCCGTTAGAGGCGTCGTCGTATGGCTGCAATATCATCAGAAAGAGCGAGACCCTCGAGTCGAAGTTATCATATATCATGATCAACTCTTAGTCCTAGGCCGGCCTTGCGATTGCGATCGCGATCGCGATCGCGATATCGCTAGCTATAGCTCGAGCTCGCGCGCGCGCGATCGATATCGCGAATTCGAAAAATTTTATCGAAAATATTAAATTGAGTGCAAATTGAACGATTGAAGACTGTGTATCTGTTGGGCGTTGAACATTGGAAGTACGAAAGATGCTGCGTGCGCGATGCATACACGCGAGTGTGTCAGTGACTAATAGTGCGGCGGATATGCGAAGACTGTAGCTGCAAAGTTGAGCGAGGGATGCGACGTAGAAGGGTGCGGCGAGTGGCTGCGATGCTATTGCGATGTCGAGTCTTCGTGCATCGACTGATATCGATTGTTATTCA
>JAURWL010000117.1 GCA_030654965.1 Dehalococcoidales bacterium | reverse complement strand
AGAGAGAGAGAGAGAGAGAGAGAGAGAGAGAGAGAGAGAGAGAGAGAGAGAGAGAGAGAGAGGAAGTGTGAGCACGGGTGTACGGTCGACCAATTCGTGCGCATCGCCAGCTACACTGACCTGCGGAGGATGCGAGTGCGGTCGAAGCTGGTGGTCGGGACTTGTGATGCATCACCTTGACATCCGCACCGAGATCTTTGCATGCCAAACAGTTGTCCGTGTACTTGAGGCCCAGCTTGTCTTCCGCCTCCTCGCGTGAAAGGTCACACTTCTGTGCGGGAGACGACATAGTTGCAGTTCGCTGATGTGCGTCGGAGTGATTCGATCGAAGCGCGGGAGGTTCGCGCTCGCACGGTGGTGATGAGGTGCGGCGCAGAGGACGCGGGAGGGCTTCGGTGCGAAAGGCGTGTGCCGGCTGAATACAGCAGAATACCAGAGCGCAGATGAGTAAAGTGTACGAGATCAGAGGGCAGGATCACACGCATCAGTCTCGATCGAGTCGCAGCGGCAGTCCCCATTGCACCGCAGCCCGAGCTCAGATCATGCGTGCGCAAAGATTGCAGCGAGGTAGGATCAGCGCCTTCTCCCTCTCTTTGCGTGTGTGTCTCTCTCTCTCTATCTCTCTCTGCTCTGACCTCTTCTGTGCGTGTGTAGTGGAGGCGATGGACCGCGATATTCGGCGGAGAGTACGAGAAAGGAGGAGACGAGGTGCAGTGCTGAGAGAGAGCAGAGCGTACGCAACGCAAGGCAGACGTCAGCTACAGCAGAGGGAGTAGCACTAGCAGTAGCAACAGCAGCAGCAACATCGCAGAGTCAACCGTGCTGCGGGCGTGCATGCAGCACCGAGCGTGATCGCAGAGAAAAGGGAAGGAGCGCTGCGCTGCCGCGGCGCTGCTGGCCGCTGCATCGTCACGCTGCAGTATACACCCTCTCCCTCCCTCATTTCCCTCTCTTAGTGAACCGTCAGGAAAGTAGTCGCTGGACAAACGAGTGACTCGAGCGACGACGGTGGGAGTTCGACGGCAGCGAACACACGGCGACACACGCGTCATTATCAATTATAGTCTCATTACTGCACTCTCAACATGACTCTGGCGCAAACGAGACGGTAATCCATTCATTATGCCGCGGTAACCTTGGTTGCTGGAGCTGTCTAAGGCGGTAACTAAGGGTTTCCTGGAAACCTCGGCTCCGTCTCTCTCTCTCTCTCTCTCTCTCTCTCTCTCTCTCTCTCTCTCAGTGCCTCCCTCACCGATCAAGGTCAAGCCCGCCGAGAACGAAGTGAGCGCATGGTTCCAAGCCATGTGCACCAATCCAGGCGCAGGTGGTGTGCAGGAAATCGCTGCAAGCGACGTAGCGGAGACGGTTGGGAAGCATCTGAAGCTTCCAGCAGGTCTGCTGTGGGTCGGCAAGCCAGGTGCAAGTTATCCGCTCTTCGTGCGACCCTGCTACGAGGAGCTGTTCGACTTAGTGAACGAGACATGGAGCAAAGGCATGTGGAATTTGCTCCTCGGCACTCCAGGTCAGGCAATTCGCCAGCTGATTGCATCATGTTTGTGTGTTCCATCACCTCACGCGTCTCCTGCTGTGCGTGTTGTTGCTGCGCCTGGTGCTGTGTCTCAGGCATTGGCAAGAGTATGTTTCGCATCTACGTGCTGTGGCGAACCGCTCAAATGCACGTCGCTGCTGCGGAATCGTTCCACGTCGTGTGGCAGAAGGCGGGATTGAGGGTGCTCTACTTGCGGTATGATGCGGGAACCGGTACAGCCACTGCGGAGCAGTCGTCCAAGGTTCAGTCTTTCGACCGAGTGCTGCTTCATCCTCCTGCAGGCCACGCGGTCTACTACATCGTCGACGGTATGCCGCCCGAGTTAGCAGACTCTCTGCCGCGAGAGGTGCATGTTCTAGAAGTGTCTTCACCCAAGCCTGCTCGCTGGAAAGAGTTCCAGAAAGAAGAAACGGCAAGTCTGGTGACGCGCTTCATGCCGCTGCTTTCACTGGCAGAGCTCCTCTCGATGAGAGCAATTTCCAACTATTCTACCGATCAAATTCGTCAACGTTATCGCCTTCTCGGTGGCTCGACTCGCAATGTGCTCCGTTCACTCAATACTGCTAGCGCCATCATCGACGACGCGTTCATGACGTCGGCGGGATTGGATGGTATCATCGCGTCAAACGATAGCGTATTGCAGGCTTCTGTCGATGTCAGCTCCACGCTCATTCACCTGAGAACGAGGAGGAAGATTCGGCCATGCTCGAGGATATCTCAGCGGTGTCTGCGGAATTAGAGCCCGTCGCTCCCTACTCCCGATCCGAGCCCGTCTTCGCCAGCAGATACGTTCGCCACCAGGTCACTCTCCGCCGCGAGAAGCAGTTCGTCGCGGTGCTGCGTGAGCTCGTGAGCTCATCATGTACACTTCGGTAATGCAGGGACGAATGTATGAAGATTACGTCAACTCGCGAATCGTAGATGCGGCATCAAACCTGTGCAAGAAGCGGGCCTTGGTCTCTGCGCCTTCACTTGTTGAAACTTCGTTCAACTTCTCTGGCAAGGCTCTCGTTGAGTTCGATGATTTGAGAGAGTTGCAAGGCAAGCTCGCCGTGAACACCTCTTTCCATCCAATCAATCAAGGTTTTGGTGCTGTGGATTTCATCACGCTGGGTGTCGTCGGCAACATGACACTGAATATTCGTCACGGCATCTCGCTGAGCAAGTTGGAGAAGGTGGCTGATTTCCTTATCGCCGAACAGGCTGATGGAGCGGCTGTGCCGATGCCGCTCGAATTCTGGTGGGTGGTGCCTTCACGCAAGCAGTACGAGAAGCTGAAAAACCAGTCTCTCATGTTGAAGGGCAGAGTGGCCAGTGCGGAGAAACAACAAGCATTTGCTGCCAAGGTGATCTTGCGACAGTTTGTCGTGCTCATGCGACCTGATGGCATCGGCAAGCGCAAGGGCAAGGATGAGAGTGAGGAGGAACGAGGAGATGGTGCTGATGACGAGCAGATGCCTGATACCTCCGAGGAAGACGAGGACAGCCGTTCAAGAACCCGTCGCACTAGCCGCAAATCGACAGCAGCAGCAGACGCTGCCACCTCTTCGAGCAAACGATCCGCCTCCTCGAAAGGACGGAACCGACAGTAAGCCATCCACCAACCCTCCACTACCTGTTTGCGGCAACACGATGTTACTGTAGCCTGCGCAGAAGTAGCCGCCACACTTTCATCGCTCTTCTTCGACTCCCGCTCGTTCATCTTCCCCGCAGCCGCATCAGCGATATGTCCAGCAGCAGCAACGCCACAACCGTCGTCACGAAGAAGCGCAAGGTGCGAGATTCGACTCCTCACGACCAGCCGCAGCTACTCACACGCGCCGAGATGGAGGCGGCACTCGTGCGGCGCGACAGTCAACGTCTGCTCCTCGCGTGCATCACCGCACAGCATCGGTGCATCCAGCATCGCGTGCATCGTCCGGTGCGCATCCCGGTGGGTCACGCCGATGCCGCATCGATCGAGGAGGTGACGAAGCGCATGTGTGCCAGTGGATTCCAAGCCAGGTATGATTCTGTGACCGCCGCACTCGAGATCGATTTTACCCCGGTAGCGAAAGCCGCTGACTCGGATCAGGATGGCGATCAGGAATGATGCGATTGAAACGGCTTGCATCTGCACCAATGGACCACAACATCGGTGCTGAGTGAGCTTCTGCTCACACACACATCTCCAACCTCCTCACTTGCGATATGAGTTCGTCTCCCATCTTCGCCGATTCCGGCCTCATCTGCGTGCATTCCATCCCCGCCGACCTGCGCGCGAGTGACCTGCAGCGTGCCAAGCTGCGCCAACAGCAGCTCCTAACGGAGTGGAAGAAGCGGGACTTGCAGCAATTCTCCAAGACTACTCCGGACACCGAACTTGAGCGACGCGCGGAGGAGGTGCGAGTCACTGCCACTCTCGGAGAGTTGCTGCAAACCGGTCTGGGCCAGGCGCGTCGCAACGCACCGCGCAGGCTGGACTCGCTTGCTCGCTTGGCCGCCATGTATCCACCTCTTCGCATACAAATCTCAAGCTCGCTTTGAAACGTAGGAACGCGCCTTGCCTGTGCATGCAGCTGCAGAGCAACGAATTCGCACGCGCGGCGCAAAGCGGCAACTGTACCTTCAGCTTCGTCAGTTGATCACGATGTGAGTCGTATCTGACCGACAAATGAAGGAGAGTCGAACATGCATCTCAAGTGTATGGACGGAACGAGCGAATGGCGCACAACAACATCTGGCACTGCGCGTGACCTACATCTTGCCGCTGCTGCGCTTGACAGCGCGTGCGCGGACACTCGCACTCCGACCGGTGTACGCGACGAGCACCGCCTCCTCCGATTGCGGCTCGACGCCGACGTCCTGCAGCCACTCGACGCGACGCGTGTCCGGATGGTAGGCGATGCATGACCAGCGCAGGAGGTTGGTGACGTATGCCTCGCGCGCCTCGGCGCCCTTCGCATCGGCCGAGAAACGATCCAGTGGACGGTGCGCGCGATCGCGATGCACGGCGGCGGCCAGTTCGCGTGATGCGAAGCCGTACGCGGCGGCGATGTACATCCAACGGTACACCTGGAAATCGTCCTGCTTCGGTTCCGCAAAGGGAGTCACGATCGAGAAGAGGCAGATGCGCGGCGCAAGAGCGAGTGGATTGCGCGTACCGCGATGCGGCACCGCCTGCGAGAAGATCATGACATCGCCCGGTGCGACGTTGCATTGGTGGTACGCCTCGTCCTCCCATAGGCCGCGCTCGACAGTCGCGCGCAGCTCGGTCGCATTCAGCACCGCCTCTGAGTCGTCGTACACCGGGAGTGCAAAGTCGCCTGGAGCGAAGCGCGGCACGGCGGTCGAGTGCGCGCCGTGCGAGCAGTAGAGGATGCAGCTGAACACGCGTCGCAGCCTGTCAGCTTCGTCGTCGCGATCAAAGTGCAACGCCTGTTCGCCCTTGCCCGGTGCGGCCGAGAGCAGCTTCTCCGCCTGGATGCTCAGCTCTGACGCGTCCGAGATGCCCACTGTAGTGGCCGCCGCACGCATCACCGCGTGCCACTGCGTCTGGAGTGCGCGTGGCAGCACTGATGCGAGGTCGTACTGCGTGACGTCGCCCGCGATTGGATCGCGCTTCGCACCTACGAGCGGCAACCGAAGCACGTCGGCGGCGAGTGCGCGTGCGACATCGTCCGCACGTAGCAG
>JAURWL010000116.1 GCA_030654965.1 Dehalococcoidales bacterium | reverse complement strand
AGAGAGAGAGAGAGAGAGAGAGAGAGAGAGAGAGAGAGAGAGAGAGAGAGAGCGGGTGCGCACGATGAATGAATCGCGCATTGCGATCGCGATGCGACTCCGAAATTCAACCCCGAAATCGATTTCGAGCCAGGATCGTTTCTCGGTGTGCTGCACCGAGCGAGACCTCGATGAAACGTTCGTACTCCAACCATGCTCATGCGTCCTGTCGCTGTTATAGCTCTGTGCCGTTCGCCCGCCGTTCTCCTGCTCGTCTCCATCTCCACCATGCTGTCGTTGCACTTTCGTCGTTGCGCTCTGGCGACGGCGACGACCACTCGCAGTGCTGTCGTTGCTCGCGCTACTCCTGGTCTCTGCGGGATGGCACCTCGGTTCGTATCACGATCTACATCCATCTCCGCCGTTCCTAATTCGATCACGATTCGACCTGCCGCCGCATTCGCCTTTCCATCGTCTGCGTGTCCGTTCTCGACCGGACCGATCGCACCGAAGAGCAGCTCCGCATCTGCGAGAGCGTCGTCGTCGGAAGAGTCATCGCGCGATCAGCATCAACAGCAACAACAACAGTCCTCGTCTTCATCCTCCTCCTCCTCCGCTTCCTTCTCCTCCCTTCTCTCCTTCCTTCGTTCTCCCCTCTTACGTACCATCGGTCTGTCTCTGCTCGGTGTCGGTGCCGGTGTTGTCTGCGTGTCGACTATTCAGTCTTTCTCTGCCAAACGTGAAGAATCTGAGTTGGAGCGTGTCTTCCTCGCCGGTAAGAGTCGATTCAAGGGCAGTGACGATGGAGCATGGGTACTCAATAACGGCGGCGGCGTACAAATGAGACAGCGTGCTGACGAGTTTCCACCAGTACTGGTTGGCTTGATCCTCGCGAATGTCGGCGTCTTTCTTGCATGGCAATATGCAGCGAAGGGCTTGTCATTGCGGGCCATCGAGTGGGACAAATTTCTGTGCAGACATTTTCGATCCAGCTGGCTCCATCTGCGAGGTGGACTATTTCATACTCCAGTGACTTCGGCGTTTAGTCATTCCGGGTTTATGCATCTCGCTTTCAACATGTACGCTCTCTACATGTTCGCTCCTCCGATCATTCGTATCATCGGTGAGAGTGAGTTCCTCGCATTCTATCTACTCGCTTGTGCAGTGAGTGGTCTTGGTGATAGTGCGGCTGCACTGTTATATCGTTCGGAATGGCGCTGGGTCGCTACGAAGTTACCATCACTCGGTGCATCCGGTGCCGTGTTTGGTATCATCGGTATGTCGATGGTACTCTTCCCGGACAAACGATATTCACTCATGTTTGTACCGGTGTACTTCAGACTGGATCAATTAGGATGGGCACTAGCGGGATTCGATGTACTCGGATATTTGTGGAAACTCATCAATGGACCGGCTGCGGGTATGTCGATCGCGCATATGGCACATTTCAGTGGATTCATCTTCGGATACGCCTACACGCACACCTACCTCTCGCGACTACCGCAAGTCAAACAGCGACTGGAGTACAACAAACGCATGAAGCAAATCGGCATGTAGGCGCGGTCATCCAATCGACGCAGCGTTAGCACTCGAACGTCTCACACCACTCAGACAACGCAATTCAATCTTCGCACAAATTCGGCATGGCAAGCGCCGCGCGCGGCCGGCCGGCATGCGGGCATATGCATATGC
>JAURWL010000115.1 GCA_030654965.1 Dehalococcoidales bacterium | reverse complement strand
AGAGAGAGAGAGAGAGAGAGAGAGAGAGAGAGAGAGAGAGAGAGAGAGAGAGTCATCAGCGAGCGCCAGACAAACTCGCTATTTGAAGCGTGCTCTGTGATCTCTCGCACTGACATTCGCTCCATCACCGATCGCGAGAGTGGTCTTGCCTAGACTCTCTTTGACGACTTGAACGGCAAGCGCTTTCTGCTTGGGGGTGGATCGATAGCTGACGATAGTTGCCATGTGTAAGAAGAGGGCGATGAAGTCCTCTTTGTAATGACGGAGACACACTTCGAGGGAGCTGCCGTCGATCGCGAGCGCGTACCCGAGCAGTGGAACAGAGGACGGCGTCGGATCAGGGAGAGGAGTCAGCGGATCGCCGCCCATTCGCACACGAGCGAGCTCGGCACCCGCACGAGCTTCATCAGTCGGCGGAGTAGCAGTGACGATGCGTAAATTCTCTTTCAGCATTGAGCCAATGTTCTCTTGACTGGTACTCGCGCCGATCATGAGCACACGCATGTATGGCTGCAATAGATTGCATTGATGACCGATGGAGATGGCAGTATCGAGCTTATCGCCGGTCAACACCATCAGCTTCAAACCGCCCTGCAACAGGAAGTCGACCGCTTCAGGCACACCCTCTGCAAACAATGAACAAAAGAAGAACAAAATGAGAGGCGAATCTTTGCGTGCGTTGCAATACAGAAGAACGAACTGATAGACGATCCTTGGCGTGCGTGCAATGTTGCTCGTGCGCTGACCTTGCAGCTGATCTTCGACTGCGGATGATCCGAGCAACTCAAGTCCTTCCTGCTCCAGTCCGTGAAAAGCTTTCTCGATAAGCAATTCACGATCGTTGAGCGAGTTGGCAGCATCGTCGTATAGAGATTGAAAATGATTCGATTGAGATGGTGAGAGAGTGCGACCGGCCATGAGCAAGGTTCGAGAACCAGTCTTGGCGAAAGCGGACAGTTGCAACGAGGTGATTTCTAGCAATTGAGTTGGATCCATCGCTGCTCGTCCACCCGTCGTGGCGGCTGATGCTACAATCATGCGCATGACCTGTTGATCACTTCCCTTGACGAAGAATTTCGTCCGTCCGTCCGGCGTCAACACCACGACATCCATACGCGCACGCGTTGAAGTGAACTCAAGCGTGGCTTTGATCGTGTAACGAATGAAAATCGGCGCAGCACCGACAGCAGTGTAGCGGATTGTAATCTGATTACCCTTGCGTCCGACGAGTGTGAGACCGCATCGATCAAGTGATTCGCAGAGTGCAATTTCATCGGGTGACGAGGAGGAGAACGTGAAGGTCGCCGTCGCTGCTCGTGCATCCGCACGTGCATCCGCGGCAGCGTGCTTCGAAGCAGACTTCGGTGGCATCGGCGAAGATTGTGCAGATGACGGTGCAGCATCGTTGAGAGCCATCGTACTCGCAGGTGAGCCACTCACTCCTTTCAATGAGCCGCGGATTGGCGTACCGTAAACATTCTGCTCCGGACTGATCAACGAAGGTGCGACAACACCGACATCATCGACTGGCTCATCGTCATCATCATCATCATCGTCGTCG
>JAURWL010000114.1 GCA_030654965.1 Dehalococcoidales bacterium | reverse complement strand
CAACCGTCACGCGACACCACCACGCTCGATGTGTTCGCATGCGTTGATGAACCGTCAACAGTACGCACTACAACGCAAGTCGGCACTGGAGGAGCAGGAGGAGGACGATAAAGAAGTGGAAAAAGCATTCGATGGTACCATTATAGTGCGCACGTCGGATCTCGTGCCCATCTGGATCTGGGAGGCCGATATACTGCGCACTCATCCGGCTTTGACGGAAGTGTGCGATCGCATGTTGAGCCTGGAGCTATGGCATTATCGACAGCATTGTCGAGAGACAACCCCCGCTGAGAAACAACTCCTTCGCGATCATGAACCGTACACGACGGAATACCTGACCGAAACAAGCCGCGGATCGAACTGTGGAGTGGATTACCGTCTCGTTTCGCGCCAAGAGTCATGTTCACAGAACAATTCAGAGTGCAGTGATGAGACTATACTTGATATTGACGCGTGTGTCGCCGTGTGGCGTGTTTCTGTTCCCCCACCGTCGAACTCCCACCGTCGTCGCTGGATCCATCTCGTTTTGTCCAGCATTGCAACTCCCTACACGATACGCCAACTGACTGTATAGTGAGAGACGGAAGAAGGAGGGAGGGAGTGACGAGCGAGTACACTGCAGCGTGACGATGCAGCGGCCAGCAGCAGCGCCGCAGCGCTCGTTCCCTTTTCTCTGCGATCGCGCTCGACGCTGCATGCACGCCCGCAGTACGATTGACTCTGAGATGATGATGCTGCTTCTCTCTGTTGCAGCTGGCTGACGTCTGCCTTGTGTTGCTCTGCTCTCTCCACTTCACTCAGCGCTGCACCGTCTCTATCGCGGTCCATCGCCGCCAGTACACACGCACGGAAGAGGTCAGACCAGAGAGAGCAAGAGACACACACACATAAACGCACACACAAAGAGGGCAGAGAGGGAGATAGGTCGACTCGCTGATGGTGTCGCTCACTGTTGGCTCTCTCGTTCGCGCTGCTGTGCGCAGCTCTTCACTCCTCTCCGCCCTTTGTTCAACACATCCGCTGACACCATGTCCGGTCCCAATCCCGCCGCTGATACTTCAGAGAGAGACTCGCAGATTTTGTCGCTCATCGTTGAACTTCATTCTCTCGTTCTGCTGCTTTGCGTGCAAGATGTCCGCCTCAGCTGGCTCTTCGGTCGCTCACCATATCCAAGCCAATCCGGTCACTGGCCTCCTCTTCTGCACCACATGCGGTGCAGAGAAAGGCGAATCGGAGTATAAACAGGATTGCAAGAGACCAGCAATAGGTTCGTGCGCTCGCTCGCAGAGTCGCCACTGCCGCACTCGCTGCATGTGCGCTACCCCGCTCGGCGGCCCCTTCGTACGCGCGCTCACTCCACTCTGCGTCTCCTGCTCCACTGTGTTCAGGCGTCGCTGCCGTGGCCCCCGCAGCAGGTACGAATCGCACATGCTGGGATGGGATACAAACAGAAATAGCCGGCATGAAGAGTGCTCATCTCTCTCTCTCTCTCTCTCTCTCTCTCTCTCTCTCTCTCTCT
>JAURWL010000097.1 GCA_030654965.1 Dehalococcoidales bacterium | reverse complement strand
CAGTGAGCAGAGTGTTTCAACAGCTGGTGCAGCACTGTTGCGATCACGACGAGCACAGTGTCCGTCTGCACCGATTCTCTCGTTGCGACTGGATGAAGCTGGACGACTGAAAGATCCGATCGCTAGCGTTACGTCGCTTCCTTGCTGCTTGCTTGTCCACTTGTCTGTCCTCTCTCTGATCCACCCTCCTCCGCCTCGCTCGATATTCATTCTCTGGTCTCTGCACTGCAACGTCACTCACTCGACTGCCGAATTGTCAGACTGTGACTGGTTATCGATTCGGTTATTTGTCGTGTCTCCACTGCACGACAGTATGCGCGCACACACACACACACACACACACACACACGTGCTTCGTCTGCTGTGAGCGGGTGTGTTCGATCGTACCGATTTGTCGTCTTCGAGACGATTTCGCATTTCTCAACGCAACCGCTCCTCTTCTCCCTTCCTCGATGAGTGAGAAACGTAAACGATTGGACCTTGGTGATGGTGCAGGTGCATCTGTGGCTGGTGGTGTAGATAAGAAACAGTCCCTCGGTGGTGGATCGTATGCGGCCGGTGGTAGTCATCTCAGCATCGATGGCCACTCGACGAATCCGCTCACGCATCGACCGTTCTCACCGAACTACTGGAGAATATTCGAGACGAGAAAGACACTACCAGTATACGCACAGAGAGAACAGTTCAAGGAGATGCTGGCGAGCGCGCAGTGTATGATTCTAGTCGGAGAGACGGGTTCAGGGTCAGTTGCGCGCAGTTGAATTCTGCGCAGTCTGCGAGCAACGCGACGGATGATGCGACACGCACGAAATCGAGCAAAAACGAGCAGGT
This sequence comes from Dehalococcoidales bacterium, assembly GCA_030654965.1. Lineage (GTDB taxonomy): Bacteria > Chloroflexota > Dehalococcoidia > Dehalococcoidales > Fen-1064 > JAURWL01. The sequence continues at coordinate 447 of JAURWL010000097.1, read as the reverse complement.
ATACTAAACATGTGTGTCGCTATGCATCTGTGTCCTTTCCGTGCAGTAAAACAACTCAGATCCCGCAATTCTGCGTGTTGGATGGTTACACGAACGGCGGAAAATTGGTCGCATGTACTCAGGTCAGAAACACGCGATGAACAGCGACGACGCCGCTCTCGGATAACTTGCGATATGCGCGATGCGACGCGCAGTGTCTGTTGATCTCCATGCTGACCTGCGCGCGCTCGCTCGCTGTGTCACTCTGTGCTCCGTCGCCCATCCACAACAGCCGCGTCGTGTCGCTGCGATGTCCGTGTCGAAGCGTGTCGCGGAGGAGCTCGACGTCGAACTCGGACAACACGTCGGATACACGATTCGATTCGAGAACATGACAGACAGCAGCACAGTACTCAAGTACATGACGGATGGTATGTTGCTGCGTGAAGCGATGTTGGATCCGCTTCT
>JAURWL010000085.1 GCA_030654965.1 Dehalococcoidales bacterium | reverse complement strand
GGTTAAGATGGCATTTCACTGGAAAGATGGATGGTATTTCGAGAGACTTGAGGATGGGGTAGTTAGAATATTTCATATCCCACTTGGAGAAAAGGTAGCCGATAAAGATATAGAGATTGATGCAAACTCGTGGGCAAGCATTGTGGCTTCAGTTACCCATAGTGGCGAGAATGCTACGACATTTGGATTAGCTCACAACCTTCATCAGGTATAAACCCATCAGAGTATTAAAATGAAGAACCTTTCGGCCGTCGACTTTGCCCAAGCTTTTGGCCTGGAGTCACTGCCGGCGCAGTGCTTAACGACTATGGCTCGGGCGAATTTTCAATATGCCGACGCTGACCTTAAGGCCTGTGTCCTGGAGGTCCTCACAACCTTAAACTCCAAGTTGCCCCTTGCCGGGCAGGTTGACAAGTGGGAAGCAGGCTGGGAAGAGAACCTTAAGGAGTATTTGGCCACCGGGTCGGTTGATGCTTTGATGCCCAAATACTTCTTCAAGCACAGCGTTTTGAGATACAAGAGAAAATACATCCGCCCGGTAAGCCCCCGGTTTGAGGCGGATTACTATACCGTGGTCTGCCAGATTCTCTTCCATAAGTACCTCTCGGAAGCGAACTCAATCATTGAATTCGGGGCTGGAACCGGGTTCAGTCTGATGATCCTGTCGGAGATGTTTCCTGAAAAGCCCTTGGTCGGCTGCGATTGGGCAAAGCCCTCCCAGTTGATACTGAAGGCTATTGCTGAGAAAACGGGCAAACCGATCATCGGTGTCAACTTTAATATGTTCTCTCCACAGCATGAATACGCTATGGTTCCCTTTAGAGAGGGAAGTGCTGTTATCACCGTCCTGGCGATGGAACAACTGGGGACAAATTACCAGCGTTTCCTCGATTACCTCCTGGCCAAAAAACCCAGCATTTGTGTCCACCTGGAGCCTATCGTGGAGCTTTACCAAGAGCATAACTTGCTGGACTACTTAGCTATAAGGTATCACCAAAAAAGGCAGTACTTGGACGGATTCCTGACCTCATTAAAGGGGAAAGTTGAACTGATAGACGTTAGACGGCTCTACTTCGGCAGCTTCTTCCACGAGGCTTATTCTGTTGTGGTATGGAGACCGAGATGATTAGGTGGCAGAACCCCTACTGCACATTGTATCAGGGGGATTGTTTAGAAGTAATGAAGGAGTTGCCTGAGAACTCCATTCAGTGCGTGATAACCTCGCCGCCTTACTGGGGGCTTCGCAAGTATTCAGGCGAGCAAGAGGTGACTTGGGGTGGTGAGAAGGATTGCCAGCATAAGTGGGGTAGCCGGTTAAGAGACATTCGGCATGACCATACTTGGGCATCATCATCCCCTGTAGAGAACAGACCGCAAAGCCAATACATTGAAGTTGCAAAAGGGCAATACTGTACTCTCTGTGGTGCTTGGCGAGGTGCTTACGGCCTGGAGCCAACGGTAGAGATGTATGTCCAGCACACCATAGAAGTCCTGAGGGCTATCAGGAGAGTGCTTAAAGATGATGGGATTGTGTGGTGGAACTTGGGGGATAGTTATGCTGGCCAGCACGTGAGTTATACTGACAAGCGATGGCAACATGGGGACAGTGAACATATTGAACAGCATCACTCACTTGGCAAAGCGGATGGCCTCAAGCCCCTTGACCTCTGCCTGATTCCCCAGCGTGTGATGCTGGCAGCTCAGGCTGACGGCTGGTGGGTGCGGAGTGTGATTATCTGGCACAAACCTAATCCCATGCCCGAATCGGTCAATAGCATCAAGTGGGAGAAGCACAGGGTGAAGGGGGGAAAAGGCAATAGAGCTAATAATCAATTCCAAATAGAAACTACTAAACAGGGGCCTGGTGTTGCCAGTCGTAAGCAGAGGGAAGCATATTTTGAAGGCGGAGCTGGTTCACCTCAATGGCAACCCTGCCCTAGCTGCGAGAAGTGCTTGCCCAATGATGGCCTAGTGCTGCGAAAAGGGAGCTGGCGGCCTACCGATGACTACGAAGTTATTATCATGCTAACCAAGAGTGCTGATTACTATGCGGACGGCGAGGCGGTGAGAGAACCACAAACAGGTACTGCCCATTCCAGAGGCACAGAGGCATGTAATCAATCGTATCAGGAGGCTAGGGAAAGTTATCTAGGTTTCAAATCACCTGTAGTTAATCTTCCTGCCGGTCGCAACTGCCGTTCTGTGTGGACATTCCCGACTGAAAGTTTTTCTGGGGCCCACTTCGCCACATTCCCTACTGAGATACCCAAGCGGTGTATCCTGATAGGAACCAGCGAGAAGGGGAACTGTAGCAAGTGTGGCAAGCCGGTGGTGAGGGTAATGGAGACAACATCTCACTATACTCAAAGAGAAGTAACTCACCAACCTAATAATACACCTACAAAAGTTGATTCAACTGGCTGGCAAAACCCCACTGTTAATTTTCTTGGCTGGCGGCCTCAATGCCCCTGTGGTGCTCCAGCAGAACCCGCTACCGTGCTTGACCCCTTTGCGGGCAGCGGAACCACCCTGGCCATTGCCCAGAGTCTAGGGCGGCGAAGTATTGGGATTGAACTCAGTGAGGACTATTGCCGTTTGGCAGTCAAGAGGATAGAACGGGTAAGTATCCCGATGAGGAGTTAAGGGATATGAAACTAGGCCTAACTATGATTGTAGTTGGAATATTAGGAGGCATTGCTCTGGCCGCCTTCCTCGGAGGTTATCTCATGCTGTATTGCGGGATAGTGGATGCTGTTAACGCCTTTAAGGCAGACCCCGTCAATACAAGTTCGGCAGTGAGGGGTATCTTAAAGGCAGTATTTTGTGAGTTCGGTGTAATTGCCGGCATCCTTTTCAGTGTTGGTGCAGTCGCAATAGGTGTGGCGTACATGGAAGCTAAGGGGCGTTGAATGACCGACCTCCTTCTGGTGAATCCGAGTGCCAAGACCTACGGCCCTCTGAGCAAACTCTCGGCCATTGAGCCTCCCCTCTGGTGCGCGTTGCTGGCTGCCTACGTCAGAGAGCAAGGACACAGTGTAGCCATACTGGATGCTGAGGGATTAAACGCTGAGCAGACAGCCAAGAAAATTGTCGAGGTGGACCCACTTTTGGTAGCCATAATCGTTCTGGGAGCCAATCCTTCCGTATCCTCAACACCGAAAATGACGGCGGTGATTAAACTCGTCAGGCTGCTTAGACAAACTCCATCTGAAACTATAATCCTTTTGGGAGGGCTGCACCCCTCGGCCTTGCCAGAGAAGACACTCTCCGAGGCCCATCCCGATTTCGTATGCCAGGGAGAAGGCTTTAAGACCTTAGAGGGACTCCTCCCAGCCTTAGGTAAAAAGGAGGAACTGTATATTCCCGGCCTCTGGTGGTCCAAGAAGAACAGCGGGGGATTCGGAGGTGTAGCTGACCCCATTGACCCCAATAAGCTGCCTATGGCGGCATGGGACCTGCTGCCTATGAAGAAATACCGGGCCCATAACTGGCAATGTCTTGACCATCCTGACCAGCGAAGCCCTTACGCGATGGTCTATACCTCGTTGGGGTGCCCCTATAGCTGTAGCTACTGCAATATCCACGCCCTGTACGGCGGGACCGGCATCCGATACCGTGCCCCGGAGAGCGTTGCCGCCGAGATAGACTATTTGGTCAAGAACTACGGTGTCAAGACTTTCAAGTTCATGGATGAGATGTTCGCCTTGAACCCCAACCATGTCAGGGGCGTTTGCAAGGCTATCGCACGCCTCGGCCACGACCTCAACATCTGGGCTTACGCCAGGGCAGATACGCTCACGGAAGAGATGGCGAAGTGCATGAGGGCAGCAGGCATCAAGTGGGTGTGCATTGGGTTTGAAAGTGCCTCCGAGGCAGTGCGGCGAGGCGTGGACAAAAAGTACCACCAGAAAGAGATAGGGAAGGCGGTAGAACTGTGCCGAGAGGCAGACATGAACATTATCGCCAACTTCATGGTCGGATTGCCCGACGATGACCTGGAAAGCATGCAGGCCACCCTTGACATGGCCAAGGCATTTAACTTCGAGTACCTGAACCTTTACGCCTGCGCTGCCTATCCCGGTAGCCAGCTCTATGAGGATGCGGTCAGGCAAGGCCTGAAGTTGCCCCGGAAATGGGCAGACTACAGCCAGTTCTCACCCAGATTTCTTCCCCTGCCCACCAAGCATCTCTCGGCCCGCCAGGTGCTGGAGTTCCGGGACAGGGCCTTCCGGGAGTACTTCGACAGGCGGGAGTACTTGGCCATGGTGGAACAGAAATTCGGCCAGAAAGCCAGAGAGCACATACAGGAGATGCTGAAAACAAAGCTGGTGAGGAGGTGAAGTGTGAACGATGCGGCATAGAGTTCCAAGCCTACTGTGCATTGTGCCGAGATGCTATAAGGCATGAAAAGGCTGAACCATTACCAAAATTAGTTCCGCTTATTTCCTATGATACTGAGGAAAAGGTTTATCGGTTTCATTGTACTGTACAAGGATGCCCTTGCAATGTCAATGGCCTATGCTCCAACAAACCAAATAGACTTCCAAAACATCAGTTGCATGATTTTGATGGAGACAACTGTTGGCATGGTTTATGTGGTTAAGAATGATACAGGATAGCCCAGATGATAGATAGAGTCCTTTTCCTGATGGAGCAATATTGTGATGCCGACCCCAGGTGCGGGCCCAGCGGGGCTGAGCATCAGGTGGTCGGCGCAGTCAGGTCTACCGGGCTGGTGAAGGAGTCCAAGCACTTCTACTTCGACCAGCTCTCCCTGAAGTTTGGCAGAGAAGCGATGGGGCTGCTGCTCCTGCAGAACTGCGCCCTGTGCTGGCCTGACCTGATAATCTACACCCCCCTGGGGGGAGCTTTAGGAGAACGACTTAACCCCTCCGCCGAGGTCATGAATACTCTGAAGACCACCAAGGTATTCCTCAATCTGTGGGATGCCCCGGAGCACGGGCTGGAAAACCAATGGCTGCCTTACTGCAATTGCCTGGGAATAGACAGCTTGGTAAACGCCTACCGAAACTACAAACACCTCCCCAATGTGCTCTTCCAGCACTC
>JAURWL010000083.1 GCA_030654965.1 Dehalococcoidales bacterium | reverse complement strand
CGAGCCGCAGCCACTGCAGCTGCGCCGCGCTTGCCTTTTGCTGGAGTCGCTGTAGCTGTGGAAGATGCGGCGGCTTCCTTCGATGCCGCTGCTGCTGCAGCTTTTTCCTCCTTCTCTTGCCGCTTCTTTCTGAACTGTTTGAGTAAGTCAGCGCATGATGTTAGATTCTTCTCATCCTCCCAACTCGTCTCGGTGTATCCTTCCCATCGAATCTGAAATTGAATCTTGCCACCACGAACTGTGCGCTGAGCTAATATCGACTCCACAGCGTGTAACGAAGAACCGGATCCGGTTGCAGCACGAGCGCTACGACGAGTAGCGGATGCTGCGGCGGCACTTCCTTCGTCTTCGTCGCCCTCTCCATCTTCGCCGTCGTCTGATGAATCTTGTGCATCTAACATCGCTTGTTTCTCGGCTCGACGACGCTCCTCCTCAGCATGCTGCTCATCAGACTTCTCACCACGAGCGGCAGAACGAGCGGCACGAGACATTGCAGAGGAATGAAGTGAGTGAGAGAGAAGGGCGCAGCAGGAAGAGGCTGGATAGATACGACACGAACATTCACGATCAGCCAACAGTGCGCGATGAAAATTCGAAATCAATCGGGTGCGGCATCGCTCGATCGATCCTTCGTTCGTCGTCTCCTCTATTCGTGCGTCGCGTATGCGTATTGCTCGTTTGCTGTCGTCTCCCACCAACGCGAATTCTACCGTCATCGATCGCACTGTGAATGCGCTGGACCGGACTGCGACCGACGATCGAATCGATGCGGAATCGAATCGTGCGGTCGATCCTCTCGAGATGCGAGAGTGAATGAATCGAGCGAGCAAGCAATCGAGCACACGAGCGAGACGAATCGAAACACACAGCGACCATCAACGCGCAACACTGACGAGCTGCACTCGCAATGCAGAGAAATCGATGCGATTCGAAAATGACTGCGAGCGGCGACTTTCTCAAAACATAAGAAATCGAAGCGAGGAAGAGAATCCTAGAGTGTACGTGCACGCTGATCCGTGTCGCAAGATAGTTGTAACATGCTGACAAGGTTCGGAGCTGTAAAAACTTCTATTGATTGAGTTATCGATGAAAATGTGAAATTAAAATAACAAACTGAGGCGATTTCTGGCTGTGTCCTAATTGCAGAAGTATGATCAAAATGAGTTTACAATAGGCTTTGGAGAGTTTCAGTCTCAGTTAGTTGATATATCGCAAGATACAGAAATCTGCATCAAGAATGAACATTCTGAGCATTTCAGTGCTGGTGTTCATGCATGCATATTCTAAATGCCTATCTCCGCTGTGTTCTTCCTCTTTCGTTCCTCGGTTGTCTCGTTCCATCGCGTCGACTTCGTTCGGTTCGGGTGAGTGAAGGCCCAACGCACGCGTGCGAGTCACAGTCCACTCATCGAATCCAATCTCGATCGATCGTGCGTGCGTGCGTCAATAGTATCGAGGTGAGTAGGAACGACGACGACGACTTCGCGACAATGCAACGACGAACAGCGAGCGGGCGCGTGTGAGGAATCGATTCGCAGATTCGTAGGACCGAATCGGATCGATCGACGGACGATCGATCGCGATGCGAGGAGCACGAGGAACACCGTTTGCTCAACCGTACAATTGCATTGTATAATTGTCTTCTATCGTTTGCCTGTGTGTGTGTCAGTGTTGTGTCGACCACTGTGTACTCTACAGTGTTGATAGGCCGTTGAGTCACTCGTCGAATTCCAGCACACCACATCGAGTCGAGTCATGGCAAGCGGACTCAAAGTAGTCAGGACACAACACACACACACACACACACACACACACACACACACAGCAATGGACAAATTGTGTGACTGATGCTCACACAAACGATCTATTCGCTTCTCGATTCTCGATTGTCAGGACGCGAATCTGGGTCAATCCGCTTCGGAATCCGCTGCGAAGTTGAAAACCGGTCAATTGTTCACATTATACACTCGTGATGCAGCGACACAAGCGATCAAAGCAGCACGAGTATTACTATTCCTGCGTGAGGGAACTGGATATGGACGTGCAGGATCGCTCTTCTGGAGTCACACAAACACGTTGACGGAGATTCCCTCTCAGAAATTATTACTGCATATGATTCTCGATATGCGATGTGGCAAGTTGAGTCCGTTATTCCTATCCGATCAGATGACATCGAAAGTGCAGGATAATCGTTGTTTCACTTTGCGAACTGCGTCGCTCGAGTTGAATCTCGAAGCTGCGTCGCACGAACAGCGAGAAGTCTGGTGGAAGGGGATTCTGC
>JAURWL010000078.1 GCA_030654965.1 Dehalococcoidales bacterium | reverse complement strand
AGGATGATCGAGACGATGACGACAGCCGACAGCTTTCAGCTTACAGCTTGCGGCCCGGAAGAGGACGAGATTGGAGTCGCTGAAGGTACGGATTGTGGAGGAGCGGCACGTGTCCAAACCTAAACCCCACGGCGCGCCCTGGACGTCGGAAGAGCACTTGGTCGTTGACCGGTTCGCCCGCGCAATCGTCCATGGCACATATCGGAACGTCACGGAGGCGCTGCCGGAGTGCCAGCGCGAGCTTCGCCGGGCCGCACCGGCCATCCGAAGGACCGACGTGGCCGTAGCCTGGGCCGTGTTGTGCCGGGCGTACGACGTCGGTCTGCCGCGGCGGATGCACTTGTGGACGGACGAGGAGCTACGGCTGCTCGAACGCCACGCCTCGGCGCTGGCGCGCGGGAAGTACCCTGGCATTGCGGCCGCGGCGCGCTGCTACAAGGCTGCGTGCGCGCGGGCCGGGCTTGCGGCCCGTCATCCGGACAACACCATTTCTACTCGCATCTCGGTCCGCGCGCATGCGCTGGGGTACGACTCGTCCAGAGCCAATCCGCCCCCCGGCCCGGAAGAGCTGCGCATCATTACCGGTTTCAGCCGGGCTTTGACTCGGGGCAGATACTCCTGCGGCCGGGCCGCGGTTCCGGACTGCCTTCGGGCCCTCTCCCGCGCCGGTCTGGAGTGGCGACGACCCGAGCACAGACTGGTTGACCTTATCAAAGCCGGAGCGCGGAGACTTGGCTGGCAGGCTTATGAACGGTGGAGGGAGCAGGACATCGAAACCGTAAGGCAGTTTGCCCGGGCGTTGGCGGCCGGGCGATACCGGACCGTGAAGGCTGCCTTGCGCGCCTGCCTGAAGTCGCTCCGGTCTACTGGTCGGCACAAGAGCCTCGCTGAGGGTAACCTCAGGTGGAGGTTTAGCCGGTGCTTTGTAGACATATACGGCAGGCTCTGGCGTCCCGCTTGGAGTCCGGAGGAACTGCGAATCCTGGACCGGTTCGCGCGGGCCTGCATTCGAGGGAGGTATCCGAGCGTTGCCGCCGCAGCGAGAGTTTGCCGGGTCGCGCTTGAACGGGCCGGCCTGACCGAGCATGGGGGCGGGAGGGGGCTCAGGTCGAAGTTTCTTCAGCGTGTGCATGGAATCCGCGCGACGGCCTGACGGCGAACTCAGAATGAAGAATCGGGAGAGAATCAAGGATGGTCAACCCGATCTGTGACGGCGTCAAGGCGCGGCGGGACCGGATGGTCGAGTTG
>JAURWL010000072.1 GCA_030654965.1 Dehalococcoidales bacterium | reverse complement strand
GCATTGACAACCGTCGGGCTGCTTCCGGTAACGATAGTTTCCCTTCCGTTACCAGTTTCACCGCTTCCTCTCGAAACTCCTTCGTGTATCTTCCTCTCGGGATACCTTTCATGCTGACACCTCCGTCTGTTTATTTTACCTAACTTTGGTGTCCGTTAAATCCATCCTACCTCAAGGTACCCACTAACGATGGTTAAGGTGGCAAATGTGACACTTAACGAGGGTTAAGGAACCACTTTTGAGAGTAAGTTTGCAAAATAAGAAACGAAAGTTAACACCACGCACGATAACACGTAAGATAACGGCTTTATTTTCACCCAGAATAGAGGGAAATCCGCAAAAACGGTACCCTGATGCGTATTATAAACACGTATATGTCAGCAAGCCGATGTTTAACGGAATCGAACTGATAGCTAGATTTGAGAAGATTAGCAAGAAACAAGCGGCGCATCTCTTACTTGAGGCGGGCTTCAAGTATTACGTGGGTGAAAAGATTCGACAGGACATTGAAGCAAGGACAGCGGCCAAGAAACTCAACCAGAAAATTCAAGTCTCCAAGTTTATCATGGAGTTGGAGAAGTATTGTAGAGAACAAGGGATTGACATCTCGAAAGCAGTGGAGTTTCTCCAAACCTAGTAGCACATACCGGGTGGTAGACTACTTTGAAGAAGATACTCGGTTGGATCTGCTGTAAGCTTGGTTTCCCCGATGCGTTTGATGACTGTAAAGTCCATCACCACGGCAAGACCGGATGGAATCGCTACCGCAACCGGCGCTGCGGGACATGAGTTTTGCCTACCTTACAGTAAGTCGACTCGGTTGATCATCAAGGTGTGGTAAGGAATCGCCATTGCATTCCATTTCGTGGGTTGAATTCGCCGGCATTCTTTTCAAGTCGACGAGTTTTACCACTATTTTGCCACTAGTCGATTCACCACGGCCGGTGTTTATGGTGGCGGAAACGCTAATCTAAAGTCAGGGTTTCTACCTGCATAAACCGTTCGCAGGAATGCAGGTAACAGAATGGACGATTGTTCAATGGTCAAGAAAAGCAATTCTATTTCTTAAAATACTCCTTTAAATTATTCTCAATCCTCTCATTAATATTACCTTCGGTAAATTCAAATACTCTAGCCGTGATCTTTTCATAGATATCAATATATCGGCTAGCTAGTTCAATCACCAATTCATCCGGTGCCAGCGGGAGTTCTTTGTCTTTGTAAGGATCGCTATGCTCTCGGTACCAGAGGCGTAATAACTCCTTATCAAAATATTCTGGCTCCTCGTTGCGGGCAAAACGTTCTTCGTAACTACTTAAGAACCACCAACGAGAAGAATCTGGTGTGTGAATTTCATCTATCAGAATAATATTGCCAGAATCGTCTTTGCCAAACTCATATTTGGTATCAACTAAGATTAAACCAGCTTTGGCCGCCAATTGTTGTCCTCGGACAAAAAGCTTTTGGGTCAGTTCTGAAGTTTTATCCCAGTCTTCTTGGCTCATCAGGCCTTCAGAAACAATTTCTTCGGCCGAAACTTTACGGTCGTGCTCATCTGACTTGGTTGTAGGAGTAATTATCGGCTGAGCAAATCTTTGATTTTTCTTCATGCCTTCGGGGAGGATATTACCGCAAAACACCCGCTCGCCTTTTTCATACGCTGTCCAAACTGCCGTGGAAGTTACACCAGTCAAGAATCCACGGATAACAAATTCCACGGGAAAGACTGAACATTTTTTACCAACCGTGACATTCGGGTCCGGAACAGCCAACACGTGATTAGGAACAATATCATTGGTTTGAGTAAACCACCAAGCAGACGAAAGATTTAGCACCGCGCCTTTGAAAGGAACAGATGCTACTATCCGGTCAAAAGCTGACTGACGATCAGTCGTGACTAAGACTAATTTGTCGCCAGCATCATAAGTATCGCGCACCTTGCCTTGTTTCTTTGTACCAATCCATTCTAGGTCAGTCTCAACTAAACAGTTCTTGAGATTAGTTTTGATGATTTCCTCTTTATTCATAGAACTATCTTATCCTGCATTTCCCATATCAAACTGAGACTTAGGCATATTGCTATGGTAAAATAGCTTCAAAGGCCCCCGTGGTTAGCTTCGCGGCAAGGGGGCTGGCTGGAGGAACCCAATGGGTGAAAAGGCTAAAGAGGCACTGAGAGTTCAGTTCGACAAGCGGCTGAGGCTGGAGTTCCAGGGGGCTAGGATTACTTCGGATGCAGGGCTGCTGGCCTGCCGGGAACTATTCCCTAAATTCCACGTTAGAGGATTCGAGCCGTCTTACACACAAGGTGACCGGACTTCCTTAAACTCAAGACAACTATTAAGCCATTTCCCGATATATCACGTTTCATGGAAAGTTCGACTCTGCCCCGTCTCCACCAAAAGGGTTGCCTTTTGGAGCACTTTCGGTGACTCCGGTAGAAAAAGGTTCCTATATTCGCCCGCAGCGCTATACTCATGGTTCAGGCGTGGATGGTCCGATTGGGAGCCGTATATCAAGACAAGAAAAATGACACGGCACACTATTTCGGTATAATAAAATAGATTTAGAGGGTATATAAAGGAGCATCTCAAGTGGATGGGTATTCTGATAGACGCGGGATGTGGTCAACTTGCCCGCGATGTGTCAGTGGGAATATGTATCA
>JAURWL010000071.1 GCA_030654965.1 Dehalococcoidales bacterium | reverse complement strand
CTTTTAAAGTCGACGAGTTTTACCACTATTTTGCTACTGGTCTTTTTGGAAAAGCCGATGTTTCAGTCGGACCATGCAGGCTTCCAACAGTACTGCGCCCAAGCCAGACATTAGCCTAACGACACTTTTCGATGTTTTGTTCAATAGGCGACAAAAGTGGGCTGGGGGATTTCCCCCAGCCCACTTAGTATTCAACATTTCGGTCATGCTATAATACGAAGCCAAAGCGCAGACGCAGTTTTGTAAGCACCGTGTCTGCACCCCATACCCAGACTGGATAATAGGTCAGAACCGATGAGAGCACGGCATGAGATGTCAGGCAAGGAGGGAGATGTGGAAGGGCAAATAGAAAATTTATGCAGCCAAATGACGCTCCAAGAAAAAGTATCACTACTAGCTGGTGTTGATTTCTGGCATACCAGGAGTATTGAGCGACTGGGCATACCATCGATTAAGATGACGGACGGCCCTCAAGGTACACGCACCATTGATGACACGGGACAGACACTCGCCGGGACATGCTACCCAACCGGGAGTGCCATGGCGGCAACTTGGAACATCGACCTCATCAACAGAATTGGCGTAGCGCTGGGGGAGGAGGCAAAGGTTAAGAAGTGCACACTACTCCTGGGTCCCTGCGTCAATATTCACCGTTCACCGTTGGGCGGCAGGAATTTTGAAAGCTTTGCCGAAGATCCGTACCTTTCCGCGCGGTTGACAGTGGCCTATATCACCGGCGTTCAGAGCCAGGGTGTTGGCGCCTGTGTTAAACACTTTGCCCTCAATAATTCAGAGTTCCAGTGATTCACTATCAGCTCTGAGGCAATGGAGAGAACAATCAGAGAAATTTATCTGCCGTCTTTTGAAGCAGCCGTCAAAGAAGCCAAAAGCTGGACACTGATGTGCTCTTATAACAGAATCAATGGCATCTATGCTTCTGAAAACCATTATCTACTTACTGAGATTCTTAAGAAGGAATGGGGTTTTGATGGAGCGGTTATCTCCGATTGGGGCGCTGTCCACAGTACGTTACCTTCAGCCAATGCCGGGCTGGACATGGAGATGCCCGGTCCCGCACGCTTTTTAGGTGACGCCCTGCTTCAGGCAGTTAATGAAGGCAAGGTGACGGAAGAGACTATCAATGATAAGGTTCGCCGTATTCTCAGGGTCATAATGCGAGCGGGGGTTATGGACGAGTCAGGGAAGTCTGTAGAATCGTCTGCCAATACTCCGGAACATCAGGCTCTGGCCCGTGAAGCCGCTGGGGAGGCTATTGTACTCCTTAAGAATAAGGGTAACACTTTGCCACTAAAGAAGGACAGTATCAGGTCTCTGGCGGTCATCGGACCTAATGCGGCCGAAGCAAGGATTGAAGGAGGAGGGAGCTCCTGCGTCAAACCCTACTATATGGTGAGCCCACTGGACGGGCTGAGGCAATACTGCGGCGACTCCATCAAGGTATCATATGAACTGGGGTGCCAAATTAACCGTAATACGCTATCACTAAAGGCGGACTACCTAACACCTGCCCCGGCTGACCTTATGGAGCGTGCGGTGAAGGCCGCAGCCAGTGCAGATGTGGCATTGGTATTTGTCGGCACCAGCGAAGAATGGGAGACCGAGGGGTTTGACCGAGAGAGTATGGAACTGCCGGGGCAACAGGCGAAGCTGATTGAGAGAATTGCTGAAGCTAATAAAAAGACTATCGTTGTCCTTAATAACGGTTCTCCCGTCGCTATGGAGCGATGGCTGGGTAAAGTCGTCGGTGTTGTCGAAGCCTGGTTCCCAGGGCAGGAGTGTGGTAATGCCATCGCCGAGGTGCTTTTTGGCACGATCAATCCTTCCGGCAAACTTCCAGTAACTTTCCCCAGGCGGTTGGAGGACAACCCCACCTTTATCAACTATCCCGGCGAAAATGGCAAGGTGCTCTATGGTGAAGGCATCTTTGTGGGTTACCGCTACTATGATGCTAAGAAGGTTGAACCTCTATTTCCATTCGGATATGGTCTTTCCTACACAAGCTTCCAGTATAGTAATCTCGAAGTCAGCCAATCTGAGATGACGGCTGATGACCAGCTTGCGGTGACCATTGAAATTAAGAATACGGGAAAACGGACAGGACAAGAAGTCATCCAGCTTTATATCCACGATGTTGATTCGAGTCTGGCGAGGCCACCCAAAGAATTGAAAGACTTCCGCAAGGTTTTCCTCAAACCCGGCGAGATGAAGAAGGTGAGCTTTACACTGGACAAGAGAAGCCTTTCATTCTATGACCCAGACAAGAAACAATGGATGGCCGAACCGGGAGAATTTGATGTGCTGGTTGGTAGTTCTTCACGAGACATTCGTTCAACCGCTTCCTTTAAGCTCAAGTAGTCCTCCTAGTCACCTGACGAGGTAACTTGGGTACCAGTACTCATCGCCTCGCCCATTTTCTGACCAAGCACGCTACAGGCTTTGTACCCCCATTACTTGAGCCAACTAAATGGCTAAATGTTACCTGACGAATCTCTGACAAGGACTTATGCCTTCAGTATCTCCTTGTGTCTGAGCGCCCGCTCCAGTGACGGCTGCATCTTCATATCTCTGAACTCGGAGATAATAGCAAAGTCAAGGTGGGCGATTGCCTCTGACTCATATTGTGGGTAGTGTTCACGTAGCTTGTGCTAGACTGTTAACACAAAGAATGCTATGATATCAAACCAAAATGCCGTACATGAGCAAACATTACTGAGTCAGGGCAAGTGAGGAAAGCAGGTATGGCCAAACCTATGGACATGATATTAAAACTGATGCGGGGAGAATCGAGGAATACCAGCACCGCGGCCTCTACGTTTTCAAAGGTGTCCATTTTGCCGCTCTGCCTATGGGGAAACGGCAAAGACTTCTTCTAATAAACACGAGTAGTAGTTGACTAAGAAGGCTTATCTAGGTCTGAGTAGTAAAACGCTGTACAAGGAGGTAACTAATATGCCGCAGGAATCTCTAATAACCGATGGGGTAAAGGCCGCTATCGGGGTTGAGGTAGTTGGCCCTCCCGAGTTAATCGAGATGAAGGCAATAAAGGACTTCGCGAAAGCGATTAACTGGCCTGACCCACCCAATCTGCTGCATGTCGATGAGAAATACGCCGAAAAGACCCGGTTTGGTGGTATCATAGCACCGTGGAGCTTCTACACCAGCCTAGGTCGTGACGTGCCGCGCCAGCGATTGCCGTTACCACCAGCCCGTGTCGGTATGAATGGGGGTAACGACTACGAACACTTCCTACCAATTCGCCCCGGCGATGTAATCACAACCAGAAGCAAGATTGTCGATATCACCGAGCGAGAGGGTCGGGCAGGGAAGCTAATCTTCACGGTATCCGAAAGAACGTTCACCAACCAAAGGGACGAGGTCGTTGGCATCGCCCGCGGTACCGGTATCAGCCAGTATTAAGATGCAAGAAGGGAGCAGAGAAATGACTCAGCTTTTCTGGGATGACGTGGAAATAGGGATGGAGATACCTCCTTACCGGAGAGTGGTAACGCTGATGGAATTGAACAGGTTCGCCGGAGCTAACGATGAGTTCGTGCTCATACATATGGACAGGGACTACTCACAGAATGTTAGTCGCCTTCCCGACGTCATTGTCATGGGGAATCTGAAATATGCCTACCTGGCAAATATGATGACCAATTGGATAGGTGAAGGCGGCACTTTAAAGAGACTCATCGCCCAATTTAGAGGAATGGATATCCCCGGACCAGCCCTCAGCACCGAGCCCACCATGATTTGTAAAGGCCGGGTGACCAACAAGTATATCCAGGACGGCGAACGATACGTGGAGTGCGAGGTGAGGACAGAGACCAGGGAAGGGCAGATAACAACACCAGGATCGGCGATTGTCATCCTCCCCAGCAGAGATGGAATGTCCAGTAACATTACCGCTTGAAGTACAACCTGGCTGGCAATTGGAGATAAGAAGTAATTGTCCAGATAGTTGGATCACATTCACTCAGTAATTGACGTGTGCAGAAGCGAGAGTTGACTTTCCTGATACAAAGCGCGTGACTCCGCGCAAACCAGGGTGAGATGCGCTTTCTCCGGCATCGAGTATGTATCGCCCGCTCCTTAGACAATAAAACAAATTATAGCCTTCATAATTTTGTAAGCGAGAGCTATTTATTTGTCAAAATTGGGTATGTTCGAGTATGCCTAATAATCTTGACATATATTAGCTTATTTTTTATTTTTGCTGGAAGCGAAGAACTGCTGCCTGTATTTGGTCACCTGGGTAGCAGGGAGCAAATGGTGAAACCGGCCTTTTACAGGTCGGTTTTTTATTGCAGAATAGCAACCATGATTGAAGGTAAATGTCCGAGAAGAGGCACCAATGCATAGTTTCTCCGACAGAGTAAGCGAAAGACTACGAAAAAACGTTGAGCGACAGCGAAGTTTGGAACGTCCTATTGAGGCTTTTTCACGGGTATTATGGCCTTACCCAGAATCAAAACTCATTTTTTACGTCAGTATACTGGCCGTTTTGGATTACGTGAGTACCTTTATCGCCCTGGAGCTCAGTGGTAACAGTCAAATTTCTGAGATAGGCTTGCTGGCAAAATGGGCATTACAGACCGGCGGGTTTCCAAAATTACTTCTTGTGGATGCAGTATCCATTTGTACACTGATTTTCTTGGCTATCGGTGCAAGATCCCTATACACAAAGCTGGGCTTCAACGGATTCGGTCGTGCCGCTTTTGTCCTTCTATTGATTCCATATTTTGTAGTTATTTGGGCGGTTGTTGTTAACAACGTTTTACTGACTTTTATATAGGTAATATCACATCCTATTCGTTCTTAATGAGTCTATTTTAAGTTACATTGACCTCGAATAAAAATAAGTCAAGCCACCGGAGTTGTGTTTCAGGCAGAGGTTGACTCTGCCTCGTCTCCCCGTCTACTTCAATTCGATATAAAATGGTTCCCTTTTCAATAACTAGTGGTGAGCCTAGCATTCAGGCATGAAAATCGGCGGACCTTTTTTTACCGGATTGGTTTGTCAATAGATGCTTTTGTCAAACCAGTGGAACGAGTCCAGAACTTGTCTAATCCAG
>JAURWL010000066.1 GCA_030654965.1 Dehalococcoidales bacterium | reverse complement strand
TTGCCATGCCCTGACCGCCACCCACGCAAAGGGTTGCCAGTCCGAAGCGACCGCCAGTGCGGTTCAGATAACGGGCGATGACTGCCGTCTGCCGTGTGCCGGTCATTCCCAGTGGATGCCCGATGGCAACTGAGCCGCCGTTCGGGTTAATCTTGGCAATGTCAGCCGCGGTGGCGTGCATCTCGCGTATCCAGTAAGTGACCACGACAGCGAACGCCTCGTTGACTTCGAAGATACTGAAGTCGGAGAGTTTCATTCCGGTCCGCTTGAGGATTTTCTGCGTGGAAGGCACGGGTCCCGTGCCCATGATGGTGGAGTCCACACCGACCGCAACAGCGTGCCGGAAGGTCATCATCGGTTTGTAACCGAGTTCCTTCGCCTTTTCCTTGGACATCATCAGGACGGCGCCGGCGCCATCACTGCGGGGGCAGGAATTGCCGGCGGTGATGATACCGTCCGCGGTGTATGCAGGAGGAAGGGCGGCGATTTTTTCATAACTCGTATCCGGACGCGGACACTGGTCTCTATCGACGGTTTCAGTCGTCCCATCCGTGTATTTGATTTTGATAGGAATCAGCTCGTCCTTAAAGTAGCCTTTGTTCATCGCATCGGCCCACTTGTGGTGACTCGCGGCTGAGAATCGGTCCATGTCCTCTCTGGACATCTTAAAGCGCTGAGAAAGTTCTTCTGCAGTACGTCCCATATCGCCGACCCATGGCGGGATATCAGGACGCATACGCGGTACCAGGTCCGCCCCCAATTTCCAGTCGGGAGGATATTGAGCATCTTCCTGTCCCGCAGGAGCGCCGGCACCACGTCTCATAGCTGCCATAGCCGCTGCTCCGCCGCCGCCCATAGCTCCTGAGCCGCGTTTGCCAACCTGCCAGGGCTGTACGACATCATTACGGTCCATAGTCTCCAGTCCTAGCGCAATGACGATATCGGCATCATCGTTCTGGATATAGTGAGCGGCGATGGCAACTGCCTGAGTGGAGGATGCGCAAGCGCGAGAGCAGTCCGTTCCGGCTACGGAATCCGGGAAGTTAGCAAGTAGAGATGAACTTCTACCGCCCCATTGCCCTCCAGCTGAACCCAGCACCACATCATCAATCTTGGCAGGGTCGAGTTTGTTTCGTTCCACGATGGTTCTCAAGACCGGCCTCATCAGGTCTCTACCGGTAATGGAGCGATAGACCCCACGGTCGCCGGCGCGCCCAATCGGTGACCGGCAGGCATCAACAATAACCGCTTCTTTCACTGTGTTTCTCCTTCTCTCTATCTTTTTTCGGTCTGTTTATTCGGAATTAAAGTGTTAATCCCAGAAGACCACCAAATCCGCCCCGTTCTAACAGTTGTCTTAAAAGGCTGTCAAATTATTGTACTCGTTCGGTAGATTAGTGATGACCTTACCTCCTTAAAAAGTGGCCAGATTACCTCATCATCGCATGTGTTGTGGAATATATCTGCACAACGATGGTAGACTGCATGTAAGTAACGCCAACACCTGGTCACTCTCGTACGTCAACCAGAAGGGGAGGTACTTCATGAACGTCCTCGAAACGATACGAAGGCGGAGAAGCATCCGGCATTATAGGTCCGATGAGATACCAGACGATGTGCTCGAGAAACTGCTGGAGGTCATGCGTCTCGCTCCTTCAAGCGGAAACCGGCAACCGTACAAGTTCATTGTCGTGCGGGACAAGGCGACTCGTGTGGCGCTGGCATCTGCCTGCAGATGGAACCCGGGACGAACCCAGGGGCATGAGTTCATGGCGGACGCTCCTCTAGTAATGGTAGCCTGTGGCATCGAAAGAGAGGCAATCACCAGGTATTATCGAGACGGACAGTGCTACCTGACCACAAACAAGAATGTAGCGGAGATCGAAAAGGACCCGCTACCGTATTGGAACATGATGCCGCTGGACGTGGCCGTTGCTCTGGACTATGTTGATATCACCGCCACATCACTGGGTCTCGGGACATGCTGGGTCGCCTCGCTTGATGAACTCGCGGTCAAGAAGGTGTTGTCCATTCCGGATGATATCAGAGTCGTGTCTGCCATGGCGATCGGCTACCCGTCTACGACATGGCCGGAACCAAGACCGAGAAAGGCGCTGGAGAAATTGGTCTGCTACGAGAGGTATGTCTAGGAATCTCCTGAGACCTCTGCCCGTCATCAATGTCAGCGGGTGGGCACGCGCCTTTCGGAAGAGTGGGTCACGTTTTGGCTTCTTGCTACACATTACTGTCATTAACCCGCTGGCGAGACTAACCTAGAAGTTGGTACAATCACTTAGTGGCAGAGTATACTGCAGAAGCTTCTATTCTAGGAATCAGATGAATATGATGAATATACAGAGACAGGACCGTTTTTCTTCCTACTCACACCTGTGCGGCGCTATAACCGCCTTCGTGGGCGCACTGGCACTTGTATATCAGACCAGAGATTGTCTATCCCTGATTATGGTCTCCGCCATATACGGGCTCTCGACTGTTTTTATGCTACTCAGCAGCGCTCTATACCACGCCTTCAAGACAGGAGAAAACCAGGCTAGTTTTCTCAGAAAGATGGACCACTTCGCTATCTTCTGTATGATTGCCGGCACCTACACACCGCTGTGCTATATTTATCTGGAAGGCAATCTGAAATGGGGCATAATTGTAGTACAGTGGACCCTAGTGATTGCTGGTTTCTTCCTCAAGGTCTTCTATATTAGAGCACCGAGGCTGTTTGCCACGATAATATATCTGCTCATGGGCTGGATGGCAATCGTCCCTATCAAGCAGCTACTCTCGGTAGTGCCGTTAGCCTCAATAATACTGCTTTTCATGGGTGGCCTTGCCTACTCAACCGGAGCTGTTATTTATATGCTGAAGAAACCAAACCCCATACCGAGCCTTTTCGGTTTCCATGAAATCTTCCACCTTTTTATTCTGATTGGCGTGTTTCTTCATTTTCCGGTTGTCTTCCTGGCTGTTAGCAGCGCTTGTTGAAAACTAATAAACATTCTGACGAGCTGTTCAATCCCTGTAAAAAGGTCCGCTGAATCTCCTGCCTGAACCATAAGCGTATATCATTACGCACAAAAAGGAACCTTTATTTCAAATGAATCTCCGCGGACGGGGAGAGAGTGGAGAATTCATCTTCATCGTACCACACGATTGATTCCATCATGAGAGAACGACGGGCTTATGGGATATAATTCTTATTGTCCCACCGTGTTTAGGAAAATCGAATCATTCCAGCTTATAAAAGTTTTACTCTGACGTCTTGATAGGCTCTCTCCCACTGTTAGTAATTTCTTTTATTTGTTATGCCAGTTTACAGACTTCATCCTTCCGCTGAAGGACTTCATCAAGAAACTCCCCTAATCCCTCCAATCCCTCTTAATCTCCCCTTAAAAAGGGGAGAACCAGAACTTCCCTCTTTCGCAAAGGCGGCTTTGTCTCTTCCCTCTTTTGTAAAGAGGGCTCATCCTGAAGGGTTCTCCCTGAAGGGATTGAGGGAGAAACGTATCTTCCCACTTTGAAAAAGAGCCTGTCCCTTGACCTTTACCAGACAAGGGAGGGATAACAGGGGGATTCAGGTCCCACACGCGACATTTTCCCATTGACACTATTAGAACGTGTGTTCTAGTATTGTCACTATCAATTCAATATTAGTCCTCTCTCCCCAGCGTGGGAGAGAGCCAGAGTGAGGGGGAACAAACAAATGTGGAAAGTCGATAAGGGTTCAATGACCGGCACCACGACGGCGTCTTACGCGAGTGCTTTGGACTGGAAGGTGGAGGAGCTGAGAGAGAAGACAATCGTATTGAAAAACACACATGCTTCCGTTTCTCTCAAGTACAAACTGCTGGTTTATGCTTCTGCCGGAGGTGTTGCCGGGGAAGAGGTGCCGGAAACTACCTTAGCCGCGGGTGAAATCGCCAAGATGCAATTGTTGAAGCAATGGGCAAGGCTGGTTCTTCAGGTCATGGATGGCAGCGGGCATGCGACTTATCAGGTGGATTACATCGGGCAGGGAGCTTAAAAAGAAAATCCGAAATTCGAATATCGAAATCCGAAACAATATTCAAATATTAATAATCGAGGATAGTCTTCAACTGTCTTTGCGAGCCATACGATGAAAGCGGAGGCGCGGCAATCTGACATCGCAATGTCATACTGAGCGAAGCGAATGTATCTCAGGGTGGAGGAGTGGAATTCCAGCCACAACTCATAACTGAATGCTGAAAGCTATAGATTAAAGGAGGAAACAGTGAAAATTGAACAGGTAGTCGAATTCAAAGCTTGTCTGACTTGCGTTTACCGCAAGCTTTACCCACCGACGACACGGTCTCAACAGCCGGTATTCTTTCGCTTTATATGCAGTCTGGCTTTCGATTCGAATAAGGATATTGTCAGGCCGGAAGACGTCTGCAAGTTCTGGAAGGGTGTGACGCTGGGGGTGGAGTGAATTGCTGTCTCTTCTCCCTCGAGGGGAGAAGATGATGATGAGGGTGAAATTAGTTACCCCTCACCTTGTATCCTCTCCCCCAAGGGGCGAGGAGAAGAAATGTTGAAAGTTGGAATTTTTAAGTTATCAGCTGTGGCTTTGAGTGCCGATTCACTCTATTCATGCGGTGCCGATTTCATACTTCATACGGCATCCCGCAAGAACTTGGTGAATCGGGACATCCCGTATGAGTGTAACGAATCGGGAATTTAAACTTTAAATTTTGAGTTTACGAGGAGTTGTTACGTGTTCACAAAAGAGTATTCAGACACACAAGCAAAAGAGAAATTAGAAGTGCTTGCCTACCAGCCGGGACTGCAGGACAGCGGCGACCTTGAAGCCGGCGCCAAAGCCATCACAGCGGTCACTGAAGCCTCGGGATTGGGTAATGCCACTTACACCGCCTCTCTGACCTTGCCGAAGCCCTCAGATGCCCGCCTGATTGTGAAGAGAATTTGCGCCCGCTTGCAGGTGACCGTTGACACGATTCCCAGCGGAGATACCAATCTCTACTGCCGCGTTTATGTGGATGAACAGAATGCCGCTCACCGTCTCTTCGATGCGGACTGGACTTCTACCGGCGCCAAACTGCTGGCTTTAGATACTCATGCCGGCGCGTTAGCGACTATTTTCGACCTGCTGAAGGACGGCGCCAGCCACACCTTTTATTTCTTCTTCTGGAAAGCCGGCACCGGTTCAGGCATTACCATCAGCCTTTTACAACTCTGGGAAGGCGTGGGGTCGAAGATAGTAGGCGCCGGGACACCATGTCTTGGTATATCCCATACAGGACTATTGTCCGGGTTTATGGCTTGCAGTAAAGTGGGCTCCGGAAGCACCGCTCTCCGTCTGTGTCAGGGTACACAGGACACAACCTATCTCTGGTATATTATTTCTACTGCCAGCGAATCGCCTGTACCTTTAACGATGGGCGTGAATTTTGGTATTGCCATAAATACTACCGTTGATACAGATTTAGCTTACCTGTTACGCATTATTTTAGTACTTAGGAGTGAGAGCTAGAACCACAAAAATATGATTGTTACTAAATTACGTTCCCTCATTAAAATATTATGATTCAGACTTTTTTAGACTTTCGGCTCTTTGTAATACTAGCAAGTAAGTTTCAGTTGCTTTATATGCCTCTTCGAGACTAAGTGGCAACTCACTATTGTTGATAATGCTTTCTATGAATGAACGGAAGTAAATTTCGTGACTTTTCCACACACCACGCCAAGCATTGTACCCCCCAATTGCGGTTGATATCATTTGCTGACTGTTTTGGCGCAAAGCATCTACGCCAAAATTATACGCTCCTTTACCTAAAGGAGGCAAAACGGTTAAACCGAAGTTTTCGTATTTTACGTTGCACCTCTGGCCATAGATGACTACTTTGAAGTCAGGCCTTGAGGAATTATACGCAACAGAAATGCTACCAAATCGTTTACCGGCACTGAAGGTAGTATGCAGCCCATCATAGGGAATCCATGATTGTGCACCTATTTTTGTAGTCCAAACACTATCTACCTGCAACTGCCCTAAGAAGTGCTGTAGCAGATAGACTTCATGAATAAAGCCCTCACCAAATCTACCACCCATTAACTTATGAATCCAATGGTCAGGATTTGCAACAATGATGTCATTTGGGGTTGCGACATCGGTTACTTCCATACTGATAATGTCCCCAACATGCTGTTCGACTAAAGAGCGCATCCTAAGACACCAGGGATAGAATAACAAATTATGGATTACACCTAACTTAATATTTTTAGACTTCCGCATGAATTGAGCTCTTTTTACAATTTCCTCACTTTCTTGAATGCTCACCGCCATAGGCTTTTCAAGGAGAACATGACATCCTGCTTCCATAGCCTGAATACTTAATGATAAATGGGTACTGGGCGGTGTACATATGTCAACCAAAAAAACCTCTTCATGCGTTAATAACTCGTTAATACTTGTATAATAATGTGGAATATTATATCGTTTTGCCATTAAAGCAGCATGTTCCTCGTTGATATCACATATTGCTACTATTTGAGCTTCTTTTATATGTTTCCAAGCGGGCATGTGAAAATTACGAACTACCTCACCAGCACCTATGATAGCAACCTTCATCAATCTATTTCTCCTTATGAATAGCTTTATAAAAGATTATTGAATTCTATTATTTATATATATTTGATAATCCACGTTATCATATATGGGGGCAAATTCTGCTCCAGCTTCAGTATTTAGCCATTCTTCTAATGGATCATGCCCATACGCCCATATCATCCGATTAGTTCCTAGTTTGCCATTTAAAATATAAGTAACTTTTTTCATTATCTCCGTATCAACTTTGTTAGGAGAAATGAAGCTCTGTTCGGGTGAATATAATGGGATCGAAACAAGCTTTGGGTCATAATAATATACCAATTTTGTTATATCTGAACCATTGTAAAAGTATGGTTCTTTAGGTTTCACACGGAGAGCAAAAAATTCCGCTCCTCTTAGCTCTGTAGTAGGGACTTGCCCATAGGCAGCCTCCGGACCATAATGGGCAGGAAGATGAAGAGCAATAAATAGTATCGCAAGGGTAACCAGCAGTTTTCGGTTACGTAGTCCCAGGAGTATAATGCAGGCTGCCGGGATTAATCCATAAAGGTAAATCCTATGTAACACGTCAGTCGTAAATGCTCCTCCTGAAGGCACAGCTATACTCAGTCCAATAACTCCACCTGCCCAAAATATGCAGGGCATAATATACTTGTTCTCCGCTAGCTTCACCTTGTTTATCCTCAAAAAGACTAATGCTGCGATGACAGCTACACCATATAACCCAAGATAAGCAAGCATAGAGTAGCGAGAAATCATTCGTTGCGGTGTTGCTATTGCACCGATTTTTTCGACTTGTTGCGTCATCAAGAACATTTGTCTCCATGGTGCACTCCACCAATCGCTCACACCCTTCTCGAACATCCCCATTGCCAGGAACATGTACCATGATAAAAAGAGGATAATAAATAATGGGATTAATTTTAACTGCTTCCTGTATATGGATAAGCTTACCAGTGGCAGCAATATAGCCAGCGAAGTAATGCTATGAGTTATTATCAAGCCGCTGAAAGTAAGAATTACAAGAATAAGCTCAGCGGTAGTGTTACCCAGCCTTATCAGCAGCATAAAGCACAGCAAATAGAGTAGTACTGCTATCGATGGAGGATCATAACGATACCACATTAACCAGTAGGATGAAAGGATAAAAAGAGATAACAAGAAAGGCAGGTTTGATGGTAATTTAAGGCGTTTACCAATGCTATAGGTAATACAAATAAAACAGAAGACCCAAAACAGAGGGAAATACCTTATGAACTCATAGAGGTCGATTCCGGTTACTTCTAATACAGAAGCCCCCATTAATTGGGTGGCTGGCCATGAATTATACATGGGAATAATCTCACTCACATTTACGTGGTGAGATTGTATTACGTTAAGAGCTTCTGCGCTGGGGTAATAATTTCCATAATCTCTTGGGCACTCTTCAGAGAAAATGGCTATGCCAAAAAGAAAAAGACCAATCACGACCAAGAGAAATATAAATAGGGCATCGCTTCTGTGCTCTCTATCCAGGAAAGCAAAAATAGAACAGAGAAGAATTACGCATAATCCTACCCAGTAAGACAGTGTTAATTGCGAGGCTAAACCAAAAAGGTCGGTTGGTTCTACGATAACAGGTTTAATCTGCCCGATGCAATGAAAAAGCAGAATTAAGCTGGCAAATGCCATGATTAAGTATAGCTTCAAGCGCGACTGTTCGCTTATAAACTGTCTGACGTCTGTATTCAAGTTTTTCCCTCAGCTTTCTTGGTGCCTAATGCGATAAGGTTCGCCTGATTCAGCGAGGCATTAAAGGGGGAAATAGAAAACCTGGTTGTTTCAATATTTTGAAAAGCCTTCTCCAGTTGTACGGGTCTAAAGAGGAAGCAAGCGGCAAAGTACCTTATTTTTAACTTAACTCCCTGTGGAACTGGCAGAAGAAGTAAGGCCTTTCCGGTTTCAGCAATTATATGAGCTAATTTGCGCTTCATTCTTTCGGCCAGATTAAGGGGAAGGTAACCATAAAGGTCTACCTCAGTGAAATATTCTTTCAATAAGTCGCGGAACTCAAGGGAATCGAATTCCTTCACATGACCTAGATCGAGACCTTTGCTAGGGATCACTTCGATAAAAGGTCTCTTGGCTTCCTTATTGGGGGTAGAGCAAATCAATAAACCTTTGGGCTTTAACACCCTGCTGCATTCTGATAAGAATTTTTTGTATTCTGGTAGGTGCTCAATGGTCTCCAATGTAACTACTACATCGAAATAATCGCTGCTAAATGGCAAATTGCAAGCATCTAGTTGAACAAAGGACAAATTTTGCTTTTTATAATTTTCTTTAGCAACTAGTAGGCTAGCTCTTGCTATATCTCCTCCTATTACTTGACTTGCGCCGGACTCTATCAAAAGATTTGAGCCAAAACCATGAGCGCAAGCGACGTCTAACACACTCTTATGGGAAACAAATCTAGCTGCCCAGATGTACTTATCCCAACTTTCCTGAGCAGCTAGATGAAACCGATAATCTTCGTTCCCGATTGCCACGCTATGGGACATCCTTCCTATGAATTACGCTTCTAAGTATCAGCACCGTTCCTTTTATTGAACCCATGGCATATTCACGATTCGCCTCTGTAGGTGAGCCAATGTATACACCAATATAGCCGATGATAGCGCCTAAAAGAGACCAGCCAAAACAAATCCTATTTATTAGCGTCTGGGGCATAAGCTTACAAAACATATGATAACGGGCATATGTGTTGTTAATTTGATACTCTTCGAAATTTCGTCCCACAGGACTTTGATTGTGTATAAACTTCGCGAAAGGCGTGACATAAAGGCAATATTTTCTTGAGACTCGTACTGAAAAATTTAACTCATCTCCATACTCATATATTTCATCAAACTGAAACTCATTAAATATATGCTTTCTAAAGCTGTGTGCAGATCCGACGAAACCAGCCGCTTTTATGGTGCCAGATAGACTAACTGGTGTCGTAATTGTACCAGACGGATTAAGTTTTGACTTAGTCCCATGCCAGCCGCCAAGCATGAAAAGGCGGCAATACGCTGTCTTTATGTGACCATAGGGTTCAATGTTGGCGCAAATGCCTTGGACAGCACCGATTACTCCGGCAGTATCTTTCTGATATACCTTGTCGAGCTCTTCAATGTAATATTCATCTAGTATTACATCGTCATCTACAAAAAGCACAACGTCACCTTTCGCCTGCATCGCTCCTATGTTCTTAGCGCGACCAAATTTGCCTACAGTTTGTCTGATATATTTTAATGGTATTCCGTGCTTGCCACTCATTTCACTTATCATTTCTCTCGTTTGTTGCGTAATACTACCATCAACGATAATAATTTCCATGGGTCTGACGGATTGAGATTCCAAGGATTGAATACACCGAGTCAAATCATCTATCCTGTCTTTTGTTGGTATGACCACCGAATATCTTAGAATGTTGGCATTAGTTTTAGTGCACTTAGCTACAGCAAATAGTCCAGCTGGTCTAGCAGAACCTGAAAAATAAAACGGTTTGTACCTTTTATCTAAATGTTGATTTAAGCAGACGCTTTTATCTACAACTCTTACCGGTTGAGATTGGCGGGAAGTAAGTCGGACCATAAAATGTGCTAGTTGTCTAAGTTTGTAGATGCGGAAGATAGTTTTCCTAAGCAGTTCTACCATCTTTTTCTCAAATATATTTCCCCGCAACCAATAGTCATGTCCTAGAAGTTGCACGTCGCAAAAGTATTTGTTCAGTAAACCTTCCAGTTCCTTGGGTGAGAGTTCATTGATATGGTAGGGGTTCACCGACCTACCGCCGACATAAGCTGATACTTGACGGTTTGGCGTTGAACAGATGAAGATGCCCTCCTCTTTCAGCACTCTTTGGCACTCTCCTAGAAATTTGTCATGGTCCGGTAAATGCTCCAATGTTTCGATGGACACAATCGCCGCAAGCGTTTTGCTAGCGAAGGGCAATTTTGTGGCATCCATGACGACAAAGTCTGTTGCGTCTTCATCTTGGCAGAACTGTTTTGATGATTTTAGCGCATCCATGGAAATATCTCCGCCGATTACCATAGCCCCTTTCCGCTTCAGATACCAAACCCCAAAGCCGTTCCCGCAAGCGATATCGAGTGTGAGCTTACCCTTTATAAAGCTAGCAGCGAAATCGTATTGACTAACAACTGTACATAACTGATCTGCGGTTATAGAACCATCAAACGTCAATCTTTCATGAATATTTTCTTTTGGAACCGCCATATCATATCCCAGCCATCATATTATTTGCCTGCAGGTTTTCCGTACTTTAACTACAATGTTTGTAGCATGCCATTTATCAAGACGGGACATCACTTTACCTGGCAATCCTGACAGAGGGAAATATCCCGCTCCGACTGCTCTCTCAATCGCAAACCCGTAGTACTCAAGCAAGCCTTTAAGTGCCCCCATCGTAAAAATCCGCCGGTGGGCTGGACCTGCCCTATCGACTTTCTCTCCCCTTGGGCTCCATGTTCCCACCAGAGCATAATCGCTTACCTCAGCTATAGTTGGTTGTTTGCCAAATAGTAA
>JAURWL010000058.1 GCA_030654965.1 Dehalococcoidales bacterium | reverse complement strand
TGACTTGCCACCCTGCATGCGCGTTTGAAGATGTGATGATGTTATGAGTATGCGAGCATACAGTGCGCACATCATCTATACTAATGCCATCGGCTTGATTAGATCGCTCCTGCTGGTGGAGTTCCAGACTCGAGGTTTTCTTAGGCGGAGGCTGAAATAGGCAATTTTCGACATTTCTGTCGATCGCTCGAACTCATGCAGGAATGGAGATCCATGGCGGTGGCTGCTATCATACCATAGTGTGAGCTGAGGAGTACGGCCATGTAAGGTCGGCTGGGTCTAAGTCGCTGATGCGCACGGGAGAGGAATACAGAGAGCGTGGAAATGTACCGAAATCATGCCTTTTTGCATCAGGCGCACATAGGCGCACTGTTGCGGACGTTTCAAGAGTGCTGATAGAGAGCACAGTTGTTCATTAGCCCATCTGTATTCTTTTGTTTTCTTTAGTATTCTTTTGAGTGAGATCAGGAAGCTCGAAGACGGCCATTTCCAGTCCAAAACTGACCGAAATTTCACTTCTCATCTTCTCGCGCGCGTAGTTACAGCCAATTGAGGAGCTATCCTCTATGGTAGTAGTACACCTGCTCGTGCATGCCTGATGGTAGGGTCAGTTGCCTGCACTTGATTGGACTCGTGCAATGAGAGACAAGAATATTTTCATTTTCAGTCAATAATTTTTCATTTCTGCATCAATAGCGCTGACAGCCAGAGCATATGCGCAACGCGTGCACTATCACCCCTGCACCTCACACACATAATGTCATGGCCAGGCCATTATTTTTGCGTGCTGTAGAAATTTTCACACGAGCATGTTTCTTTCAGCCCTCCTCCCAATCACATTCCAAGTCACTTAGCTCCGCAACCAGCAGTACAATCAGGCTGCTATTGCTATGGCAGATGCGCCTGGGCTCATTCATCGTTGTATATGAAAGACAGGCTCGGGCAGTGCTTGCTCAAATTATGCGGTCTTTGAAACAACTACTTTTGTCAATGCCTGCAGTTTTCGTTCGGTCGGTCGGCAAATGACTGAGCGAGAAACACAAATAACCCTAATGCAATGATTTGATGGTGCCAACGACATCGCACTCGAGCGCCGTGGTGATGCTTGGTAGAGATCAGTTTCATCCGCGAGGGGTTGTATGACAATAGAAGTTAACATGTATGATGCATGCAATGGACGAATCCACTTTAATGCACGTTGTCTGGTGCGCATGCGAGTTCGGAAAAGGGACTTGGTGGAGCGGCACGGAAAATTGACGGGTTCGACAATGGTGCTCATGCAAATTGCTATCCGTAAGATACTGAGTACTTGATATGGTATCCTGAAAACAAGAAAAAATGTGAAGGTGAGTGCTTGTGCTGATGAGTGCTTGCGCAAGCGGTGCGCAAATAATTGAATGATCTAACCTTGGACTCTCGGAATGGAATTGATGCAAAAACGAGTCGGCCTTTAACCAAACATCGTGCTCACTTCCGCTGACATAGGTGAGAAGATAGAGGGACGACAAACTTCTTGCAACCATGGAGTGTGACGGATCATCTGGCGCACTTGACGAAATAGTACTTGCTTGCGATCCTCCGCATCCCATCCCGGTTCATCCACATCATCTTCATCGATGTCGAAAACATCTAGGCTGGCATCTTCTTCCTCAGCGGACTTCCGACGTTCCTTCACAGGCGATAATTTACATCGTCTTCCAATCGACACTGGCAGCGATTCTACATCGGTAGTACTCGCCGTCAACTCAGCACCAACGCTCGCACCGGATGCAAGAACACGGCGAAGGAAAAGTAGTGCATCACGTCTGGCCGTTGGTCCTGTTGGTTGCAGCGCATGGACAGTACGATGTTCTAGCCAATAGAAATGCCATTCCTCGCGTAGATCCGTCAGTAAGGCGAAGGGTGTGAGTTGTGACTGTAGATCGGCAGCAATTAGTTGAGCGATGGCTTGACGAACAGCTTTCGCGTCACATACCTTCTTGAGTTCAATCACGAGGAAGATGCCCATCTCCGGATGATACTCACGTAGATAACCCTGATGTACCACCAAGGCATCGGTTGTGCCCTTGAGGTCAAACGGTAACTTTGGATCATTGATGACTGAGAGCATCGTATTGTTAGTGGGACGAATGAGCTGCAACTCGCCTCGCGGAGGAAGAGTCAAATGATCACGAAGGTACTGCATGTATCGCACGTGTTGCTGATTCTCAGCTTCATCACTCCATGCAAACGCAGGTGCGAGAGGAGGAGAAGAAGGGGAAGGTGCGGCAGCACTCATCGGGCTCGTCAGCAATGATTGAGTGAGCGCATCCGGCCACGATACAGTTACAATCTTGAAAACTCGTTTGATCGTCTGATTGAATGCATCCGAGCCAACATCACTCAATACGAGTGCAACACGAGTTTCCTCGAAATGACGCTTCAAGATTGCTTGATCCTTTCGCACTTCTGCTTGATCTTTTCGCATCTCCTTCAATTCTTTCATGATATCCTCCATCGGTACTAACGAGAGAGAGAGAGAGAGAGAGAGAGAGACAGATAAGAGACCTACGCAGCGATTGCACACATGCTACCAGCGTCCTAGCACCTAAGTATCGTGTTCGCTGACCTGCAGCTCCACCGCCCTTCGAACAGTCTGCGGAAAATGTAGCTTCGCCTTTCACTGCGCCACACTTCTTGCAAAAGAGTCGCGGGAGCCCCGCAGCATCGAACATAGGATTGCCTGCGCCATCCTTGACAAGCTCCACTTCATGTGCAGAAGAGGAAGACGATGACATCTGAAAGAGTGAAGGAGAGCGGGGTATGCGCTCAGAGGCGGCAGCAGTGGGAGAAAAGAGGAGAACCTTTAGCAGAGGGCAGCACCAGGCGAGAATGCCGGAGAGAGCGAGAGAGCGAGAGAGAGCGAGAGCATCGAGAGAGAGAGAAAGAGAGAGAGAGAGAGAGAGAGAGAGAGAGAGAGAGAGAGAGAGAGAGAACAGGCAGAAAGACATATCAAGAATGAGTGCGTGCACAAGTAGCAAGCGACATCATGTGAGTAGCGCAGCCGATGAAATTCTAACGGTATTGACGGGAGCGCATGGTCGCAAGGCTGGAGCGTCCTGGCAACCGTATTCTGCTGCTGCTGACCTTGGACGTATTGCCTGACCTAGTATGCAGCGACGGTGGTGAAGTCGCGTCGCGTCGCGCGCAGAGGGTGCGGAGTTTGGAGGAATGCGCTCAGCAGTGGCAATAAGGTGAAGTATGATGACGCGACAGGACGTGGAGAAAACGAGCGAGCACACTGCTTCGCGCATCAGCCAATAGGGCAAGTCACGAGTGAGCAAAGGGGAACATGCACTCGTGAGAAGAATTCACACGTAGCCATGATTAAGGCAACTGCACGGATTGTGTTGCCCTTATTGGTACACGTCCATTGATCTGATTCCCCAGGCGCGACATCGTTCTCTGTCGTCGACTAGCGCAGTACAGCGCAGGCTCAAATACGAGCATCCTTGCACCTGCACTTGCACCCTCGACATCGTGCGGGCATGCACGATGCAACATCCTTCTGTTATCGAGTCGCCCGCGTGCGTGTGCTGCTCGACCTGCTTCTCCAGCTGATGACACCAGATTGCCCGAAGCACGTCAAGACGATGGTGGTGACGTCAAGCTATGATACGACTGCACTACACTTCCGATGCTCCAAGAAACGATGCAAGCAAAAGCGAATGCTGCGTTGCATCGCTCTCATCTCGTCCAAGTCAGACATGCTCGAACGCCGCACCCAGCGATATCCGCTGCCGTCGTGTGTCGAGCGCGCAATATACGTATCACTATACGCACGCACGCACGCACGCACGCACGCATTCCACTCGAGAGCTCATACCTGTGTTGGCGGGATAGGCGGCAAAGTGGAGCGACCGCAGGGTGGAAATTCGACGTGTCAGACACAAAACAAGATGCAACGCAGAGGAAAGGTCGATGGTTCTCAGTGGATCTGCGAAGTAGAATACAAATTTAAGGGAAATATGGGTGTGGCTGTGAACGAAGCGGTAACCCATTCACAGACTCGGTAACCTGGCCAGCCGGAGCAGTCTTAGGCGATAACTCGGGGTCACCAGGAAACCCAGGTAACCCTGCTCCGATCCAGATAACCCTAATAACCCTTATGATGATACGATCGTTCTTGGACCTTTGGCAGGTTATATGACACTCGTACAACATACTATCACGTCGAAATCGATCAATGGTCATACTACCATGAGATACGCTCGGTCAAATCTGAAGTTCACATTTGCATGGCCAG
>JAURWL010000045.1 GCA_030654965.1 Dehalococcoidales bacterium | reverse complement strand
TGGCAATTCCATCCAATGCCAAAACATTCGGATTCAAGGATGGCTGGTTTTCAAACCCATTTTGATCTTCAAGTAACGCGCTCGGTACTTCGTTTTTCCCCTCTTTTTCTTCGTCTTCTTCGTCTTCTTCGTCTTCTTCGTCTTCGTCGTCTTCGTCGTCTTCGTCGTCTTCATTTTCGATCTGATGCAAATAATTGTAAACAGAATCACTTTCAAAATCTGACGCTTGTCTGATTACACTAGACGCAATTTTTTCCACGATGGCGCTCATATCAAGAGGTAAATTTTCATCACCATCTTCATCCGAAAAATGATCATCAACCCAATCAAATCCATCGTCGGTAGCCAACCATAGCACCATTTTTTCGATACGTTGCTTTTCGTTCAGTGCATGAGCAATAAAATTTTCTACAATATCGATGTATTCTTCAAAAAAATTAGATTCTTCACCTTGAACCTGGACGCAAAATTCCTCCCATACAGATTTCAAACCTGTGTCGTCCCCGCTCATCAAACCATTCTTCATTTGAGCCAGATTTTTAATCGCGCCGTCGGCAATTTCCTTTTCAAGCTTCTTTGCCCACTCTAAGGTGATAAATCGTTCTATTCGCATATCTGATTTTCTTAAAATTTTAAGCTTTGGGGGTAGTGACGTTAAAGATATTGCCTGTTTCGCCAGCTATGTCCTGAATTCATGATTCACAAAAAAATTATCTTCTGGAAGTATAAATTAAACAAGATACTAACTTACGGGAAACATAAACCCTATAGAATTGAATGCTATGAATTTAATTTTAATCTGATCACCGTGCAAATTAAGTAAAGTGAATCAAGCCACAACTCATGCAATCCATGATTGAAAAGAATCCAGCTTTATCTCGTCCAGCCTTCCAATAAGGAAAATTTAATGAGTTGTATGCGGCTTTGCACGACTCGATGTCCTATTCGGCTATACGAAGCAGAACACGCAATGACCTTATATTTTAAGTTTATATGACTAACGAAAATTCATTAGTTAGAAGCGCTGTCCACGCCGCAGCAGAACTCATCGCCGAATCAGATGCCCTAATCATCACCTCCGGCGCAGGCATTGGCATAGATTCGGGTTTGCCAGACTTCCGGGGCGAAAACGGCTTCTGGAACGCCTACCCTGCCCTTGGTAACTTGGGCATCAATTTCACCCAGATCGCAAACCCAAAAGCATTCCAGCAACATCCAGAATTAGCATGGGGCTTTTACGGTCATCGCTTGCAGCTTTATCGCGACACCGTGCCGCATGAAGGCTTCCAGCGCTTGTTAAAACTTGCAGAACAAATGCCACTGGGTTTGAGGCACTTCACTAGCAATGTAGATGGGCAGTTTCAAAAAGCCGGGTTTAAGCCTGAACATGCCACGCAATGTCACGGCTCGATTCACATGCTGCAATGTATGGATCAATGCGGGCAAGAAGCTTGGCCTGCCGATGATTTTCAGCCGGTTGTCGATGTCGCCAATTGTAAACTGACTTCAGCGCTACCAAGCTGCCCTGTCTGTGGCGGCCTGGCACGGCCGAATATCTTGATGTTTGGTGATTGGGATTTTGAAGGGCATCGTTACGAACAATCAGAATCGAGCCTACTAACCTGGGTCGCCCGCGCATCACGCCCGGTGGTTATTGAAATTGGCGCTGGAACGGCGATTCCAAGCGCACGTCATTTCGGCGAAGAACTCAATTGCCCACTTATCCGCATCAATCCGTCTGAAAGCCAAGTGGGTTTGCATCGGGATATTAGCATTCCTTTAGGTGCAAAAGAGGCGTTAGTGCGGATCACAGATGCGTTAAACTTGTCATGAATTAGTATTCGCTGTCATAGCTTAATACATCGCGAACTAACCTCGAACCAATAAACTCGAACTAAGCCCGAACAAATAAACCCGAACCAAGCGCTAACAACGAACACCCCCTTTTTTGCCGTAGTACATTTCTTGATTGAAGCGACAGCACATGACACGATTCGCACCTCCAATGATAATTGCCTGCCCTCACTGTGACGGAAAATTGCACAAGAGCGTGTTATCTTCATTCAGTAGCTGGACTATCAAGTACTGGACTGACGGCGAAAGCAATATAGGTTTCTCTAATGTTTTCACACCTTTGGTGCGCTGCCCTTTGTGCCAGAGCTTATTTTGGAAAAGCGATGCAACGGAACTTGGTTACAAGCCTTCGGAACCCAGTCCAATGAGTAAGATCTCGATCTGGTATGCGAAGATTACTGGGGATAAAGAAGGAAAGTTAGCAGAACAAGACGCTTGGAACGAATTACCAATGGGGTTGAAAAACGCGCCTCGCTATATTCCATCGGAGCTTGAAGACTGGCTGGAAGTATTACAGGACACTTCAAACCTGACACCAGAACGGGAAGCCACAGCACGCCGCATAGTATGGCGAAACAGTAACGACCACAATCGACTAAGATCAGATGGGCAACCATGGAGCGTAGAACCTGCACTCTGCTTTGGTGAGGCAACAGCAAATCGTCTGGCGCTGTTGGAACTACTTGAAAATGGCAATCCATCTTCTCCAACTGAAAAGGCTGAATTACTCCGGCAACTTGGCAAATTCAATGAGGCAATTTCGCTAGTAGAGTCAGCCAGTCATGAAGTGCAACGGACGCCGCTTGCCGTCAAAATAGTGCAATTGGCGAAATCAGGTGACGCAATAGTCAGTGAGGTATGAAGTTGCGAAATTGGTGGTTAAAAGCTCGATCTGTTTAGAATATTCATCTTCTGTGTATCTTAATTCGCGAGGCAAGTAGACGCATGGCATAGATAGCAGCGCCAGCAACTGCAAAGCCAAGGCATAGCGCTTCAGTACCAGAAAAGCCACCTACGTTAGCCCGCGCAATCACCCACTTCGCCTGCGGCAAACCCATGTCGATGTGATACATGCCATCCAAAAAGACATGTGACAAAGTACCAAACACGCAAGAGCCTGCCAGCACACCACCGGATATATGCGCCTGGGCATAACGCTTTGGCCTGATTCGTTCCCAACATCGCCACACACCATAAGTGACAATCGCAATAACAGATGCGCCGATAAGGTTGTGCGTGATGATATGCAGATCACTGGCAGAGCCAGTCAGCATTTTGTAACCAGGCTCAAGATCCATCATTACCTGCGCTAATGCAAACCCGGCGAAACTAAATTTCTTTGGTGCTACTGCTTTGGCAAGTGCACCAAGACCAAAATGAAAAGGCGTGAATGGCATGCGGATCTCCGGGTGGCGATATAACCTGAAAAATACGAAGTAAAATTAATTGCCGCTAAAATAAATGCGAGACGAATGCGTTATCGAGTCCCTCACTATTGTATAGTTTTCAATATGAAATTAAATCTATATTTGACCGACCTGCTACGTCCCTGGAAACTATTCACATTAGCCATCGGCATGAGCTGGCTCATCTGGGGATCTTACTACTACCAAGCCAGTGACTGGGACATAGGCATCTGCTTCGTGATGGCCTTCTTCACCTACCTCACCGCGCCATGGTGCTTACGAACACTGCTCAACGCATACCACTACCGCAAATTATCCTGGAATATCCTTGGCGCTCTTTTCGCCTGGTACTGGTCAGTGGATGGTTGCTACTGGATCTATCACACGTTAGTCGGGAACGAGATGATCCGCTATGAAAACTTCTTCGCATCGACTGGCTTGTATTTTATGTGTGCCTTGGTTTGGTTGCACGATGGTACTCTGGTGGAGTTGTGGGATGTAATCAGCGAATCCAAAATTACTCAACAAAAATAGAGGGACATTTTACAATGACTACAGAATATAATTTTGACCCAGAAAGTTATTCAGGTTTGGATAAACTCGGACGAATTCCACTTTCTCGTGATTTTCATATGCGTGAATTTCTGTATAGCGAAATCGCTGTCCATTACGGAATAAAAAATATTCCGACCAATATTGATCTTGCTGTTAAATCAGGTCGCCAACTTTGCCAACTTCTACTAGACCCTTTACAGGATGCTTTCGGTCGTATCCACATTCGCTCCGGATATCGCAGTCCTAACGTTAATCTTACAGGTGTAGGCAAACACAACTGTGCTGAAGATAATGATGGGGCACACACATGGGATTTTAAAGATAAGTATGGCCACGGATGTGGCGCAATGGCATGTATTAGCATTCCTCATCTATCAAAACTAGTCTTATCAGGAAATGCAGATGCTTCAGCAATTGCATGGTGGATATACGACCATCTTCCGGAATGGAGCACAATCGAGTTTTTTTCAACGCCATCAAAAGAAATTTTATTTGCTGACGAAGTTGCGTTCAATATCGGTTGGCATGAAAGTCCGAAACGAACCATTACGACTTGGCGTGGTGGGCAGCGAAACCTTCATGCCAACATTCCAGATAAATCAGCAAGAGAACTAGCATGGAGTAAATTACTTATCAAAGAACTCGACTGAAAATATAGCTGGTGAATTCAAGTATCTCTTTTGAAGGAAAATGCCAAGATGAAAAATGGCCGACGCAACACCTTAAATTTTGAAGCAGATAAACGCTTCGGTGATCCGACTGCTGTTTCTGATCCGGCATGCTGGCTTCCGGTGGAACTGGCGCAATCGCTGAGCACTCAAATTCCAAATTTCATTGGCACTTTCAGACACGGGATCAAATATCAGGTGGATAGAGGCCTCGATATTTCCAGCGAGGTTGTTATTGGCAATGACGGCAAGTTACATCTCAAGATGCAAAGTAATTAAAACAACTATGCCAAATTATATTTATTCATACCCATCTGCGCTACGTAACGTCGACGATGGATTGCCAGACTTCGAGAGAAATCCAGCCCTGACAATGCTGCAAACTCAAGAGGATGCAACAAACCAAATCTCTCGCTCAATTGATCGCCTCAGAAAATTGGCGGTACCAGAGGCTTATATTCCCCGCTTTCTTCGATCTGTTTATTACTCGATTTCTATTGACATCCAGAAGATGGTTTGGAATTCGAAGAAAGACTAATCCATGAACAAAAATTTGGGTTCGGCTATATCTGTGAGTTACCACTACGGCATTATGTTGGAGGTTTTTTCTAAAATTTCTCGCAATCTGACTTCTAGGCATTCGAATTTTTAAGCAATTGTTTCTGGGCTTCACGCAGAAAATTTTTCAACATCTTAAGCTCTTCTTTTAAATCTGATTTGTAGCCGCCATGAGTTAAAGCATTCTGACTACAGCGCTGCTTTCCTTCGTGTGTTTTTGCTCCAGTTGATTGTTCCCAAGGTCTCCAGTTGCGGATCATTATCGATTGTTGCAGGCGTCGCTCTACCGTCCAACCATGCGCCATTTTTATTCTCCAATAGTTCGTTTTTTCGATTTGGTTTATTTTTCCCGTGCGAAGGTGAATTTTCACACTTGCGGCTCGCTGGGTTTTCGCCATTATTTACCTGCTGCTGATACGCTACATTCTGCTGTTTGACGAAGGTGGCTGATTTCGGTTGCTTCACTTCCGCCAGCGTTTCAATCGTCGCCCGGCACTGCGACTGTGCCTTCATTGCCAAACGAAGGAACATTTCGCATGTGGGCAAGTGCAAAATACCATTTGCGGCACGCTTCGCAAGTTCATTGAAAATAGCATCGAGCGCTACTGCTTGAGAGACTAAGGTCGCCTCCATGTCTGATAAGTCTCCAGATTTGACATTGTTGACTTTTTCCTCCAAGACGTCTGAAAAGGCCAACGTATTCATCTTCTCGTCGGCGTCAAAGGTTCCTCTTGTGAATGCCATTGCTGTGTTTGCATTGGCATAAATGGTGGAAAGCCCCACCATGGCAATGCCACGCTCTCTTTCCTTTTGCGTCATGTCGGGTTGAGCGACAAGTTTCCGGCTAACCTCATTTTTTATTGCTGCCACTTTCAATATCCTTTGATTTACTTTTTGCAAGACAAAATTTCGTTCTATTTAGGTATACCAATATCCAAGTCAACACAAAACTCAAGAGCTACATCTGCTGTCGCCCTGGCATAAGTTTGGTTATAGAACATGTCGGAATTTTCAATGCCAGAATGCGTCATCAACCTGTTGGCGAGATGATCAACCCTATCGCGCAGGCACAATAATCTTCGAGTTAACA
The DNA here is from genome assembly GCA_030654965.1 of Dehalococcoidales bacterium. GTDB lineage: Bacteria > Chloroflexota > Dehalococcoidia > Dehalococcoidales > Fen-1064 > JAURWL01. The sequence goes on along the minus strand of JAURWL010000045.1, from coordinate 7,439 downwards.
TGGCAATGGTTTTTTGTGATTGTTGGTCGCACGCTTCTATCAATCCGAATTGCTCTGCCATATATCGCAAATGTATCGGATGGATCGCGACACAATCTTGATTTCCGCAACCATCTTGCTCAAGTGAAATCAACCCTTGCCCGATACCATCATCAATAAATTCAATCTTTAATTCTGGAATGTTTTCGTTTATGGTTTTGCTCATTTTATTTTCCTTTTTCATTTTGTTTCAGCTCGCTATTCGACAAATATGGATTCAGTTATTTGCGATTATTTTGAAGCGCCATTTAGAATATTTTTTATTTCTGAAACAGACCAAGCCAATCTACCGTTGATACGAATTGGTCGAATCGGCCCCAGCTCGGTCGAGGCCCAACTTCTCAATGTTTGGCTTTGGCGATTCAACCAAAATGCAGCGCAATCAGTCCCAACATGGCTGCGCATCTCTCGATCTATCGATGGATATGACTTTGAAGCTTTCATAGGAGCAGCGACCTTCAATGCCGTAGGCTGCTGTAAATTTGCGGCATTTAGCCCACTACGCCAGCCATTATCCATTAACAAAGCACGTGTCTCTTTGATTGCATGTTGTGCAAAATCTTTGTAATGAACAAGCGTTATCGTGCTCGTTTTTCTTAATTGGTTTGTTGGTTGATTTTTCATTATGCAGCCGCCTTTCCTGCCTTGATCCGAGATTCAATCCAGGCATCTACATCACTGCGCAAGTAGCCGCGTGCCCTAACACCAAGTGAAATGGCGGTAACAAACCCACCGGCCCTTATGTGGTTATATAGGGTGCTTTTTGATAATTTTAGGTAATACGCTACCTCGTTAAGCCGCATAATTTTCTCGTTAAGAGCATGTTTTTGATCGTTTACCAGATCAGTAATATTCATTTTTTCATCATTTTCTTTGTAGAGTAAGTAAAAATTTAATTAAAGTGCGATGCCCAATAAACTGGTTTAACGCACTCTTAGGTGCATTGTGTAGCCATTATTTAAAATACTTAGAATTTAAATTGGCGACACGAATAAACGTGAAAAACTCCCGTACTAATTGTCAAAGGACGCGTCGCAGATGGCGTATCTCGGGATGGACACAAACCACCTAAACAATGTGACCACCCCAAGTGATCGGGCAAATGCGCTGCAAAGTGACATGTCGTGACATGCCGTGACGTTGCGTGACATTGCTTAACCACCCGTGACACAAAAAATTCTAAGCCACTTTGTTCATTTTCTTGAATCGGAGCGACATGAGCGCCGTGTTCACAGCATCCAAGACCAGTCTTTTTGCTGACTTGTTCACCGTGCGATCAACAAATTCTCCAATTCGCTCATTCCAATCACGCAGATAATTATCGTTGTCACTTTGACGCGAATATTGATCAGGGATAGTGAGCGCACCATTTTCTGGCTCAATCGGAATATGAACTTCTATAACGATTGGCGAAGCTTTGGCGGCAGGCGTGATCGGAGGTGGCGGATCACCGGCAGTAGTTGTTTCAATCGACCGTTTTTGGTCGCTCCAAATCTCGCCAACTTGAGGTACAACGGATGTGCCTTCATTAAAAGTCCTATACACAGAGATAGGACTTTCTTTTTCATCGAAGTTTTCTGGGCACTTTTTAGCAGTTTCCGCAGCGGTAAAATGTCCTATAGGAGTTTTTGCAGAAAGTCCTATCGATGTTTTATTTTTCTCCATCGATAACTCATTGACGAACCCGTCAAATGATCCTTTTGGCATTTGAATATCCAGCAACGCAAGCAGCTTCATCTTGTCACCTTTAAACAAAGCGACCAACACCTCTTCGCTAATGCCGTAAACGGAACGTAATTTCTCAAAAATTGCCGAATCAAGCCTTCGCACCGTTGACTTGCTGAAGCGTTGCTTAGGCTTTTTTTCACTTGTTGAACGATGTGGAGCGAGTCCAAATTTCTTCGCAACGTCGTTATAAAAATCATCCTGTATTTTGTAAGTGTTGGCTTTGTCCCCTAGTACGTTTGACGACGCCAATTTGTCATCAACAATTGGGATGAGAATCACATGGCAATGTGGCGTTGACTCATCGTAGTGAATAATTGAACTTAGCAATGGAACCTCGAAATATCGCCTCGCCCACTCAGTGGCAAATCGAAAAAACGCTACGTAATCAATTTCTAGATCATTGGGTAATGAAAATATCAACTCAATGCCAAGCCCGGCATTGCTCGCATATTTCTTCACTTTTGCACGAATTAATTGAATTGCAAACTCCGAAACAGCAGCAGCCGAATCCCCACTTTCGTACAATGAAATATTTAGGTATGTCCGACTTGCATCAATTGGGCTAACTTTTCTGATTCCAATGTCTGCGACGTTCTCCCGCATGTTGTGTTGCATCACTCGAAAAAATACCTCTTCATCACTTCGTGAACGAGTTGTCCTTTTGCTTAACGACTTCACTCCCAAATAATATGACTGCTCGTTCATGGCATTTCTCCGATCACGGATGCGATCACGAATGCGATCAGGGAGAGTAACCAAACCGTGCAAGTAAATCGCCATTGCATGAGGGTCATCATGTCTCTCTGCTGTTTCCAGGCGGAGCGAAAAGCAACTATTTGGACACGTACATAATTAAAAATCTTTAGGAATTGCATAAATTTACTTTCAAAATAAATATCAGTTGGTCGACGTCCGATGTCCAATAACGCGGTTTACCGCGCATCTGATTGATATTCTGAGACCGTTCTTTGAAATACTTAGATTTTAGATTTGAGGCGAATTTTGACCTACTCAGTTCGGGCCAATTCACAAAAATAAATTGCAAGAAACACAAACATGACAATATTTTCTGAAGATTGGGAGTTGGCGAAAAATGACCTAGAATCGGACGGACATGAGAATTCCCGGGGCAGCGGCTGGTCGAATCTTGAAACCCTTCCGAAGATAACCAAAGGCGAACGGTTAATCATAATTACTCTCACGTTGCCCCCTTTTTTTGTGAAAGCTGGGCAACGCTTTTTCTGGCGAGCAAAAAATATCTTTACAGATTCGCTGACCAGCTTCATGCTCAACGCGGACTAGAAAATCTGATACGGGAAATAGTGGATGACTACACGTGAACTTGAGGGATGGGCGAGACCAAGGCCCCTACGAATCGCGTTTCTGGTAGAGGACTGTGAGCATGCGCAACTCATTATGGATGGCATCTTCGCCGATTGTTATGCCAGGTGGGGTGGTCGCTTCAGTCTCATTGCTCCATGCAAGGACAAAACGATCGTTGCTGAATTTATCCCTTGGCTTAAAGCATACGACCCGGACATAATTTATTCGTACGTTCAATTAAGTGCGGATGATATTTTGGATTTGCACGAACGCATTTCGCCTGCCGAGTACATATTCCATAAGTTCCGTAGTGAGCCTCGTCTAGACGTGTTTGGCTTCAAACCATCCTATCGGTTTTCGCCCCTGTCGTCACTGTCCACTATTTTCAAGCTAGCGCGTTTCAATGGCAGTCCTCTTGAGAACTTTCCAGTTCAAATAATTGATAGCTGGCATACGGAAAATCCATCACATTTTCTTAATGATAACCTTGGTACCTACCATCACAGCGCCAGCACGGGTTTGTATCCTCCCGACGCAAACGCTACAGCAGGCTTACTAACAATTGTGTCTGCCGAAAATCAGTCAGATCGTAGCAAGTGTGTGCCTCGTGATTTAACGATGGTTCAAAGCGAATCTCAGGCAATCGCACAGTTCGCTAACAAACGGGCTACGAGTTTGTCGATCGCTTCAGCATTATTTGCGCCGAAGCTAAACATTCGAACTAATTGTTGGAGTGAATCGTTCAATCTTGTGGTCGGAAGGTCGTTCAGCGATCGATTGCTATTTTGGAACGCTCGCCATTTAATTCCTGACTGGCTTGACAGCGATTTGTGCTGCTTACAGATCGCCCCTCAAGATCTTGACGACCCGGAATTCCTTATCCTTATTGGCGAAATTCTCATACATCGAAACCACGTAAACAGTGGATCGGGTGGACAGTCGCAAATCGTCCTAAGCTCAACCTCATTGTCTATCGATGAACTCGAAAAAGTTCGAGATCTATTGATTACCACCAAACAGTGGTCGTTGATTAAACCTCTCGTAGTCGTTGACATATCTGAGATCGTTCCGTCAGAAAAAATTCTAGCAGAAGCAAGATTCGGCAATCGATTTGGTAGTGGGCTGTTCATGTTACCGGATCTGGCTAAATTTACATGGGAATTCCCGTCCGCACGTCCACCACAAATCGTTCCGGACCATGTGCAAGTTGCTCCAGTCCGCCAATCGTTCACATTGGGTTACTGGTGCACGGACCTAATTTTGGAGTACGACGGCCCGGGCGCACGCAGGTCAGAATCGAATCGTTGGAAGCTATCTCCACGTTGGCGAATGTCAGGTGCATTTAAGGTTACTTTGCACAATCCATCCCAACATAACTCAGTGCCGCATGCACGCCAGAATGGCGATGGAAATTTGAGCGTGTTTGTCAGCTTAGACCATCCCATTGATACCATTACCGTGCCCTCTGCCTACGAGGCGATGCAATATGCATTTGCATTGGATGGTCGAGAGGCGAAGCATGAGGAGATTTACAATCGCGCTGTTCCCGAAAATAAATTGGCCTGGATTCGTCCATCAAACGAGGCACGTTACTTGACTGGAGTTCTAGGTATGGTTGGGGGCTTGCAAAGAGCTAAGCAGCTTCTTCTACACCCGTTCTTGCGAGATATGTTTGCGAAGCTGGGGGGGGCGCAGCATCTAGGAACTGACCAGGTTACTCCCACGATAAATCGGTTAACGAAGGAATCCCACAAACACAACACCTTCGACTTGAAAGACAGTCGCGACTTGGTGGCGCTAGCAGAGCTTATTGTTAAGGCTGCACGTACGATTAAGCGCCCTATGGAAGCTATCAGTTACGACCAGTTGACTGACGATTGGAAGGTATATCGAAAGGAATTTTGGAAGGCAACACCTCAGCATATAGACCCAAACGATAGTTATGATTGGGAAAGGAGCGAAGCAGAAACACTAGATCAATGCTTGGCTGAACTTAGACAACGACAGATGATTTATCAAGGATACCAATGGACATGTCCAGATTGCCATCACCGGAATTGGGTTGACTTTAGTGCACTGTCGTCTGAACTGGATTGTGGAGTTTGTCAAAATGCGACGAGAGCACCGGTTGCTATTAGTTGGTTATTTCGCGCCAATGAATTCTTGATCGCGAGCTTACGCGACCGGAGCACACTTTCACTCATATGGGTTCTATCGGAGATACGGGATAGGGCGCGTGGGGCGGTAGTGTTCGTAGAGCCAACTTGTTTTGGTTTTTCCAATGAATCGGAGAAGTCTAATGCAGAGGCTGACCTACTTATGCTGGTAGATGGGCGGGCTATTCTGTGCGAAGTGAAATCTTCGTGGCATGGACTGAGGTCCGCTGATGTCAAGAGCCTAGTCGAGTTAGCTCTCCGTATTCGGCCAGATGTTGCGCTGCTTGCTGTCATAGAGAAGGGGGCCGGACATGAGTCGGAATTAGCAGATGCAAAGATCAAATTGGCAGATGCTCAAATTGAGCTGGAGATATTGACGTTAGATGATAGCGATGACCAACACAGCTCTTATTTGTCCTTTGACGCTATATCATAGCGCGACGAAAATATTGAATTCAATAAAAATTTAGAAGAATCGTCCCGCCGAATAAAAAATTAAGCATCACTAAATTCTTTCAACGAACCACCTTCAAATCCAAATTCCTTTTCGACGGAAGGGTTTGCCCTGCCAAAACATTCGTTAAGCACCCATGTTTCAATTTTTGTGTGAAATGCCCGCAATAGTTCAATAGGCCAAAACTTATAATAAGTATCATGTGCTGTTCTGGGTGTATGACCCATAATTTGTTGCGGTACGCCATTCGGTATGGCTATCCAAGCACAAAGGGAGGCGAATGAGCGGCGAATTCCGTGTAAGGTTAATATTACTTGAGCTTCTTTACATGCTTTGCGATGGGCGATACTGGGTTCAGTGATATGTTCAGATGCGGAAGTTCTACTATAAAAAACCCATTCATTCTCGCGTGGAAGATTCATTAGTAAATCTTCAAGGAATGGGGTCAAAGGAACGATGCGAAATGGCTCAACTTTATCCGCTAGTTTTATTGATTTCCATCGAAAGTCGACATCTACCCACTTCAACCCTGCCATCTCTTCACGTCTTGCGCCAGTCAAGAGAAGACATAGTAAATATGCACTGATTATCGGATTTTGAATTTGACGAACAGCAGCAAACCAGTGAGGTAATTGTGCTTTCTGAAGTACATCTTCCTTCTTCGGTCGGGACTTACCCAGGCTTTCTTTCGCTCGCTTACTTTTAGCTGCATTTTCGGTCAAGATCTCTCGATATTCTTTTTGCTCCACACACCAGGAAAGGCACGCCCTTAAGAGACGTAACGCTAAACGCGCACGGGTAGCTCGCCTTTTCGATTCTACTTTAGCCCATTCTTCGACCCTGTCTTTTGTTATATCAACCAATCTCATATCAACGAAGGCAGCGAGTGGGCCAGGCTCCGTCAACTTGCTACTCCGCGACCGCTTCTCCCCTCCTTTTTGAATAATTTTCTTATGGTCGCGTTGGTGAAGATCTGACCAATGCTGCTGACGGTCTTTGACATATAGTGGCCACACATCGCCTAATGTGACTGCCTCCCGCACTGATTTCTGCTCAAGCGCCTGTTCTTCGGCCTCGCGTGCATCACGAACATCCTGTGCAGCAATCAATTTATCTGTTTTGATTTGCCGTGGATCATGACCATGGTCGATGAGAGTTTGCAGGCGACGCGCTTCAGCTTCAGCTTCAGGGATCGTCCAATTAGTAATCGAACCGATCGTAGTCCGTAGTGTTTTCCCATCGAGCTTCGATTGAAAGAAGTAAGATTTATCACCACGGGGAGTTGCTCGTAGACCCAAACCCGGTGCACTAGCGTCCCAAAGGAATTCTTGACTCTTTCCGGCGTCACAACTAAATGATGCGATTCGACCCGCCGTAAACTTCGTTTTTGCCATATTGTTATCGCCATTAATTGATGAACACTTGTAAGCTACTTGTAACCTTTTTGGTTTACTTGTAAGCTACTTGTAACCCTTTTTAGAGTATATCAACCAACACTTACCAACACAACAAAATTACAATATATTTACTAAGTTATTGTTTAATAACAGTTTTATTGAAAAATATCTACATCAATCAACACTTTCGAATATATAAACGCAAGGATTGAAAATCCTTGTGTCGGTGGTTCGATTCCGCCCCGGGCCACCAAGAAATACGCTTCAAATCAAATGGTTACATGCTTCGGCTTGTAGCCATTTTGTTTTTTAAATCGCAATTTCTAACTCTATTTGTGACTG
>JAURWL010000200.1 GCA_030654965.1 Dehalococcoidales bacterium | reverse complement strand
TTCCCGGACGAAAAAGCCTACCTGACCGGCGCGAACTTTCAGGGCACGCCGCTCGGGCTCGCGCTCGACCTGACCGGCGAATGCGTGACGATGATTGCGGTGCTGTCCGAGCGCCGGACCAACCGGCTGCTCAACCGGAACCTCTCCTGCGGCCTGCCGGCGTTCCTGACCAAGGGCGCGGGGATGTTCTCCGGACTGATGCTGACCCAGTACACTCAGGGCATGCTCATCTGCGAGAGCCGGATTCTCTCGGCCCCGGCCTCAATCGGCTCGATACCGGCCGCGGCCGACCAGGAGGACTTCGTCTCGATGGCGTTCACCAGCGCCCTGAAGACGCGGCAGATTCTCGACAATTCCTGGTACGTGGTCGCCATCGAACTGATGGCGGGCGCGCAGGCGGTCGAGTTCCGCAAGCCGCTCAAAGCGGGCAAAGGTACCCAGGTCGCCTACGACTTCGTGCGCAAGTACGTCACCAAGATGGTCGAAGACCGGCCGGTGCATGATGACATCAACAACCTGACCGCAGCCGTGAAATCGGGCGAACTGCTCGACGCGGTCGAACACGCGGTCGGGAAGCTGAACTGACGAGAGTTAGGAGCTAGGGGTTAAGAGTTAGCGGGACGATGTTCTCGCCGGTGGGTTCGGCCGACTCCTAACTGCTAACCGCTAACTCCTAACTGCCAACCCTAACGATGTTCATCAAGAAGCTGAAAGACTGCAGGGAAATCACGGCCGGTGACCGAACCCGGCTGCGCGAACTCCTCCACCCGGCCCGCGACCCGGCGGCGATACGCTACTCCCTGGCTGTGGCCTAGCTTGCGCCCGGCGCGCGGTCACAAGCCCATCGGCTCAAGACGTCCGAAGTCTACTACTTGGTCCGGGGAACCGGCGTGATGCACATCGGCGTCGAGACGGCAGGAGTTACGGCCGGCGACGCGGTCTACATTCCGCCCGGCTCAGTGCAGTGGCTTGAGAATACGGGGAAAGAGGAAATCGAATTCCTCTGCATCGTTGACCCGGCCTGGCGCCCAGAAGACGAAGAAACGCTCTAGAAAAACACCGGGCCCGGCTTGCCGGGCCCGGTCTGAGGTTCTCTCGGATCTACCAACTAACCCGCTAACATACAATTATCCCCCGTCCGCGCCGTCCGTCAAGCTCGATTTCGTGTGAGCAGGAACTGAGCTGGGCAAAAGGAAGCAGGGCCGGGAGGCCCTGCTTCGTGATTCCAGGCAGTGAACTAGTGTGAGACTACGAGGCGGCCGGTCTGCGAGCCGGTGCCGGTTTCAAACCGGACAAGGTAGACGCCGGCGGGCACGTTTGCGCAGTCCCAGACAGCGCTGTGCGCCCCGGCGGCGAGCGTACCGTGAGCGAGGACTGCGACTTCACGGCCGGCAATGTCCAAGACCGACACGCGGGCCGAGCCGGCTCTGGGCAGGTTGTAGTCTATGACCGCTCGGTCGAGCGCCGGGCTGGGCCGCGCGGCGAGAGCCGTGAGCTTCTGTACGACCGGGCGCTCGTCCTCCATTCCGGTCAGGCCAAAGTAGTCGAAGTACAGGTTGGTGGGGCCGACGCCGCCATAGAGCACGGACGAGTAGTTGGTCATCCAGCCGGCCTGTGGGGGGAAGTTGCCGGTGTGGATATGGTCGGTCACCTTTTCGGGGACGGTCCAGTTGGTGTCATTTGGGCACCAGGTGAACATCAGTGAATCGGAAGGAACCACCGCGTAGCAAATCGTGGGAGCGCCATCATTCCATTTGCAGGCGATGCTTGGCATCTGTTCGTTGTTGTCGGTGTTGACGCCGCCGATGAAGCTGCCATTGAGCCAAGTTGTGCCGTTGTCAGTGCTATAGAAATAGCAGACGGCAGTGCCAGTGCCGTTGAGAACCTCAAGGTCGCGCGTGTGAACGAGCCAGACGGTGTTGGATGTGTGACTCGCGCCGACCACGGGGTCGT